>NZ_JBHRXE010000004.1:0-138310 GCF_042648325.1 Paracoccus simplex | reverse complement strand
CGCCATGGCCGCGGCCGAGCCTATGCTGGCCGATGCGCCGCTGACGGGCCCGCCGCTGCTGCGCGAGGCGGCGCCGCGCCTGCCCGCGCCGGTTGGCGCGCTGGACCTGCTGCGGGTCGGCGACGCCTTTGCCGCCATGGACCCGCTGTCCGGCCATGGCCAGTTCTGGGCGGTGTCGAGCGCGCTGGCCGTCGCCGCCGTGCGCCGCACCCTGGCGGCCCGACCCGGCGCCGAACCGCTCTGCCGGCGCTTTCTGGCCGAGCGCGCGCTGCAGACCAGCCTGCACCAGGCCCGGATCGGCCGCGACTTCCTGCGCGCCGAGCCGCGTTTCCGCGCCGCGCCCTTCTGGGCGGCGCGGCTGGGCTTTCCCGACGACCGGCCCGCCGCCGCGCCGCCGACCGCTCCGCATGTCGCCCGCGCCATCCTGGTCGAGAACGGGCTGCTGGCCGAGCGCGCGGTGCTGCATACCCCCGGCGCGCCGCAGGGCGTCGGCTGGTTCGGCAACATTCCGGCGGCCGAGGCCTGGCGGTCATGGCAGCAGGGCGGCGCCCCCGCCCTGCAGGCCCGATGGGGCGAGACGGGGGCCCGTCTCGCCCGGCAGTTTCAGGCGCTGGCGCAGGTCGGGGCTCAGGTCGGCTGACCCAGCGCCCTGGTCCGGCGGCGCAGCACCGCATAGGCCAGCCCGGCGATCACGAAGGTGGCAGGGGCCGAGAAGGATGCGGCAGCGCCGCCGATGAAATGCAGGGCCAGCCCGCCGGCCGAGGCGATCAGCCAGGCCCCCAGCCCGGCGGGGTTGACGGCGCGGACGCGCTCGGTGTCCTCGGGCTCGGCGCGCTCGCCGCCGGTGATGTGGACCAGGGCGATGGCGACCCAGGCCACCACGAAGATTCCCTGATAGGCCAGCGCTTGCAGGATATAGGCGAAGACATCGGCCAGCATCAGCGCATAGGCGATGGCGCCGACCACGCAGGCCCAGACCCATTTCGGCAGGCGCAGGCGAAACACGGTGCGGGCGAAGCTCTCCATGTTCACGGCGGCGAGGTAATAGTTGGCGGTGTTGATCCGGGTCTGCGAGATCCAGACGAAGGCCAGCCCGGCCACGCCCATCAGTTGCACCAGCGCGAAGACCACCGAGACTTCCGAGATGCTGCCCTGGGTCGGCAGGCTGGCGGCCAGGAAGATGCCGACCAGGCCGTTGAGCAGGAAGGCCACCGCATAGAAGGGCGCGCCGAAGCCGAGGGTGGCGTGGAAGCTTGCGTCCTCGGGCCGGCCGAAGCGGGCATAGTCATAGGTGAACATCATCAGGATCCAGACGCCCATATAGGCGGTGAAACAGTCCCACCAGCCGCCGGCCGGCGGGCCGCCCGGCGGGCCAAGGGTCAGCCAGGCATCCGAATAGCCGTATTCCGCCACCGCCAGCGCCACCGCCGCGACCAGCCCCAGCAGGTAGAAGGGCAAGAGCACGCCGTTGAACCGGTCCAGCCAGTTCTGGATCGAGCCGAAGATCAGCGCCACCGAATAGACCGCCACCACCAGCGCCGCCAGCGGATAGGCGATGCCGGCATATTCGCGCAGCGCGACCGCGATCACCGAGCCCTCGAACACCGCGTAATAGATTGCGGTGGCAAAGAAGATCAGCGTCGCCACCGCCGCACCGCTTCGGCCCAGCAGGATGCGCGAGAACAGCGAGACGCTGAGCCCGGTGCGGATCGCGTGCCGCACCAGCACCGCGTTCACCGCCGCATAGGCGATGACCGACAGCACCAGGCCGATGATGGCGTTCCTTGCGCCATAGGCCAGCGCCAGCGAGGCGGCGATGACCAGGTAGAACATGGCCGAGCAGACCGACCACCAGGCCATGGTCAGGGGCAGCCGGCCCATGCGCTGGTCGCGCGGCACCGGCCGATCCGAGAATTCCAGTTCTTCCGCATTGTCCAAAGATCCAGCCATGGCTGAAACTCCCTGTTTGGTTTTTTGTGATTGTTTCCGGATGGGCGGGGCCTTGGGGCGGCCCCGCCCGGCCTGTGCTCAGGCCTCGGCCAATGCGGCGGCCCTTTCGGGCGCAGCCTCGGCGGCGTTGGCCACGGTCACGACATAGACGCCGTTCTGATCCAGCTCGGCGACCCAGCCCGGCTCGATGACGATGGTGGTCGTCACCTCCTGGATGACCGCCGGGCCGGTGACGACATCGCCCGCGCCCAGCTTCGCGCCGTCATAGACCGGGGTTTCGTGTCTGCGGCCCACGGCGTCGAAGATCATCTCGCGCGTGCCGGCCAGCGCCGCATGGGCGCCCTGTCCCGCGGCGATGCGCATCCGCGCCGGCCGCTCGACCGCGCCCGAGATGGCGCTTTCCACATTCACCACCTCGACCGGGCTGTGCGGCTCGGCATAGGTGTAGAGTTCCTCGTGGCGGGCGTGGAAGGCGGCCTTGAGGCGCTCCAGCGCCGCCTCGTCGATGGCGAAGGGATCGACGCTGACCGTGCATTCGTGCACCTGCCCGACATAGCGCATGTCGAGGCTGCGGCGAATGCCGACCCGGTCGGGGGCGAAATCGTCGGCCAGCAGGTCGGCGCGGCCCTTGTCCTCGAGCCGGGCGAAGGTCTCGTCGAGACGACGGGCCGCCTCGGCCCCTTCCAGCCGCGCGGCGATGGGGGCCATGTAGTTGTATTTCACGTCCGAGATGATCTGGCCAAAGGCGCACAGCCCCGAGGCGAGCTTCGAGACCAGCACCTTGTCGATCCCCATCTCGCGCGCAAGCGCCGTGATATGCGCGCCGGTCGCGCCGCCGGCGCAGTTCAGCACGAAGTCGCGCGGATCGTAGCCGCGCTCGACCGAGACGCGGCGGATCGCGTTCACCATGTTGTGGTTGACGATGGTGAACATGCCGTAGGCCGCGGTCTCGACGCTGATGCCCAGCGGCTCGGCCAGATGCCGGCGGATCGCCTCGCGCGCCTTCTCGACGCTGAGCGGCAGCCGGCCGCCCACCAGCCCCTGCGGGTTGAGATAGCCCAGCACCAGGTTGGCATCGGTGGTCGTCGGCCGCTCGCCGCCCTTGCCATAGCAGGCCGGACCGGGTTCGGAGCCAGCCGATTGCGGCCCCATCTGCATCAGCCCCATCGAGTCGATCCAGCCGATCGAGCCGCCGCCCGCGCCCAGGGTTTCCACCTGGATCATCGGGATTCCAATGCGATAGCGCAGGAAGTCGATGTTCTTTGAAACATTGGCTTCACCGTCGCGGGTCAGGGTGATGTCGAAGCTGGTGCCGCCCATGTCGACGGTGATGATGTCCGAAAGCCCGTAGGGCTCACCCAGGTAAAGCGCCGCGCGCGGCGCCGAGGCGGGGCCGGAATTGATCGCATAGACCGATTGCTCCGAGACCACCGACCCCAGGGCGAGCCCGCCGTTCGACTGGAAATAGCGCACCGGCTGGCGCGCGCCGAGGCTTTGGAAATAGCCGTCCACCGCCCGGACATAGCGCGACAGGATCGGCGCCAGATAGGCGTTCACGATGGCGGTCGAGGTGCGGGTGTATTCGCGCACCTGCGGATAAAGCTGGCTGCCGACGGTCAGGCGCACCTCCGGCATCATCTCGCGCACGATCTCGGCGGCGCGGCTTTCGTGGTCGGGATGCAGCACCGACCAGACGAAGCTGATGGCGACCGATTCGACGCCTTCGCGCAGGAAATGCCGGCAGGCCTCGCGCACCTCCTCCTCGTTCAGCGGCGTGTGGACGGCGCCGGTCGAGATCACCCGCTCTGAGACCCCGCGCCGCAGGTAGCGCGGCACCAGCATGGTGGCGGGCGGATAGTCCGGATCGTAGCGGTAGCCGTCCTCCTTGTGGCCGAGGCGGATCTCGATGCTGTCCTCGTGACCGCGGGTGGCGATCAGGCCGGTCTTGGCGCCGGTATGGGTGATCAGCGCATTGAGCCCGACCGTGGTGCCGTTGATGCACAGATCCGCGTTCGAGACCAGCTCGCGCGGGCTGATGCCCGTTTCCTCCTCGATCACCGCAAGGCCGTTGCGGATCGCCAGGGTCGGATCCTGCGGAGTCGACAGCGCCTTGAAGATGCGCAAGCCCCCTTCGCGGTCGGCGAGGATGAAATCGGTGAAGGTGCCGCCGGCGTCGATGCCCAGGCGATATTGGTGTTTCATGGCGGGTTCCATCTTTGGCTGGCTCCGGCGGGCCTGGCGCCGGGGGCTTCGCGCCCCCGGACCCCCGCGGAGTATTTGGAAAACGGTGAAAGGCTTACGCGGCGCGCAGGGCGGCGGTGGCGGCGTGATCGACGGCGAGGGTCGCGGCATCGGCGATGACCACGCCGTAATCGAGCCGGGCGCCCTCCAGGCTGACGAGGCCGTTCCTGACATCCTCGACCACCTTTTCGACCGGGCGGGCATAGGGGTCGCCATAGCCGCCGCCGCCGGGATTGCGGTTCGCGGCACGCTCGCCGGGCTGGATGGTCTCGATGACGTTTTCGGTGATGATCCGGGTCTCGCCATGCCGGGTCAGTTCCAGCCGGCCGACCTTGGGCGGGATCAGGGCCGACCGCGCGCCCGCCGCGCCCATGGCCGGGATGCGCCGGCCCTCGCCGAAGGTGACGAGCGTCATCGGGCTGTCCAGCGGCTCGACCTCCCAGCAGGTGCCGGAGCCGCCGCGGAACTGGCCGGCGCCGCCCGAATCCTGCATCAGCGAATAACGGTGGATGATGATCGGATAGCTGTGCTCCAGCATCTCGATATCGCCCGAGGTCAGCGCCCCGAAGCAGCATTCCGGCCCGCAGGCGTGCCAGCCGTCCTGGCTGGCGGTGGCCCCGGCGCCCGAGATGATCGAGGCCAGCACCATGGTGACGTATTCCTCGTCATGGCGCTTGTCCCAGCCGGCGATGTTGCAGCCATTGGCATGGCCCCATGAGGCCGAGACCTTGGCCGGCGCCGCCTGTTCGAAGGCGAGCCGCACCGCGTCGGTGAGCGTTTCCATCGGCGTCGTGGTGCAGTTCATGTGCGGCGCGGGCGACTTCGCGTTGCAGAGCGTGCCCTTGGGGCCCATGTCGGTGGTCACGCAGCGATAGAGCCCTTCGTTATAGGGCGGCGGCAATTGCGCGAACATCATCAGGCCCAGATAGACGCCGGAATGGCTGTTCCCTTCGTAGCTGTTGATGAAATAGGGCACCTGCGGCGGCGAGCTGACGGCGATGTGGCAGCCGTCGCCCTGAATGGTCACCGTGGCGGTGATGTCCATGTCGCCGAAGCCGTGGCCGGCATCCTCGAGCACCGCCGTGCCGGTATAGGTGCCGTCCGGAACCTGGGCGATGAGCTTGCGCATATGCGCCTCGGCCATGTCCAGAAGCTCGGCGATGCAGTCCTGCACCACCTGCTTGCCGTATTTGTCCATCAGCCGGACCAGATTGCGCGCGCCGACCAGGCAGGCGCCGATCAGGGCGTTGAAGTCGCCCTCCTGGTCGCGGCGGGCGCGCATGTTGGTCAGCAGCAGGTTCATCACGTCGTGGCGCGGCTTGCCGCGGTCCCAGAGCTTGACCGGCGGGATGCGCAGCCCCTCGGCATAGATCTCGGTGGCGTTGGGGTTGTAGCCGGCCGGGACCGGGCCGCCGACATCGGTCAGGTGGCCCTTGCAGACGGTCCAGAACACCAGCTCGCCCTGGTAGAAGACCGGGTAATACATGCAGGTGTCGATGATATGGCTGCCGCCATAGGCCGGGTCGTTGTGCAGGATCAGGTCGCCCTCGTGGATGTCGCCCTGGAAGAACGCCGCCACCGATTTCATCGCCGGGATCAGGCTGCCCAGATGGATGGGAATGTCCTGGCCCTGCAGGATCATCTCGGGCGTGTGGTTGAACAGCGCGGTCGAATAGTCATGCGCGAGGTTGAAGACCGAGCTGCGGGCGGTCTGTTCCAGCGTCAGCGTCATCTCGCGCTGCGTGGTCTCGAGGACGCCCCGCACCACCGAAAGCGTGATGGGGTCGGGTTTGGGTCTGGTCATGGCTCTTTCCCTGTCTGGGCCGCATGGGCGCACGTCAGGGCAGGCCGCGAGGCGGGCGGCGCCGGTCATGCCGATCTCCCTGTGACGTGCCGTCTTGCGCGGCATCTTTTCGTGCCTGCCATGGTGCGCTGCGCCAGCGGACCGGTCTTGGCGGCAGCTGCGCATAAACTTGTCAGCCAGCGCAGGGCCGGCAGAAACTTGCCGCTGCGCGCAGGAAAACTTGTCGGGCCGCGCAGCCCTCGCGGGCGCGCGCGAGAATCCTTTTGCCCGAATGTCACGCACAGGTTACGAATCGCCAATGTCTGTGCGTGGAGGCGCCGCATGGTCCTGGAAAGCTACAGCACGGCTGCGGCCGCCCCGCCCGAGCGCGCGGCGCATTGGTCCGCCATCATTGCCGACACCTATTTCCCGCTGCAGTTGAGCTATCGCGATCCGGCCACCTTCCAGGGCCGGCTGGAACGGCGCAGCGCCGGCCCGGTCTCGCTGTCGCGGCTGCGCACCGAACCGGCCTGCTACGAGCGGGTGCCCGGCCTGATCCGCCATGGCGAGGCCGAGGAATATCTGGTCACCATCCCCAGCGTCGCGCCGGTGCTGTTCCGGCAGCTTGGCCGCGACGTGACCTGCGGGCCGGGCGGCTTCCTGCTGGAGCGCGGCGACGCGCCCTATCGCTTTGCCTACGAGGCCAGAAACGACCTGCTGGTGATGAAGATCGCCCATAGCGCCCTGGCCGAGCGCCTGCGCCAGCCCGACCGGCTTTGCGCCACGATCTTCGACGGCCGGGACGGGCTGGGCGGGCTTTTCGCCGAGACGGTGCGCCGCGCCCATGCCATGCCCCAGGATGCCGGCGCCGCCGAAGTGCTTGGCCGGCACCTGATCGAATTGCTGGCCCTGGCCCTGGATCGCCAGGCCGAGACCGACCGCGGCGCCGGAACGGTGGTCCGGGCCGCGCATCTGCAGCGGGCGCAACAGGCGATCCGGCGCGAGATCCGCGATCCCGCCCTGTCGCCGGAAAGCGTGGCCCGGGTCTGCGGCATCTCCAAGCGCTATCTGCACGACCTGTTCAGCGAGACCGGCACCACCGTCGCGCAGCATATCCGCGAGACCCGGCTGCAAGCCGCGCGCGACATGCTGCAGATGCCGGGCGACCTGTCGCTGGCCGGCATCGCCTATCGGCTGGGATTTTGCGACCAGGCCCAGTTCTCGCGCCAGTTCCGCGCCTTTTTCGGCCAGACCCCGCGCGACTATCGCAATGCCTGCCGCGCGCGGCAGCCGCAGGGGTAGATCTGCGCAGCATCCTGCGCGACGGGTCGGCCATCCGAACTGGCGGCGGGTCCGGTTTGGCGCTAGGATGCCGGAAAGCCACGAGCGGGGGATGGATGCAGGATTTCGACGTCGGCGCAAGGCTCAGGGAATTGCGCGGCGAGGCCGGGCTGTCGCAGCGGCAGCTGGCCGAGGCCTCGGGGGTCCCGCATGGCCAGATCTCGATGATCGAGACCGGCCGCAGCAGTCCCTCGGTCGCCTCGCTGCGCAAAATCCTGGGCGGACTGGGGGTGACCATGTCGCAGTTCTTTGAACCCGACAGCGGCCCCAGCGGCACGGTCTTCTTCACCCCGGCCGAGCTGCGCGACCTGACCTCGCGGCTTTATTCCACCTTCGAGGGGCCCGCCGGCCGCATGAGCCTGCGCCAGGTCGGCGACGCCCGCGCGCATAACCTGCAGATCCTGCACGAACGCTACGAGGCCGGCGCCGATACCGGCGAGACCATGCTGCAGCATCACGGCAGCGAGGGCGGCATCGTCATCTCGGGCGAGATCGAGCTGACCGTGGGCGGCGAGACCCGCATCCTCAAGGCCGGCGACAGCTTCCTGTTCGCCTCGAACCAGCCGCATCGCTTCCGCAATGTCTCGGATCGCGAGGCGGTGGTGGTCAGCGCCTGCACGCCGCCCTATCTCTAGCCCTTGCGGGTGACGAACCGGGTCTGCAGATAGGCACCGATGGCCTCCGAGCCGCCCTCGGTGCCCATGCCGGAATCGCCGATGCCGCCGAAGGGCAGTTCGGGCAGCGACAGGCCGATATGGTTGACCGTCAGCATGCCGGCGCGGATCTCCTCCTGCAGGCGCTGCATCCGGGCCGAGGATCGGGTCCAGGCATAGGCCGCCAGGCCATAGGGCAGCCGGTTGGCCTCGGCGAAGGCCTCGTCGTCCTGGCGGAAGCGGTTGACGATGGCGATGGGGCCGAAGGGTTCCTCGTTCATCACCGCCGCCTCGGCCGGCACGTCCAGCAGCACGGTGGGCGCGAAGAACCAGCCCTCGTTGCCGAGGCGCTGGCCGCCGGTGGCAAGCCGGGCGCCGCGGTCCAGCGCGTCGCGGATCAGCCGCTCGATGGCGGGGATGCGGCGTTCGTTGGCCAGCGGTCCCATCTGGCTGGCCGGATCGCTGCCCGGGCCGGGCTGCGCCTGCGCCATGGCCGCGATGAATCTTTCGGTAAAGCGGTCCGCGACCCCGTCCTGTACCAGGAAGCGGGTGGGCGAGATGCAGACCTGGCCGGCATTGCGCAGCTTGGCGGCGGCCATGGCGGCGGCGGCCGCGTCGACATCCGCATCGTCGAAGACCAGGACCGGCGCATGGCCGCCCAGCTCCATGGTGGCGGGCTTCATGTGCAGTCCGGCCAGCGCCGCCAGTTGCTTGCCGACCGGGGTCGAACCGGTGAACGACAGCTTGCGGATCGCCGGATGCGGGATCAGGTAGCCCGAGATTTCGGCCGGATCGCCATAGACCAGGTTCAGCACCCCCGCCGGCAAGCCGGCATCGACGAAGCAGCGCGCCAGTTCGGCCGGCGAGGCCGGGGTCTCCTCGGCCGCCTTGACGACGATGGTGCAGCCCGCCGCCAGGGCGGCCGAGATCTTGCGTACCGCCTGGTTGATCGGGAAGTTCCAGGGCGTGAAGGCGGCGACCGGGCCCAGGGGCTCGCGGACCGTCAACTGCGTGACGCCCGGCACGCGGGCGGGGATGATCTGGCCATAGCTGCGCCGTGCCTCTTCGGCGAACCATTCGATGATCTCGGCCCCGGCCATGATCTCGGCGCGGGACTGGTCGAGCGGCTTGCCCTGCTCGGCCGTCATCATTGCCGCGATGCCGTCCACGCGGCCGCGCAGCAGGCGCGCGGCCGCGCGCATCAGGTCCGACCGGTGCAGCGGTGAGCTGCGGCCCCAATCGGCAAAGGCGCGATGGGCGGCCTGGACCGCCGCCTCGAGATCGGCGATGCCGGCATGGGCGACGCGGCCGATTTCGGCGCCGGTCGCGGGGTCGAGCACCGGCAGGCTGCGCCCGTCAAGCGCCGCGCGCCAGCTGCCGTCGATCAGGAGTTGCGTGTCGGGATAGGTCATCTGTCCTGCCTTGCTGGAACGGGGTGGCGGTGCCGGCGGCCGGGGGCGCCGCCCCCGCGCCATGCGCGTCCCTCGACGGGACGCGCATGGCGCTCCCCCGGGGTATTTGGAAAACGGAGAAAGCCTCAGGACCGGTCACGAGGGTCGAAATCCCAGGTGCCGGCGCCAAGCGCGGGGGCGGCGCGATCGGTCTGAAGCCGGCTGCGCGAAAAGCGCATCGGGCTGCGCAGGCCGGGAATGCCCTCGGGCGCGATCTGCAGGCCGCGGGCCCGCACCTGCGGCTCGGCCAAAGCCTCGGCCACATCGTTGACCGGGCCGGCCGGGACGCCCGCCGCTTCCAGCGCCGCGATCAGCGCGCCGCGGGTGAAGCGGCACGTGGCCTGGACCAAGAGCGGCACCAGCCGGACGCGGTTCGCCACCCGGGCGGGATTGGTGGCGTAATCCGGATCCCGGGCCAGATCCGCCAGCGCCAGCACCCGGCACAGCGCGGCGAATTGCCGGTCATTGCCGCAGGCGATGATCAGGTGTCCGTCCGAGGCCGGGAACAGCTGATAGGGCACGATGTTCGGATGGGCATTGCCCAGCCGGTGCGGCACGGCCCCGCCCAGCAGGTAATTCGTCGCCTGATTGGCCAGGACCGCGACGCCGCAATCCAGCAACGACAGGTCGAGATGCTGGCCCAACCCCGAGCGTTCGCGCTCGGCCAGCGCCGCCTGCACCGCGATCACCCCGTAGAGCCCGGTGAAGATGTCGATCCAGGCGACGCCGACCTTCTGCGGCTCGCCCGCGGGCTCTCCGGTCAGGTCCATGATCCCCGACATGCCCTGGACCAGGAAATCGTAGCCCGGCTGCGCCGCCCGGGGCCCATCCTGGCCGAAGCCGGTGATCGAGGCATAGACGAGGCGCGGGTTCCGGGCCGACAGGCTGGCATGGTCGAGGCCGAACTTTCGCAGCCCGCCCAGCTTGAAATTCTCGACCAGCACGTCGGCCTCGTCGATCAGCCGCTTGAGCCGCTCCAGATCGGCCGGGTCGTTGAAGTCGCAGATCACCGAGGTCTTGCCGCGATTCGCGGCGTGGAAATAGGCGGCCACGGTCTCGGTCGAGCCGTCGGGACGCGGCCGTTCGATGAAGGGCGGCCCCCAGCGGCGGGTGTCGTCGCCCTCGGGTGCCTCGACCTTGATCACCTCGGCGCCCAGATCGGCCAGGGTCTGGCCGATCCAGGGACCGGCAAGGATGCGGGCCAGTTCGACGACCCGCAGCCCTTTCAGCGGCGCGGCGGACATCAGCCGAAGGCCTGGATGCCGGTTTGTGCCCGGCCGAGGATCAGCGCATGCACATCATGCGTGCCCTCGTAGGTGTTCACCGTCTCGAGGTTCTGCGCATGACGGATGACGTGATACTCGACCGAGATGCCGTTGCCGCCATGCATGTCGCGGGCCATGCGGGCGATGTCCAGCGCCTTGCCGCAATTGTTGCGCTTGACGATCGAGATCATCTCGGGCGCCATCTTGCCCTCGTCGAACAGCCGCCCCACGCGCAGGCTGGCCTGCAGACCCAGCGCGATCTCGGTCTGCATGTCGGCGAGCTTCTTCTGGTAGAGCTGCGTCGCCGCCAGCGGCCGGTTGAACTGCTGGCGGTCGAGCCCGTATTGCCGGGCGCGGAACCAGCAATCCTCGGCCGCGCCCATGGCGCCCCAGCTGATGCCGTAGCGGGCGCGATTGAGGCAACCGAAGGGGCCGCCCATGCCCTCGACGCCGGGCAGCAGCGCGTCCTCGCCGACCTCGACATCCTCCATGACGATCTCGCCGGTGACCGAGGCGCGCAGGCTCAGCTTGCCCTCGATCTTCGGCGCCGACAGGCCCTTCATGCCCTTTTCCAGCACGAAGCCGCGCACCTTGCCGCCATGCGCCTCGGACTTGGCCCAGACCACGAAGACATCGGCGATCGGCGAGTTGGTGATCCACATCTTGGCGCCGTTCAGGACATAACCGTCCGCGGTCTTCTTCGCGCGGGTCTTCATGCCGGCCGGGTCGGAACCCGCATCCGGCTCGGTCAGGCCGAAGCAGCCGATGAACTCGCCCGAGGCCAGTTTCGGCAGGTATTTCTGCTTCTGCGCCTCGCTGCCGTAAGCCTCGATCGGATACATGACCAGCGAGCTTTGCACCGAGGCCATCGAGCGATAGCCGGAATCGATGCGTTCGATCTCGCGCGCGACCAGGCCGTAGGCGACGTAAGAGGCACCGACACCGCCATAGGCCTCGTCCACGGTCACACCCAGCAGGCCGGCCGCGCCCATCTCGCGGAAGATCTCGGGATCGGTGGTCTCGTTCAGATAGGCGTCCTTGATCCGGGGCGCGAGCGATTCGGCCGCGAAGGCCGCGGCGCTGTCGCGGATCATCCGCTCTTCCTCGGTCAGCTGGTCCTCCAGCAGGAAGGGGTCGTTCCAGGCGAAGGGGGCGGGTTTCTGGGCCATGCGGTCACTCCTCTGTTGCCGTCCGTTCTAGCCCAGGCGCGGCCGGAGTGCTAATGATGAGTGATCCGCAGTTCATGAGTTTCAGGAATGAACAAACCACCCCGCCCCAGCTATACCCCCAGCATTCAGGAACTGCGCGCATTGGTGTTTTGCGCCGAGACCGGCTCGGCCTCGCGCGCGGCCGAGATGCTGAACCTGACGCAAAGCGCGGTCAGCCGCTCGATCCGGGCGCTGGAGGACAGGCTGGGGGTGCGGCTGTTCCGCCGGGTGCGCCAGCGGCTGATCCTGTCGGATGCCGGGCGGGCGCTGGTGCGCGATTCGCGCCAGATCCTGGACCGGCTGGAAAACTCGGCGCGCATGGTCATGGCCTTTGGCGGCGGCGGCGATGTGCTGCGGCTGGCGGCGCTGCCGACCTTTGCCGCGACCTGGCTTATTCCGCGGCTGCCGGATTTCGCCCGACAGCATCCGGAGGTCTCGATCGACCTGACCGCGGCGCTGGCGCCGGTGGATTTCGACGACAGCCCCTTCGACGCCGCGCTGCAACGCGCCGAGCTTGCCCGCCCGGGCAGCCGGGTCACGCCGCTGGTGGACGAAACCCTGATCGTCGTGGCCTCGCCCGGTCTGATCCCGCCCGAGCTGACGCCCGGCGCCGATGCTCTGGCGCGCTATCCGCTGATCCAGCAGGCAACGCGGCCCGGCTTGTGGAGCGACTGGTTCGCGCTGGCCGGCAGCGACGCCCTGGACCGGCTGCGCGGGCCGCGATTCCAGCATTTCGACATGGTGATCGCCGCCGCCCAGGCCGGGCTGGGCATCGCGCTGCTGCCCGACATCTTCGCCGCGGCAGCGCTGCGGGCCGGTACGCTGCGCCAGATCAGCCCGCTGCGCCTGCCCGGGCGCTGGCCCTATTGCCTGATCCGGCCGCAGGGCAGCGGCGAAAGCCGCGCGCTGGCCGCCTTTGCCGAATGGCTGGAGCACCGCGCCACGGCGCTTTAGCCGCGCGGCGCCGGGGCGGATCAGGCGTCGCCCTTGAACTCCATCCGCCCGGCCAGCAGCACGGCGATGGTCGAACAGACCGCGCCCGACAGCAGGTAGAGACCGGCGGCGGGCAGGCCCAGCCAGGCCGAGAGCAGCAGCGCCGTCAGCGGCGCGAAGCCGGCCCCGAACATCCAGGCCAGGTCCGAGACGATGGCCGAGCCGGTATAGCGGTTGCGCACCCCGAAAAGCGAGCCGACCGCCCCCGAGGACTGGCCGAAGCTGAGCCCGAGGATGAAGAAGCCGGCGATCATGTAGACCATCTCGCCGGTCTTGCCGGCCGAAAGCAGCAGCGGCGCCAGGATGGCGAAGCCGCCGATCAGCAGCGCGCCGACCAGCAACAGGCGCTGCCGGCCGATGCGGTCGGCCAGGAAACCGGACAGCAGGATGGCGGCGATGCCGGCCAGCGCGGCGACGGCCTCGATCACCAGGAAGCTGACCAGCGTCTCGTTGGTGTAAAGGAAGATCCAGGACAGCGGATAGACCGTGACCATGTGGAACATGGCAAAGCTCGCCAGCGGCACGAAGATGCCCAGCAGGACCGTCGGCCCGTCCTCGGCCAGGGTGATGCGCAGCCGGGTGGGCTGCAATTCGCGCGATTCGAAAAGCTCCTGGAACTCGTCGGTGGCGACGATGCGCAGGCGCGCGAACAGCGCCACCACGTTCACCGAGAAGGCGACGAAGAACGGATAACGCCAGCCCCAGCCAAGGAAATCCTCGGCCGAGAGGTTCGCGGCCAGATAGGCGAACAGCAGGCTGGCCACGATCAGCCCGATGGGGGCGCCAAGCTGCGGCACCATGGCGTAGATGCCGCGCCGGCTTTTCGGTGCGGTCAGCGCCAGCAGCGAGGGCATGCCGTCCCAGGCGCCGCCAAGCGCCAGCCCCTGGCCGATGCGCAGCACCGCCAGGATGACGACCGCCCAGTAGCCGACATCCTCATGGCTGGGGATCAGGCCCATGGCGACGGTGGCCGTGCCCATCAGAAACAGCGCCGCGGTCAGTTTGCTGACCCGCCCGTGCCGGCGGTCGATGGCCATGAACAGCGCACTGCCCAGCGGCCGCACCACGAAGGCCAGCGCCAGCAGCGCAAAGGACAGCAGCGTGCCGGTCAGCGGATCGGTGAAGGAGAAGATCCGCTGCGGGAACACGATCACCGAGGCGATGGCGAAGACGAAGAAATCGAAGAACTCGGAGGTGCGCCCGATGATCACGCCCACGGCGATGTCGGAAGGCGACACCCGATGGAGCGGCGAGGCGGAGGCGGAGGGGCCGGCATGGGCCGAAGGGGAAGTGCTCGACATGGCAGATGGTTTCGATCTGATCCAGATTCCTGCCGGGCCTCGACGGTCGTCACCCGGCGTCCTGCCCCTTCCCTGCCGCAAACCGAGGGCGCGCAGCATAGGGCAAAACGTCGCATGTCGCCTTGATCCAGATCAAGGTAACCAACCCACACTTGCCCGGCGCATTTCCGACTCGTTTCGTTGCGCCATCCACGGGACAGCAGGTAGTCCAATGAAAAGAAACCCAAAACTCACTCGCCTTGCATGGCTTTCGCTTCTGATCCCGCTTGCCGCGTGCAAGGCCGAGGTGCTGTTGCCCGCCGGTGACGTGGCGGCGCGAGAACGCGATCTTCTGGTCAGCTCGACGCTGCTGATGCTGCTCATCATCGTGCCGGTGATGGCATTGACGGTGTGGTTCGCCTGGAAATATCGCGAGCGCAATCGCGATGCCGAATACCGCCCGGACTGGGATCATTCGACCAAGCTGGAATTCGTGATCTGGGCGGCGCCGCTCCTGATCATCATCTCGCTGGGGGCGCTGACCTGGGTCGGCACCCACCTGCTGGATCCCTATCGCCCGCTGGACCGCATCTCCAAGGACCAGCCTGCCCCGCGCGAGATGCAGCCGCTGCGGATCGAGGTGGTGGCGCTCGACTGGAAATGGCTGTTCATCTATCCCGAACAGGGCATCGCCTCGGTCAACCAGATGGCGGTGCCGGTGGACCGCCCGGTCGAGTTCACGCTGACCTCCTCCTCGGTGATGAACGCCTTTTACATCCCGGCCATGGCCGGCATGGTCTATGCCATGCCGGGGATGCAGACCAAGCTGCACGGGGTCTTCAACAATCCCGGCGAATACAAGGGCATCGCCTCGCATTATTCGGGCCACGGTTTCTCGGGCATGCATTTCAAGGCGCTGGCCACCGACCAGGCCGGCTTCGATGCCTGGATCGCCAAGGCGCGCGAGGCCGGCGGCACGCTGGACCGTCCGCGCTACCTGGAACTCGAGGCACCGAGCGAGAACGTCCCGCCCATGACCTTCGCCGAGGTCGATCCGCAGCTTTACCCGCGCATCGTCAACATGTGCGTCGAGCCGGGCAAGATCTGCATGGCCGAGATGATGGCGCTGGACGCCCAGGGCGGGACCGGGCTGGCCGGGACGATGAACGTCACCGCCCTGACCTATGACAAGCACCAGCGCCGCGGCGCGCGCGCGCCGGTGCTGGGCTGGAAACCCTTCCAGGTCGCCTCGTTCTGCACGCCCGAGGAAGCGGCGCTGATGTTTGGCAACATGCCGGACGTGGTGCCGGAACGGGCGGACATGACGCCGCTGCGCGGCCTGGCGATGACGCCGCCCCAGCCCTTCCGCCTTACGCATGAAAACGACGTCACGCTGCTGGAAGCCGCCGAGAGCGGCGCGGCGCGGAATTTCTGATCGGACGCACGCATGGTTACGCCTTCCAACGAAACCACCTTCCTTCTGGGCCGCCTGAACTGGGACGCGATCCCGAAGGAGCCCATCGTCTGGGCCACCTTCGCCGCCGTCGCCATCGGCGGGGTCGCGCTGCTTGCGGTGCTGACGAAATACCGGCTCTGGGGCTATCTCTGGAAAGAATGGTTCACTTCGGTCGATCACAAGAAGATCGGCATCATGTACATCATCCTGGCGCTGATCATGTTCGTGCGCGGCTTTGCCGATGCGATCATGATGCGGTTGCAGCAGGTCTGGGCCTTCGGCGGCTCCGAGGGCTACCTGAACAGCCACCACTATGACCAGATCTTCACCGCCCATGGCGTGATCATGATCTTCTTCGTGGCCATGCCCTTCGTCACCGGGCTGATGAACTACGTCGTGCCGCTGCAGATCGGCGCGCGCGACGTGTCCTTCCCGTTCCTGAACAATTTCTCGTTCTGGATGACGGTGGGGGGCGCGGTCATCACCATGGCCTCGCTGTTCGTGGGCGAGTTCGCGCAGACCGGCTGGCTGGCCTTTCCGCCGCTTTCGGGCATCGGCTACAGCCCCTGGGTCGGGGTCGACTATTACATCTGGGGTCTGCAGGTCGCCGGCGTCGGCACCACGCTCTCGGGTATCAACCTGCTGGTGACGATCCTGAAGATGCGGGCGCCGGGCATGACGATGATGCGGATGCCGGTCTTCACCTGGACCTCGTTCTGCACCAATATCCTGATCGTCGCCTCGTTCCCGGTGCTGACCATGACGCTGATCCTGCTGACGCTGGACCGCTATGTCGGCACCAACTTCTTCACCAACGATCTTGGCGGCAATCCGATGATGTATATCAACCTCATCTGGATCTGGGGCCATCCCGAGGTCTATATCCTGATCCTGCCGCTGTTCGGGGTGTTCTCGGAAGTCGCCTCGACCTTCTCGGGCAAGCGGCTGTTCGGCTATTCCTCGATGGTATACGCGACCGTCTGCATCACGGTGCTGTCCTATCTGGTCTGGCTGCACCATTTCTTCACCATGGGCTCGGGCGCCTCGGTGAACTCGTTCTTCGGGATCACCACGATGATCATCTCGATCCCGACCGGGGCCAAGCTCTTCAACTGGCTGTTCACCATGTATGGCGGCCGCATCCGCTATGAACTGCCGATGATGTGGACGGTGGCCTTCATGCTGACCTTCGTCATCGGCGGCATGACGGGCGTGCTGCTGGCGGTGCCGCCGGCCGATTTCGTGCTGCACAACTCGCTGTTCCTGATCGCGCATTTCCACAACGTCATCATCGGCGGCGTGCTGTTTGGCTGTTTCGCGGCGGTGAACTACTGGTGGTCCAAGGCCTTCGGCTTCAAGCTGGACGTGTTCTGGGGCAAGGTTTCGTTCTGGTTCTGGGTGGTCGGCTTCTGGTTCGCCTTCATGCCGCTCTATATCCTGGGGCTGATGGGCGTCACCCGTCGGCTGCGGGTCTTCGACGACCCGGACCTGCGGATCTGGTTCGCCATCGCCGCCTTCGGCGCGGTGCTGATCGCCTGCGGTATCGCCGCCATGTTCGTGCAGTTCGGCGTCTCGATCCTGCGCCGCAACCGGGCGGATTATCGCGACGTGACCGGCGATCCCTGGAACGGCCGGACGCTGGAATGGGCGACCTCCTCGCCGCCGCCGGCCTATAACTTCGCCTTCAACCCGATCTCGCACGGGCTGGACAGCTGGTGGGAGATGAAGCAGAACGGCGCCGCGCGCCCGACCGCCGGCTTCATGCCGATCCACATGCCGAAGAACACCGGCACCGGCGTGATCCTGGCGGCGCTGGCCACCATCTGCGGCATGGCGCTGATCTGGTATATCTGGTGGCTGGCGGCAGCCAGCTTCCTGGGCATCATCGCCGTCTCGATCGGCCATACCTTCAACTACAACCGCGACTATTACATCCCGGTCTCGGAAATCGAGGCGACCGAGGATGCCCGGACGCGCCAGCTTGCGCAGGGGGCCTGAGCCATGAGCCACGCGACAACCGACACCATGGACCGCTACTGGGAACTGGAGCCCCATCACCATCCCGAAGGGGCCTCGACCAGCCTGGGCTTCTGGGTCTACCTGATGAGCGACTGCCTGATGTTCGCGGTGCTCTTCGCGGTCTATGGCGTGCTGGGCACCAGCTTCGCCGCCGGGCCGGGCCCCAAGGATCTGTTCGACCTCGAGCTGGTGGCGGTCAACACCGCCATGCTGCTGCTCTCGTCGATCACCTTCGGCTTCGCCATGCTGGCCATGGGCAAGGGCGACAAGCGGGTCACGCTGCGCTGGCTGGCGGTGACGCTGTTCTTCGGCCTGTGCTTCCTGGGCATCGAGCTTTACGAGTTCCACCACCTGATCCATGTCGGCGCCGGGCCGCAGCGGTCCGGCTTCCTGTCGGCCTTCTTCACGCTGGTCGGGACGCACGGGCTGCATGTCACCTTCGGCTCGATCTGGCTGGTGACGCTGATGGTGCAGATCACCCGCACCGGGCTGATCCCCGCCAACCAGCGCCGCATGGTCTGCCTGTCGATGTTCTGGCACTTCCTCGACGTCATCTGGATCGGCGTCTTCACCTTCGTCTATCTGCTGGGGATGATCTGATGTCTGCCGAACACGCGCATTCGCATCTCGACGATCACGGCCACGACCATGGCAGCCATGCCTCTTACCTCAAGGGGTTCCTGCTCTCGGTGATCCTGACCGCCCTGCCCTTCGGCATCGTCATGGCCGGCGGCTTCGAAAGCCGCGGGCTGACGGCGCTGGTCGTCATCGGCTTCGCCGTCGTGCAGATTCTGGTCCACATGGTCTATTTCCTGCACATGAACGGCAAGCAGGAGGAGGGCTGGACCATGCTCTCGACCATCTTCACCGTGGTGGTGGTGGTGATCCTGCTGGCCGGGTCGCTGTGGGTCATGTATCACATGAACACCAACATGATGCCGCAGATGGATCACGAGATGATGCAGGGCATCGGCTCGTGACCGGGTCGGCGGTTGCGGGGGCGCGGGTGGCGCGTTCCCGCTTCGCGCGGCTGGCGCTCCTGACCGGGGCGCTGGCCATTTTCGTTCTGCTTTGCTGGCTGGGCATCTGGCAGGTGCAACGCCTGGCCTGGAAGACCGACCTGATCGCCCGGGTCGAGACCCGGCTGGCGGCCGAGCCGGCGCCCGCCCCCGGTCCGCGGGACTGGCCGGGACTTTCGGCCGGGGCGGACGAATACCGCCGCCTGACCGTCTCAGGCCGCTTCCGCGCCGGCAGCGATACGCTGGTCAAGGCGGTGACGGATCGCGGCGCCGGCTTCTGGGTGATGACGCCGCTGCTTACTGACCAGGGCTGGCCGGTGCTGGTCAATCGCGGCTTCGTCCCCGGAACCGCCCGGGCCGAGGCCGACCGGGTGCTGCCCGGCGGCCCGGTCACGATCACCGGGCTGCTGCGCATGAGCCAGCCCGGCGGCGCCTTCCTGCGCAAGAACGATCCCGAGGCCGGCCGCTGGTATTCCCGCGATGTCGCGGCCATCGCCGACCGGCGGGGACTGACCGGCGCCGCGCCCTATTTCATCGACGCCGATGCCCGCGCCGATGCCGATCTGCCCATCGGCGGGCTGACCGTGGTCCAGTTCCGCAACAGCCATCTGGGCTATGCGTTCACCTGGTTCTCGCTGGCCGCGCTTTGGGCCGGCTGGCTGATCTGGCTGTGGCGGCGCGGCGCCGGCCAGGGCTGAGCGCCGCTATTTCCAATACTGGTCGATATATTTCTGCATCTCGGCGCGCATGAAGCGGCCGGAGTGGTCCGCGCGGTCCTCCCAGGCGAAGACGCAGGCGGTCATGATGCCGTCGAAGCCGATCTCGGCCAGGGTGCCGAAGAAATCGTCCCAGGGCACCTCGTCCTGGCCGATGTCGAGATGCTGGTGCACGCGGGCCTGGGTGCCCGGCGGGTTCAGGATGTAGCGCAGGCCCGAACTGGCCTTGTGGTTGAACGTGTCGCCGACATGGACATGCGCCAGCACATCGGCGGCCTCGCGCAGCATCGCCTTGGTGTCGTCGCCGAAATAGAAGGTATGCGGCGCGCAATAGAGGAACCTCACCCGCGGCGAATTCACCGTGCGGATGATGTCGAGCGCCGGCTGCAGGGTCTCGCACCAGTCCTCGGGATGCGGCTCGACATGCAGGGTGATGCCCTCGCGCTCGAAGATCGGCACCAGTTCCTCCATGCTGCGCCACCAGGCGTCCTCGCAGGCCTCGATCATGCTGCCGGTATGACAGCAATAGCAGCCGCCCTTGTCGGGATGCGGGCCGCGGCCGAATTCGCTGTTCATGGTATCCACGCCCAGCTCGACGGCGATCTCGATGGCGCGTTTCCAGTGCCTGACGGCAGCCTGGCGCTCGGTCTCGTCGTTCGAGGCCCAGCGATACATCGGCAGCAGGCTGGCGATGCCGACCTCGGCCTTGTTCAGCGCCCGTTTCAGCGTCTTGATGCGGTCGGGAAAGACGCGCGGCGCCTTGAACCATTCCAGGAAATCGCCGCGCGGGCTCAGCTCGATCCAGTCGTAGCCGAGTTCCTTGACCTTGGCCGGGATCTGTTCCAGCGGCAGGTGGCGGTGCATGAAGGGGTCGATGGCAATGCGCATGGTCGGTGTCCTTGCTATGGGAGGGGTCGCGCACCGGCCCGCCCCGGCGGCGGGCAGCAGGCGGCGATCAGAGTGATATTGCGGCTGGTTTTCGGGCGCGACCGGCTCGAAGGGCGCCCGGATGGCGCGCTCAACCGGCTCGCCCCGGACCATGGCGATGGCGGTCCGCCCGGTTCGTGGCGTTCTGATCGACGGTGAGGTCCAGGCCGCTCGCCGGCCTCGCCGCCAGCCCGTCCCGGCCACCGCCACCTTGTCCATCGTCACGCCCGCGGCCTTCAGTGATGGATCTTGATGCCGTCCAGGGGAATGGTCAGGAAAGGATTGTCACAGGAGGTCATCGCCGCCCCGATCCGCATTTCCTGCGCCATCGCCGTCAAGCCCCCGGATTTCATTCGGTCCCTCCCCCTTCTGCAGCGCCGCGGCCGCCCAAGCACGGACGCCGGCCGGCTGCCCAGGCCGGGCCGGGATGCGGCATGGTGTTGAAGACGGGCGCTCTCCTCTGGCCCGCCTGGGCAGGGTTGTCGCCGGCCGGCCGATTCAGGTCAATGCGGGACGATGCACGGAACCGATCATCCGTGAGGGATAATGATTGACGGCATGATGGGATTCCGTCACGCCGTCGCAGCCTTCAACCCTCGACGCGGCGGCCGGTTTCCGGGTCGAAGAAATGCAGATGCGCGGCATCCGGCACCGCCTGAATGCGGTCGCCGCGCTCGGCCCGGCTGCTGCCGGGCAGCCGCAGCACCATCGCCACATCCGACCCCTCGATCACGCCATAGCCGAAGGCATCCGCGCCCAGCCGCTCGACCGAGCGCAGCAGCACCGGGATCGCCGCCTCGCCGGCCTGCGCCAGCCGCAGATGTTCGGGGCGCAGCCCAAGGCGCAGGTCGCCGCCGCGCGGCGGGACCGGCAGCGGCAGGACCGCGCCGCCCGGCAAGGTGACGCCGCCCTCGCCCGCCCGGACGGTGAAGATGTTCATCGCCGGCGAGCCGATGAAGCCCGCCACGAATTCGCTGGCCGGGCGTTCGTAGACCTCCAAAGGCGTCGCGATCTGCTCGGCCACGCCCTTGTTCATCACGATCAGCCGGTCGGCCAGCGTCATCGCCTCGACCTGGTCATGGGTGACGTAAAGCGTGGTCTGGCCGGTGCGCAGGTGCATCTCCTTGATCTGCAGGCGCATCTGCACCCGCAGCTTGGCGTCGAGATTCGACAGCGGCTCGTCCAGCAGCAGCGCCGCCGGCTCGCGCACCAGCGCCCGGCCCATGGCGACGCGCTGGCGCTGGCCGCCGGACAGCGCGCGCGGCTTGCGGTCCAGATAGGGCTCCAGCTCCAGCATGGTCGCGGCCTTGGCCACGCGGGCCGCGATCTCGGCTTTCGGCAGCCGGGCGATCTTGAGGCCGTAAGCCATGTTCTCGCGCACCGACATATGCGGATAAAGCGCATAGTTCTGGAACACCATGGCGATGTCGCGCTGGCGCGGCTCCAGGTCGTTGACCACCTTGCCGCCGATCTCGATGGTGCCGGCGCTGATCGCCTCCAGCCCCGCCACCATGCGCAGAAGCGTGGACTTGCCGCAGCCCGAGGGGCCGACGATCACCACGAATTCGCCGTCCGCGACCTCCATGCTGATGCCGTGGATGACC
Source organism: Paracoccus simplex (assembly GCF_042648325.1). NCBI lineage: Bacteria > Pseudomonadati > Pseudomonadota > Alphaproteobacteria > Rhodobacterales > Paracoccaceae > Paracoccus > Paracoccus simplex. Next base: position 116,404 of record NZ_JBHRXE010000004.1, on the reverse strand, counting down.
TGGTTTCCCGCATAGCTCTTGCGGACGTCGTTGAGCAGGATGCCGGCCATCTATTTCTCCGTCTCGACCAGGCCCTTGACGAACCAGCGCTGCATCAGCACCACCACCAGGATCGGCGGCAGGATGGCCAGCACGCTTGTGACCATCACCAGGTTCCAGGGCGTATCGGCATCGGCAAAGGAGATCATCTTCTTCAGCGCGATGACGATGGTGTTCATTTCATTGGAATTGGTGACCAGCAGCGGCCACAGGTATTGCGTCCAGCCATAGATGAACTGGATCACGAAGATCGCCGCCACATTGGTCAGCGACAGCGGCCACAGGATGTCCTTGAAGAACCGCCACGGGCCGGCGCCATCGACGCGCGCGGCCTCCAGCAACTCGTCAGGGATGGTCATGAAGAACTGCCGGAACAGCAGCGTCGCGGTGGCCGAGGCGATCAGGGGCAGGATCAGCCCCGGATAGGTGTCGATCAGCCCCAGATCGACCATGACCTTGTAAGTGGGCTGGATGCGCACCTCGACCGGCAGCATCAGGGTGATGAAGATCAGCCAGAAACAGGCCATGCGCAGCGGAAAGCGGAAAAAGACGATGGCATAGGCCGAGGCCATGGAAATGGCGATCTTTCCCAGCGCGATGCCCATGGCGACGATGGTGGTATTGGCCAGTAGCCGCCACAGGCTGACGCCGCCGATGCGCCGCACGCCGCCCTCGAAGGCCTCGCCGTAATTCGCCGCGGCCTCGGGACCGGGCAGCAGCGGCAGCGGCGGGCGCAGGATGGTCTGGGTGCTGTGGGTCGAGGCGATGAAGACGTAATAGACCGGGAAGGCCACCACGATCACGCCGAGGATCATCCAGAAATGCGCGACCAACCGGCCCGGCCCGCGGGGGGCCAGGGGGGATGCCTCAGCCATAATGCACCCGCCTTTCGATAAAGCGGAACTGGAAGGCGGTCAGGCCGATGACGATGAGCATCAGGATCACCGATTGCGCGGCGGAATCGCCCAGGATCAGGTTCACGAAACCGTCGTTATAGACCTTGTAGACCAATGTTTCCGTGGCCTTGCCGGGGCCGCCACCGGTCACCGCATGGATGATGCCGAAGGTGTCGAACAGCGCATAGACCGTGTTCACCACCAGCAGGAAGAAGGTGGTCGGCGTCAGCAGCGGGAAAACGATGGTCCAGAAGGCGTGCCGCCGCGAGGCGCCGTCGATGGCCGCCGCCTCCAGAAGAGATCGAGGAATCGCTTGCAAGCCAGCGACAAAGAACAGGAAATTATAGCTGATCTGCTTCCATGTCGCCGCCGCCACCACCAGGATCATGGCGTGATCGGCGTCCAGCAGCGGGTTCCAGCGAATGCCCATCTGCCGCAGCGGCCAGGCCAGCGTGCCGAAGGACGGGTTGAACATGAACAGCCACAGCATCCCGGCGATGGCCGGCGCCACCGCATAGGGCCAGATCATCAGCGTGCGGTAGAACCCCTTGCCGCGGATGACCTTTTCCGCCTGCACCGCCAGGAACAGCGCGATCGCCATGGCGAAAAGCGCCACCAGTGCCGAAAAGACCGCGGTGACCTGCACGGCGTTCAGGTAGTTCGGATCGCCCAGCACCTTGCGGAAATTCGCCAGGCCCACGAAGGTCGATTTCAGCCCGAAGGCATCCTCGCGCAGCATGGATTGCCGGAACGCCTGCGCCGCCGGCCAGTAGAAGAAGATCAGCGTGATTGCCAGCTGCGGCGCCAGCAGCAGCCAGGGCAGCAGCTTGTGCGGAAAGACCGTGCGCCTCATCCGTCCCCCAATGCAGAGGCGGGCGCGACAGGGCGCCCGCCGCCAAAGTTCAGCCGCCCACGGCTTCCTTGATCGCGGCATTGCCGCGTTCTGCCGCGTTCTTCAGCGCCGTGGCCGCATCCTGCTGACCCGCCAGCATCTTCTCGTATTCCTCGTTCTGGATGTCGCGCAGCTGCGGCAGGTTCGGGGCGCGGACACCCTTGGAGTTTTCGGTCGGCGGCTTGCCCATCATCTGCAGGATCGGCGTCTCGCGGCCCGGATTCTTCTGGTAGAAATCCGAAGCCTTGGTCGCCTCGTAAGCCGCCATGGTCACCGGCAGATAGCCCGACTGTTCGTGCAGATATTGCTGCACCTCGGTCTGCGACAGGAAGTTGAAGAAGGCGGCGACGCCCTTGTAGGTCTCGTCCGACATGCCGCCCATCACCCAAAGCGAGGCGCCGCCCGGCGTGGTGTTCTGCGGCGCGCCCTCGGCAGTCTCGTCATAGGGCAGCTGGCCGATGCCGTAGTTCATGCCCGACTTGACGATATCGCCCAGGCCGCCCGAGCTTTCGGTCAGGATGCCGCATTCGCCCGAGGTGAAGTTCTGCTTGGCCTCGCTGGTGCGGCCGCCATAGACGAAGACGCCCTCTTTCGCCAGGTCCGCAAGCTCCTGGAAATGCTTGACGAACAGCGGGCCGTCGATCTTCAGCTCGGGGGTGCCGGCCAGGCCGTTCTCGTTCGTGGCCCAGCTGACATTGTTCCAGGCGGCGAAATTCTCGGTATGGATCCAGGTCAGCCAGGTCGAGGTATAGCCGCAGCTCGCGGCGCCCGATTCCTTGATCTTGCGGGCGGCGGTCCAGACCTCGGCCCAGGTCTTGGGCGGATTCTCGACGTCCAGCCCCGCCTTTTCGAAGATGTCCTTGTTGTAATACAGGATCGGCGAGGAGGAGTTGTAGGGGAAGGACAGCATCTCGCCTTCGGGGGTCGAGTAATAGCCGACGATGCCGGGCAGATACTGGCTCTTGTCGAAGTCGTAGCCGCCTTCCTTCAGCACCTCGGCCACCGGCTTGATGGCGCCCTGGGCGCCCATCATCACCCCGGTGCCGACGTCGAAGACCTGGATGATGTCCGGGGCCTGCCCGGCGCGGAAGGCGGCGATGCCGGCGTTCAGCGTCTCGGGATAGGTGCCCTTGAAGACGGGCTTGACCTCGTAATCTTCTTGGCTGGCGTTGAAATCGCTGGCGATCTTGGTCACCACCTCGGCATTGGCGCCGGTCATGGCGTGCCACCAGGAAATCTCGGTCTTGGCCTCGGCCGCGACGGGCAGCGCCATCAGCCCGGCAAGCCAGAAAACGGTTCTTTGCATGGTCTTTCTCCGAATCGTGCCTTTTTCGGCTCTTCGCTCCCGGGCGGCATTCCTGGGAACCACGGGTTCCGCGCGCAGCATCCGCCTCCCTGGACGAAACTGTCACCTGCCAGGGGCCGAGGTGTCAATTCGCTTCGTATGGCAGATGCCGCCCCGGAGCCACGCCGAGCACCGCGGCGCTTTCGCATTTCTTTGTAAAAATCACATGACGGCAATGCAGTGTACGAAATTTTTAATGCGTTTCATGAAATCGACACATTGCGCGAAAAATCACGCTTTCCGTGCGTTTCTTCTTGAAGCGCGCCCCGAATTTGACCGCAAGCGGCGGAGTGCGGCAGATGCGTTTTCCGGTCAGACATGGTATCGAAGCGATGCAACGAAAGGCCGCGACCATGGATCAGCGTCCCCTTCCCACCCAGAACGATCCGCGCTGGCAGCAGGTGCTGGCCCGCGACGCCACCGCCGACGGGCGTTTCGTCTATGCGGTGCGCTCGACCGGGGTCTATTGCCGGCCCTCCTGCCCGTCGCGCCGTGCCCGGCCCGAGAACGTCCGCTTTTTCCCCGGCCCGGACGAAGCCGAGGCGGCGGGCTTTCGGCCCTGCCGGCGCTGCAACCCGCGCGGGCTTTCGACGGCCAAGGCCAATGCCGCCCTGGTCGCCGCCGCCTGCCGGCTGATCGAGGCATCGGACAGCCCGCCCAGCCTCGACGCGCTGGCCGAGGCGGCGGGGATGAGCCGGTTCCATTTCCACCGCCAGTTCAAGGCGGCGACCGGGCTGACGCCGCGCGCCTATGCCGCCGCGCATCGCGCGGGACGGCTGCGCGAGCGGCTGCGGGGCAGCGACAGCGTGACCGGGGCGATCTACGAGGCCGGTTTCAACGCCAGCAGCCGGTTCTACGAAGGCGCGGACGCCATGCTGGGCATGACGCCCTCGGTCTGGCGCAAGGGCGGCGCGGGGGCCGAGATCTGCTTCGCGCTGGGGCAATGCGCGCTTGGCGCCATCCTGGTCGCGCAAAGCCGGCGCGGCATCTGCGCCATCGCGCTTGGCGACGACCCCGAGGCGCTGCTGCGCGACTTCCAGGACCGCTTTCCCCGCGCCACCCTGATCGGCGGCGACCCGGAATTCGAGGCGCTGGTGGCCCGTGTCGTCGGCTTCGTCGAGGCCCCGCGCCTGGGGCTGGACCTGCCGCTGGACATCCGCGGCACCGCCTTCCAGCAGCGGGTCTGGCAGGCGCTGCGGCAGATCCCGCCCGGCACCACGGCCAGTTATGCCGAAATTGCCCGCCGCATCGGCGCACCGCGCGCCACCCGCGCCGTGGCCCAGGCCTGCGCCGCCAACGCCATCGCCGTGGCCATCCCCTGCCACCGGGTGGTGCGCAGCGACGGCGGCTTGTCGGGCTATCGCTGGGGCGTCGCCCGCAAACGCACCCTGCTGGACCGGGAAACCACCGGCTAGGGCTTATTGCCGAGCGTTTCTCTTGGGTATATAGGGCGAAGGATCGGCGCCGAGCGAAAGGACCCGCCATGTTTCCGATCCGACCCTATCGCAGCACCGGCACGCTCGACAGCGCCTCGGGTGCCGCGGCGGCGGCGATCAAGGCCCGCGCCGCCGAGTGGGAGGTCGAGCTGATTGAAACCCCGGAGAGCCTGACCATGCTGGTCTGGGGCTGCGCGCTGTCGCTGATCCCCGAAGGTCATTCGGCGCGGCTGGAACTCAGCGCCCCCGAGAAGCGGCTGATCGGCACCTTGCAGGACACCGCCACCACGCTGCTGGACAGCCTCGGCGTCGCGGTGCGCTGGGACCGGGTGGACGAGGGGGCGCTGGCCCCCGGCCTGTCGCTGCTGCGCGTGGCGCGGATCTGGCAGCGCACGCCCGGCTTCATCCGCGTGCGCCTGGCGGGCGAGGAAGCGGCCCGCTTCGGCCAGGGCGGGTTGCATTTCCGGCTGCTGCTGCCGCCGCCCGGCCGTGCGCCGCAATGGCCGCGCGTCGCCGCGAACGGCCGCACGCTCTGGCCCGAGGGCGAGGATGCGCCGCATCGCGCCGTCTATACCACCGCCGCGCAGCAGGCGGACTGGCTGGAATTCGACATCTTCCGCCATGCCGGCAGCCCCACCTGCGACTGGGCCGACCGCGCCCGCCCGGGCGAGACGGCGGGGATCATCGGCCCCGGCGGCGGCGGTTGCCCCGAAGCCTCGCGGCTGTGGCTGTTCGGAGACGAGACCGCCTTGCCCGCCATTGCCCGGACCCTGACCGAGGCGCCGGGCGAGGTCCGCGCCGTCCTGCGCTGCGCGCCCGAGGACATGGCCGATCTGGCGCCTGATCCGCGCGTGCGCCGCTGCGACGACCTGCTGGCGGCGCTGGACGGCGCCGATTTCGGCGCCCCCGAGGATCGCCATGTCTGGTTCGCCGGCCCCGCCGCCGAGGCGCGCGAGGCACGGCGGCGGCTGGTCGCCCGCGGTCTGGGCAAGCGCGAATTCACCGCCGCCGCCTATTGGGGCTAGCCCTCAGGCCAAGCGCAGGCGCGGCAACGACGCCGCCGCCGCAGTCCAGGCCAGCACCGCGCAAAGCGCGATGGCCGGCACCATGCTGGCGGCGGTGTTGTCAAGGAACGGCCCGGTCACCGCGATCATCAGCCCGCCGGTCAGCATCTGGATCGTGCCGCCCAGCGACGAGGCAAGCCCGGCGATGTCGGGATGCGGGTCCAGCGACATGACCATGGCCGTCGGCATGACCAACCCCAGGCAGGCATTGGCCAGGAACAGCCCGGCGATCACCACCGCCAGCGCATCGAAACCGGCGGCCACCACCAGCGACAGCAGCAGCGCCAGCCCGGCAAAGCCGGTGATCGCCAGCGAGATCACCCGCTCCATCCCGAAGCGCTCGGCCAGCCGGCCGGCGAATTGCGAGGCCGAGAAGAAGCCGATCGCATTCACCGCGAAGGCCAGCGAGAAGCCGGTGGGGCTAAGCCCGTATTGCCGGGTATAGACGAAGCTCGCCGAGGCCAGGAAGACGAAGAAGCTGGCCATGCCGAAGCCGCCGATCATCGTCAGCCCCAGGAAGCGCCGGTCCGAAAGCAGCCGGCGGGCCCCGGCCAGCATGGCCCCGACCCGCACCGGCCGGCGGTTGTCGGCATCCAGCGTCTCGGGCAGCACGAACAGGATCAGCGCCAGGCTCAGCAAGGCCGCGCCGGCCAGCACCGCGAAGATTTCGCGCCAACTGCCCCAGGCCATCACCGCCGAGCCGGTCAGCGGCGCCAGCATCGGCGAGACCGAGATCACGATCATGATCGCCGCCATCATCTTCGCCGCCGCCGGGCCGGTGGCCATGTCGCGGATCACCGCGCGCGGCACCACCATCAGCGTCGCGGCGCCCAGGCCCTGCACGGCGCGGGCGGCGATCAGCCAGCCGATGGTCGGCGCCAGGCTTGCCGCCACGGTGGCGGCCAGGAAGATGCCGACGCCGATCACCAGCGGCTTCTTGCGGCCGACCGCATCCGACATCGGGCCATAGATCATCTGGGCGATGCCGAAGACGATGAAATACGAGGTGAGCGTCAGCGCCGCTCCGGCCTCGGTGGTGCCCAGGTCGCTGGCCACCTGCGGCAGCGCGGGCAGATACATGTCGATCGCGAAAGGACCGACGGCGGAAAGCAGGCCAAGCAGCAGGGCCATGCGGAACAAGGGATCACGCATCGGGAAACCTGTCAGATTTTAAGATATGAAAAAAGCGGACGCAGAATCGCGCCAAAAGCTGTTCACCGCCGCCGGGCGCTGCATGCCATGGCCCGCGGACAAGCGCAAGCGCCTTCGCGCCGGCTGGTTGATAAATGTTTGACCAGCCGGATCGGGTCTTTGCCGGGGCCGGGGCGCGGCGCATGCTGGCGGGGATTGCAGGATTCTGTCGCGGAGCACGCCGATGAGGATCTACCACCTTCTCTTCATGGCGCAGATCGCCGGGCTTGTCGGGCTGATCGGTGCCGCTGTCATTTATTGGTAACAGTTTCCCAAGGGCCCGCTTGACAGGTCCGCCTGACATGTAACATTGGCGCCATGAACAAAGTGGCTGATTGGTTGTCCAACAAGAGCCCGGTCAGTCGGAAAAACGCCGCCGAGACGGTGTTCGAGGATCTGCGAGGCGCGATACTTGCCGGCAATTTGCCGGTGGGTATCCGTTTGCCGTCCGAAGCCAAGCTGGCCGAGCGCTATGGCGTCAGTCGGCCGATCATCCGCGAAGCCATGCGCTCGCTGCAGACGCTGGGGCTGACCCGCAGCCGCAGCGGCAGCGGCAGTTTCGTCATTTCCGACCGGCAGACGCCCGAATTGGCCTATGGCAGCTATTCGGCGCGCGAACTGATCGAGGCCCGCCCCTTCATCGAGATCCCCGCCGCCGGCTGGGCGGCACTGCGGCGCAGCCCGGACCAGCTGGCCCGGTTGACGCAGCTTTGCGACAGCATGGAACGGCAGGAGGACGCGCTGAAATGGGTGCGGCTGGATTCCGACTTCCATTGCCTGATCGCCGAAGCGGCCGAGAACACCGTCTTCCTTCGCGTCGTCACCGACTCGCGCGAGGCGCTGATGCGCCAGTCCGAACTGGTGAACCTGATGGCCGATCGGCGCGTGACCTCGAATCACGAGCATCGCGCCATCGCCGAGGCGATCGCCGCCGGCTCGGAAGCCGAGGCCCAGGTCGCCATGCGCAAGCACCTGAACGAGGTCGAGCTGGCGATGACCTGGATCATCAACCAACACGGCTGATTTCAGCCGGCGGTATTTCTTTCCGCTTATCCAAGATCTTGCAGACCATCTTTCGCGCTTTTTGGGGCGCGCGCCCGCCACTGCCGGCCTCTGCCTCGGCAAAGATCCTTGACGCCGCCGCGCCCCAAACCCTAAACGCAAAATCTGTCATACAGCCTTTCAGATAATCCGATCATTGCGCCGATGGCAGGAGGCGGCCGCGGCGCGATTCGGGGCGGAGGAGCCATGTCCCATCAAACCACCCCTGCCGAAGGCCGGGCGCTCGGCAAGAAGGCGTGCGGCTATCACCAGGATCTCAAGCCGCGGCAGGTCCAGGTGATCGCCATCGGCACCGGGCTTTTCCCGGGCGCGGGCGGCCGGCTGGCCAGCGCCGGACCGGCGCTGGCTCGGCATCATCACCGCCCACCGGCATCGCCACCCCGGCCCTTCTGCTGGGCGTGGTGGTGCTGATGGCTCTCGACCATCCGATCGGCACCTGGACCGTCGCCTCTTTGCTGGTGATCGTGCCCGCGCTGGTGATAGGGTGGCATCTTGCGCGCGACCGCATCCACGGCGCCGCGCAGCAGCTTGAGGAGGAGATCGCAGACATGCAGGGCGCGTCGTGACCGTCATTGCCGAAAAGCCGCTGGTGGCCGTGCTGGCCACCGGAGGCACCATCGCCAGCAGCCGCGGCGCCGACGGCTCTGCCAGTCCCAGCCTCAGCGGCCAGGACCTGCTGGGCCTGCTGCCTCCCGTGGCCGTCGAGCTGCGCCCGCAGGAGCTGCTGGCGCGCGATTCGGCCAGCCTGACGCTGGCCGACATGCAGCGCATCAGCGATGCGGTCGGCGCGCAGCTTGCGGATCCGCGGCTGGCCGGCATCGTGGTGCTGCACGGCACCGACGCGATGGAGGAAACCGCCCTGTTGGTGCAGCTTCAGCATCTGCCGTCCAAGCCCGTGGTCTTCACCGGCGCGCAATTCGCCTCGGATCACCCGCGATCCGACGGGATCGCCAACCTGGCGCTGGCGCTCGACAAGGTGCTGCAGGGCGGGGCCGGCGTGACCGTGGCCTTCGGCAGCCGGCAATTCCCGGTCTGGGGGCTCTACAAGTTCGCGACGGACTCGGCGGATGCCTTTCGCTGCGTGGCGCATGAAGGCATGGGGCCGTGTCGCACCCTGCCCGCCCCGGTCGCCGGGCTGAGGGTCGATATCGTCGCCGCCCATCCCGGCAGCGACGGCGTGCATCTGGATGCCAGCATCGCCGCCGGCGCCCGCGGCATCGTGGTCTCGGCGCTGGGGTCGGGCAACGCCTCGCCCGAGCTGGTCGCGGCCATCGCCCGCGCCCGCGCCCGCGGCATCACCGTGGTGGTGTCGAGCCGCGTCCCCGAGGGCATCCTGGCGCCGATCTATGGCGGCGGCGGCGGCGGTCACGACATGAAGCGCGCCGGTGCCATTCATGCCCGGCTGCTGCGGCCCGGTCAGGCCCGCATCCTGCTGGCCGCCATGCTGGCTAACGGCCGCCCCGAGGAAGAAATCGCCGCGATATTCGAGAAAACATAGTTTTCTTCTGAACTTACAAGAAGAACATCCACGTTTTCTAGGGCAATGTCCTTGCCTTTGGCAAGGGTCTGGCCTTTGCGTGGCATAATGATAAAGTCACCCGATCCGCAATCTGCATATCGTCGGTGACATGTCCCTGCCTCCCGCCCGCCTGATGCTGAAACCCGCCCAGCTGCGCCTGATCCAGCAGATCGCGGAGCATGGCCAGCTACAACTCGCGGCCGAGACGGTGGGTATGACCCAGCCGGCCGCCTCGCGCATGCTGGCCGAGATCGAGAACCAGGTCGGCGCCCAGCTGTTCCTGCGCCAGCCCAAGGGGATGGAGCCGACCGAGATCGGCCGCGCCGTCCTGCGCCGCGCCCGCGTCATCCTGCGCGAGATGTTCAGCATGGCCGCCGATGTGCGCGCCCTGCGCGAAGGGTTCGGCGGCTCGCTGCGGGTCGGCGCGGTGACCGGCCCGGCGGTGGGCTATCTGGTGACCGCCATCCGCGAGATCAAGCAGACGGCGCCGGACGCCGACATCACCGTGGACGTCATGCCCTCGCGCGAGTTGCTGGGCCATCTGGCCGCTGGAGAGATGGATTTCGTGCTGGCCCGCATCCTGCCGGAATTCGACAGCCAGGACTTCAACATCCTGCCGATGCGGGACGAGAAAGTGTCCTTTCTGGTGCGGTCAAGCCATCCGCTCTGCCGCTCCTCCTCGGTCACGCTGACCGAGCTGGCCGGGCAGGAATGGGTGATGCAAAGCCGTGGCGCCCCGATCCGCGAGGCGGCGCTGGCGGCCTTTGCCGATGTCGGCCTGGCCGAGCCCCGCAACATCGTCAACAGCCCCTCGCTTCTGCTGACCATCGCCTATCTGGCGCAATGCGACGCGGTGGCCCCGATGTCCGAGGAGGTGGCCGAACTCTTGATCCGGCCGCCGGTCGGGGCCGGTTTCGCGGTGCTGCAAGTCCCGCACGAGATCCGCGTCTCGCCTTATTACCTGCTCGACCTCAAGCGCCGGCCGCTGTCGCCGCTGGCGATGCGGCTGCGCGAGAAGCTGGTCGCCCTCTCGCGCAGCCCGGTCCGCGAGGCCCATGCCTGACCCGCGGGTCAGGCGTTCTGCAGCTCGCCCGCCTCGCTGTTCTGCAGGACGGACTTGTCGGTCTGTCCCAGCAATTGCGAGGTGACGGTGCCGGCGGTCATCGCACCCGAGACGTTCAGCGCCGTGCGGCCCATGTCGATCAGCGGCTCGACCGAGATCAGCAGCGCCACCAGCGTCACCGGCAGGCCCATGGCCGGCAGCACGATCAGCGCCGCCATGGTCGCGCCGCCGCCGACCCCGGCCACCCCGGCCGAGGACAGGGTGACGATGGCCAGCAGCGTGATGATCCAGCCCGGATCGGTCGGGTTGATGCCCACGGTCGGCGCCACCATCACCGCCAGCATCGCCGGATAAAGCCCGGCGCAGCCGTTCTGCCCGATCGTGGCCCCGAACGAGGCCGAGAAGCTGGCGATGGTCTGCGGGATGCCCAGCCGGCGGGTCTGGATCTCGACGTTCAGCGGAATGGTCGCGGCGCTGGAGCGGCTGGAGAAGGCGAAGCTGAGCGCCGGGATGATCTTCTTGAAGAACAGCAGCGGATTCACCCCGGTCAGGGTCAGCAACACGCCATGCACCACGAACATGATCGCCAGGCCGATATACGAGGCGATGACGAACTTGCCGAGATTCAGGATGTCGGCCGCGTTCGAGGTCGCCGCCATCTTGGTCATCAGCGCCATGACGCCGTAAGGGGTCAGCGCCATGATCAGCCGCACGAGCTGGCTGATCCAGCCCTGCAGCACGTCGATCAGGGCCAGCAGGCTGCGGCCCCGTTCCTCGTCGCGGCGCACCAGCCGGATCGCGGCGACGCCCAGGAAGGCCGCGAAGATCACCACCGAGATGATCGAGGTCGGGTTGGCCCCGGTCAGGTCGGCGAAGGGGTTCTTGGGAATGAAGGACAGGATCAGCTGCGGCACGGTCAGGTCGGCGACCTTGGGCGCATAGTTGCTTTCCAGCGCCGTCAGCCGCGCCGTCTCGGCGGCGCCCTGGGCCAGACCCTCGGCGGTCAGGTTGAAGATCAGCGACATGACCACGCCCACGAAGGCCGCGATCAGCGTGGTGAACAGCAGCGTGCCCAGCGTCAGCACCGAGATCCGCCCCAGCGCCGAGGCGTCGTGCAGCCGCGCCACGGCGCTGAGGATCGCCGCGAAGACCAGCGGCATGACCACCATCTGCAGAAGCTGCACATAGCCGTTTCCGACGATGTTGATCCAGTTGATCGTGGTCTGCAGCGCCTCGGATTCCAGGCCGTAGACCAGTTGCAGCCCGATCCCGAACACGGTGCCCAGGATCAGGCCGATGAAGACCCGCACCGACAGCGACAGCTGGCCGCCTTGCAGGCGGACCAGGGCGACGATCAGGGCGGCGAATATCGCAAGGTTGATGAGAACGGATACCATCGCGCATCTCCGGCAATTTCAGATTGTTCCGTTAAGCCATAATGCACGCCCGGCGTATAGCAGGGACCGGACAAGACCTGTGCAGCATCACGGGGTTCTGCCGATAAAGGAAGTCCCATCACCCGTCGCAAGCGCCGCAATGCCGGTATGCAGGCTCGATATCTCAGGAAATATTGCGACTGTATGCGGATATTGTCGATTATCAGCCCGGACCCGCCGGGCTATCGTTCCGCAGGATCGCATCACCGGGCAGGTTTCGCAATCAACCTCCGGCTTCGCAACAGCCCCATGGCGCCCGGCCGATCCGCGAGAAGGAGCGACAGGACCAGTGACTGCCAACAAGGCGAAACCCGCGGCCGATCCGCGGCCCTGGATGCTTGCGGTCGTGGCGCTGGTCGGCCTGGCGCTGCGCCCCTTCCTGACCGGGCTCGGCCCGGTGACGGGTCCGGTCGCGGCCGATACTGGCCTTTCCCTGCAGGGCCTGTCGCTGCTGACCCTGCTGCCGATCCTGCTGATGGGCGCCGGCGCCTTCTTCGGGCCGGGCCTGCAGGCGCGGCTGGGCGCAAAGCGCGCCACGGTCGCGGCGCTGCTGGTGCTGGCCCTGGGCTCGGCCCTGCGGCTGGTCGCGCATTCGGCGGCCCAGATGCTGGGTTCGGCCGTGCTGCTGGGGCTTGGCGCGGCGGCGGTGCAGGCGGTGTTTCCCGCCGTCATCAAGCGCGAGTTCCCGCGCCGCGTCAGCCTGGCGATGGGGCTTTATGCCTCGATGATGATGGGCGGCGGCGCCTTCGGCGCCCAGGCCGCGCCGCTGGTCGCCGGCTGGAGCGGCAGCTGGCGCCTGGCGCTGGGCTGGCTGGCTCTGCCCGCGGCGCTGACGGCCTTGCTGGTCGCCCTTGTCCTGCCTCGCGAACAGGGCGCTGGCCGCAGCGGCGGCCTGGCCTTGCGGGGCTGGCTGGGTCGGCCGCGGGTCTGGTTGCTGATGGCCTGTTTCGGCCTGATCAATGGCGGCTATTCCTCGTCGGTGGCATGGCTCGCGCCGGCCTTCCGCGACCTGGGCTGGACGGCCGGCGCCAGCGGCGGGCTACTGGCGCTGCTGGCCGTGGGCCAGGCAATCTCGGCCCTGCTGACGCCGGTGCTCGCCAGCCGCGGCAGCGACCGGCGGCCCTGGCTGCTGGGTTGCCTTGCCCTGCAGGCCCTGGGCTTCGCCCTGCTGGCGCTGCGCCCCGAGGCCGCCCCGCATCTGACCGCCTTCCTGCTGGGCGCGGGGCTTGGCGGCTGCTTCTCGCTGATGATGGTGGTGGCGCTGGACCACCTGCCCGACCCGGTCGAAGCCGGCGCCCTTGCCGCGCTGATGCAAGGCGGCGGCTTCCTGCTGGCGGCCCTGCCGCCCTGGCTGCTGGCGGCGCTGCATGACCAAACCGGCAGCTTCGCCGCCGGGTGGGAACTGCATCTGGGGGCGGTGCTGCTGGTCGGCCTGCTGGCCCTGCGCCTGTCGCCGCAAAGCTACCGGTCCGCGCTGGGTCGCGCCGCCGCGCCTGCGCCGCTGCCCGGCCGCGCCCCGGCGGAATGAACGCCTGCGCAAGATTTTCAAAGGAGGAACCCATGCTCACTATCACCCGACTGGACCAGGCGGACGCCCGCCTGCTGATCGCCGGCGCCGAGACCCATGCGCACGGGATCGGCGTGCCCATGTGCATCGCCGTCACCGACGAAAGCGGGCAGCTGCTGGCCTTTTCGCGCATGGATGGCGGCAAGGTGACCTCGGCGACCATTGCCGTCGACAAGGCCTTCACCGCCGCCGCGGCGCGCAAGGCCACGCATGAATACGGCGCCGCCAGCCAGCCGGGCGCACCGGCCTGGGGGATTTCCTCGGCCATCGGCGGGCGGCTGATGGTGGTGGGCGGCGGCCTGCCGGTCGAGCATGACGGCCACATCGTCGGCGGCATCGGCGTCTCGTCCGGCACGCCGGCGCAGGATCAGGCGGTGGCGCAGGCCGGCATCGACCATTGGCGGGCGCACCGCGCCTGACCCTTGGGCAAGGGACGGGCGATCTCGTCCGTTCCCGTCATGCCACACCCGGCGGGGCACCGGCCGGGGCCGGTCTGGACGCCAAGCGACGCGCCGGATAAGGCGGGCGCATTCCCCTGCCATCATGGCGCGGGGGCGCCTCACCTGCCTGCAAGAGATCATGCTGCTCTGGTTCCTGCCCATCGCCGCGGCCGTCTTCGGCGCAGCCATCCTGCGCGGCCTGACCGGCTTCGGCTTCGCCTTGGCGGCGGTGCCGCTGATGTCGCTGATCATCCAGCCGCGCGTGGCGGTGGCCAGCGCCATCCTGCTGCAGGTGATGATCGGCTTTCGCGACCTCATGCACCTGCATGGCAGCTATGATCGCGCGGCGGTGCTGCGGCTGTCGCTGGGCTCGCTACTGGGCATGCCCTTCGGCATCGCGGCGCTGGCGCTGTTCGACCCCGATGCCGGGCGGCTTGCCATCGCCGCGATCTCGCTGGCCGGGCTGGGCATGATGCTGCGCCAGCCGCACCGCCATCTGGCGCCCGGCCCCGGCATGACCTTGGCGGCCGGGGCGCTGTCGGGCCTGTTCGGCAGCCTCGCCGCCATGCCCGGCCCGCCCACCGTGGCCTATTTCGTCGCCAGCGGCACCCCGGCTGCGCGGGCCAGGGCCTCGATGATGATCTTCTTCTTCGCCTCGGCGCTGATCACCCTGCCGGGGCTGGCGGTCGCGGGGGCGGTGGATCTGCGCACGCTGGGGCTCAGCCTGGCGCTGCTGCCGCTGCTGGTCTCGGGCACCTGGGTCGGCGGGCAGCTGTTCCGCCGCCTCGACCCGCGGCATTATCGCGGGCTGGCGCTGGGAGTCATGGCGCTGTCGGCCGGGCTTGCCGGGGCGCGGGCGCTGGCCGGGCTGTTCTGACCCCCGGCTTGCGCTGCAACGCCGGACAGGCTATCCGCCCGGGCTTTGCGGAAACAGGGCGCAGGAAAATGCAAAACGACATGCTCGCCATCGACTTCGGAACCTCGAACTCGGCCGCGGCGATCCTGCAGGACGGCCGGCCGCGGCGCATCGCCATCGAGCCGGGGGCCGAAACCCTGCCCACCGCCGTGTTCTTCCCGGCCCGCAGCGGCGCCATGCGCATCGGCGCGGCGGCGGCCGAGGCGCTGATCGCGGGCGACGAAGGCCGCTACATGCGGGCGCTGAAAAGCGTGCTCGGAACCGGGCTTTTCCACGAATCGCGGCTGATCGCCGGCAAGCGCCGCACCTTGGCGGAAATCGTCGCCGCCTTTCTCGCCACGCTGCGCGAACGGGCCGAGGCGACGACCGGCCGCCGTTTCCGCCGCGCGCTTTCCGGCCGGCCGGTGCATTTCCACTCGAACGATCCGGCCCGCGACGCGCAGGCCAAGGCTGACCTGCGCGACTGCTATCTGGCGGCGGGTTTCGACGAGGTCGCCTTCCTGCCCGAGCCCGAGGCGGCGGCGCTGGCCAGCCATGGCCTTGGCCGGGCGGACGAGATCGGGTTGATCGTCGATATCGGCGGCGGCACCTCGGATTTCTCGGCCTTCCGCAGCCGCGGCGACAGGCTGGACATCCTCGCCAATCACGGCATCCGGCTGGGCGGCACGGATTTCGACCAGCAGGTCTCGCTGAACCATGCCATGCCGGCGCTGGGTCATGGCGGCGAACTGCGCCGCGCCATGGGGTCGGGGCTGCTTCCGGTGCCGAATGCGATCTATGTCGATCTGGCGACCTGGGCCAAGATCCCCTTCCTCTACGTGCCCGAGACGCGGCGCATGGCCGCCGAGATGGCCCGCATGGCGGTAGACCGCGCCGCCATGGACCGCCTTGTCGCGGTGCTAGACGAGGAACTGGGCCATGAACTGGCCTTCGCGGTCGAGCGCGGCAAGATCGCCGCCAATGCCGGCGAGGGCGCGCGCATCGCCATGGGCTTCGTCGAGCCGGGGCTGGCGCCGGCGATCTCGCCCGCCGCGCTCGACGCGGCGCTGGCGGGCCATCGCGCCGAACTCCACGAAGCCGCCGCCGAGACGCTGCGGCTGGCGGGCATCGCGCCGGCCCAGGTCGGCAGCGTCATCCTGGTCGGCGGCTCCAGCCTGATGGGCCTGGTCGCCGACGAAGCGCTGCGGCTCTGCCCCGGGGCGCAGTTGCTGCGCGCCGGGGCCTTCACCGCCGTGGTGGACGGGCTGGCGCTGGCAACGGCAACGAGGCGCTAGCGCTTGCCCGGCTTCGGCCCGGCGCGGAACGGCTTGTCGCCGCCCTTGCCCTGGAAGCCGCCGGCCGCCTTGTGCGACTTGAAACCCGCGGCGCGTTTCGGCCGCGCCTCGGCACCCTCGCCCCGGCCCGACCGGTCGTCGCGCGCCACGCCATGCGACTTGAAGCCCGCCGATTTCAGGCCCGCCCGCGGGCTTGGCTTGGGGGTGGTCTTCTGCGCCTGCTTCTTCTCGCTGCTCCAGCGGGCCTTGCGCGGGGCTTCCGCCGCTTCGGTTTCCGGCGCGTACTCGCCGCGGTCGCGGCCGCGATCGGCAGCGGCAGCGGTCCGGGCGGCGCGCGGCCTCACCGCGTCGGGGTCCAGCAAGGCCGGACGCCGGGCCGGCTTGGGCCGATCCTCGGCGCGCGGCTCCAGCGGCTCGGGCCGCGCGGCATGCGGCGCCTGGCCGCGATGCGGCTTCTTCTCGCGGGCGGGATGCGCCGCGCCTGCCGTTTCACCGTTTTCCAAATACCCATGGCGCACCGGCTTCCGGTCGCGCGGCGCGGGTGCGTCGAAGACCGGTTCGCCCTCGATCCGGCGCATGGTCAGGCCGGGTTCCAGCTCGATCCGCTCGCCGAAATTCGGCGCGGCGGCGGCGGCGATCTGCACGAAGGTCTGCTCGGTCTTGACCCGGATCGCGCCGATGGCATCGCGGGTGATGTTGCCCGCCTCGCAGATCTTGGGCAGCAGCCAGCGCGCCTCGGCCCGGCCGGAATGGCCGACCGAGAGCAGGAACCAGACCGCCGGCCCGAACTCGCCGCGTTCGCGCGGCGCAGCAGGCGCAGGGCCCACGCTTTCCGACAGCTCCTCGGGCGCCGGGCGCCCCTCGCGCCACAGCCGCAAGAAGGCTGCGGCGACCCGCTCGGCGCCAAACCGGTCAAGCAGCGCGGCGGCCAGCCCCGCCTCCTCGCCCGGCGCCTCGGCCAGCGCCGGATGCTCCAGCATCCGCTCGTCGTCGCGGGCCTGCACCTCATCGGCCGAAGGCGCCTTGCCCCAGTCCGCGACCAGCTTGGCGCGCTGCAACAGCCGCTGCGCCCGCTTGTATTCCGAGGACGGCACGATCAGCACCGAAGTGCCCTTGGCCCCGGCCCGGCCGGTGCGGCCGGAACGGTGCAGCAGCGTGTCGGGATTGGTGGGCAGGTCGGCATGGATCACCAGCTCCAGCCCCGGCAGGTCGATGCCGCGCGCCGCCACGTCGGTGGCGATGCAGACCCGCGCCCGACCGTCGCGCAGCGCCTGCAGGGCATGGCTGCGCTCTTGCTGGGACAGCTCGCCCGACAGCGCCACCGCCTTGAAGCCGCGATTGCCCATGCGCGCCAGCAGGTGGTTCACATTGGCCCGGGTCTTGCAGAAGATGATGGCCCGGCTGGCCTCGTAATAGCGCAGGGTGTTGAAAATCGCGTGCTCGCGGTCGCGGGTGGTCACCGACAGGGCGCGATATTCGATGTCGCCATGCTGGCGCGCCTCGCCCATGGCCTGGATGCGCAGCGCATCACGCTGGAAATCGCGGGCCAGCGCCTCGATGGCCGGCGGCACGGTGGCCGAGAACAGCAGCGTGCGGCGCTCGGCCGGCGCGCTGCCCAGGATGAATTCCAGATCCTCGCGGAAGCCCAGGTCCAGCATCTCGTCCGCCTCGTCCAGCACGCAGGCGCGCAAGGCGGTCAGATCCAGCGAGCCGCGCTCGATATGGTCGCGCAGCCGGCCGGGGGTGCCGACGACGATATGCGCCCCGCGCTCCAGCGCCCGGCGCTCGGTGCGGTAGTCCATGCCGCCGACGCAGGTGGCGATGCGCACGCCCGCCTGCTCGTAAAGCCAGCCCAGCTCGCGCGCCACCTGCAGCGCCAGTTCGCGGGTCGGCGCGATGGCCAGCGCCAGCGGCTGCCCGGCCTCGGGCAGGCCGTCGCCGTCCAGGATGTCGGCGGCCATGGCCAGGCCGAAGGCCACGGTCTTGCCCGAGCCGGTCTGGGCCGAGACCAGCACATCGCGGCCCCGCGCCTCGGGGGCCAGCGCGGCCTCTTGCACGGAAGTCAGGCTGGCATAGCCCTTGGCCGCCAGCGCCGCGGCCAGAGGCGCGGCAATATCATGTTCGTTCATTTTCTTCGCCAGAAAGGGGATGCGGGGCATCCGGGTGAAGGCACCATTCCCCTTTGCGGCCGGGCCCTCCCAACGGCCCGCCGGCCCGGAACGCGGAGCCAAGCCGCCCGCCTATCCTGTCCCGGTCCACAAGTCAAAGCCAAACTAGGACCGCATCAGCTGATCCGCGGTCCAGCCGCGCCGCCGCGCATTGGCCAGGCGGTTCATCTGCGCCCGCTGGCGCAACATTCGCAGCATCTGGGTCATCCGGCCCCTCCGGGCGCGATGATGCCGCCGCGCGCCCGCCGGGTCGAACCCTCAGCGCACCGGCCCGGCCGGATCGTGGCCCAGACTGCGGCGGATCTCGGCCAGGAACAGTTGCAACGCCGGGGCCGGGTCACGGTGGTGATAGACGATATAGACCTCGGAAACCGGCGGGTCGGGGCGAAGCGGCAGAAAGGTCAGCGGCCCGGCCGTCAGCTTGGCGATGCCCGCCGGCACGATGCTGACCCCGAAGCCCGCCACGATCAGGCTGGGGATCGACTGCGCGTCCACCACCTGCTGCGAGACCCGCGGCCGATAGCCCGAGGCGACGATGCAGGCCATGACATAGGCGGCGAAATCCGAACTGTCCGGGCGCAGCACCACGTGCTGATCCTCGCGCAGGTCGTCGATCGAGACGCAGGTGCGCCCGGCCAGCCGGTGATCGCTGCGCACCAGCGCCACCATCTCCTCGCGCCAGCCGTATTCATGGGCCAGTTCCGCGTCGCGCGGCACCGAGCGGTTGAAGCTGACATCCGTGCGTCGGCTCAGCACCTCGGTCAGCTGCGCGGCCGGGGTCTGTTCGTGGACGCGCAGGGTGATTCGCGGGTGCAGCCGGGCGAAACGCGCCAGAAGCTCGGCAAGGCCGCCGCGCAGGATCGAACCGGTGGCGCCGATTTCCAGCAGACCGTCCTGGCCCTGCTGGATTTCGCGGATCTCGTGCAGGCTGCGTTCATACTGGTCGAGCATGTTGCGCGCCCGCGGCAGGAACAGCGTCCCCGCCCGGGTCAGCGCCACCCTGCGGCTGGTGCGGCTGATGAGCTCGGCGCCGACCTCACGCTCAAGTGTCTGGATTTGCGTGCTCAGCGGCGGCTGCGACATGTTCAGCCGCCGGGCGGCGCGGGTGAAGTTCAGCTCCTCGGCCAGGACGACGAAGCAGCGAAGCTGGCGCATTCTCATAGCATCACCGTATAGGTCAGCGGCAAATCAATATTAGACACCGATATGCCATTGGCCACAATCTTCGGCATGAAGGGCCAGCCGCGACCGCGCGCCGCCGATGCGGGAGGAGACGCATCGCCAGACCGCCAGGCCGCGACCCGGCCCTTCCGTCACAGGGAGGAACGGAAAACACATGCCGAATTGGTCCAGGTCCTTGTTTGGACAGGTTTGCGTCGCGCTGGTGCTGGGGGTGATCGCCGGCTTCTTCGCGCCCGAATTCGCCGCCAAGATGAAACCGCTGGGGGACGGGTTCATCAAGCTGATCAAGATGCTGATCCCCGTCATCGTGTTCTGCGTCGTGGTGCATGGCATCGCCGGCGCGGGCGACCTGAAAAAGGTCGGCAAGGTCGGCATCCGCGCCATCATCTATTTCGAGATCATCACCACCATCGCCCTGGCGCTTGGCATCGCCATCGCCTATCTGTTCGGGCCCGGCCACGGCATGAACATCGACGTGAGCCAGCTCGACGCCTCGGCACTGTCGGCCTATGTCGACCGCGCGCATGAGGTCAGCAGCGGCGGCACCGTCGAGTTCCTGATGAAGCTGATCCCGACCACGATGATCAGCGGCTTCGCCCAGGGCGACGTGCTGCAGGTGCTGCTGGTCGCGATCCTGTTCGGCTGCGCCCTGTCGCTGGTGGGCGAGCGCGGCAAGCCGCTGCTGCACATGATCGAGCTGACGGGGGACGTCACCTTCAAGATCATGGGCTTCATCGTCCGGCTGGCGCCGCTGGGTGTCTTTGGCGCCATCGCCTTCACCGTCGGGCAATACGGCATCGGCTCGCTGGCGCAGCTGGGCTCGCTGGTCGCGTTGTTCTACGTCACCATCGCCATCTTCGTCTTCGTGGTGCTGGGCTTCGTGATGCGGCTGGCCGGCTTCAGCATCTTCAAGCTGCTGCGCTACCTGCGCACCGAGATCAGCATCGTCGCCGGCACCGCCTCGAGCGATTCGGTGCTGCCGCAGACCATGCGCAAGCTCGAGCATCTGGGCATCAAGGACTCGACCGTGGGCCTGGTGGTGCCGACGGGCTATTCCTTCAATCTCGACGCCTTCTCGATCTATCTGACACTGGCGGCGGTGTTCATCGCCCAGGCGACCAACACGCCGCTGTCCACCATGGACCTGCTGGCCATCCTGGGCGTGGCGCTGGTGACGTCCAAGGGCGCGCATGGGGTGCCGGGCTCGGCCATTGTGATCCTGGCCGCAACGCTGGCCGCGATCCCGGCCATTCCCGCCATCGGCCTGGTGCTGGTGCTGTCGGTGGACTGGTTCATGGGCATCGCCCGGGCGCTGGGGAACTACCTGGGCAATTGCGTCGCCACCGTGGTCGTCGCCTCCTGGGTGGGGGACATCGACCGCGACCGCGCCCGGCGCATCCTTGACGGCGAGGACATGCCGGCGCTGGACGTGCTGCAGCAGGACGCCCCGCTGTCGCAGCCCCAGCACGGCTGACGAAGTCGCCTCGCGGGGCGGCCGGTTCTGCGCGACAGCGCCGGCCGGCCCCGCCGAGAAGACGGCCTGCGCCTTCCCTCCCGGTGGCGCAGGTCTTTTCGCGTCAGGGCAGTCCGGCCGCGAAGCCTTCGTCGGTCAGGATGCCGATCAGCGCCTGCACCGCCCGCGTGCGATAGCGCCGCGGATTGGTCAGCAGCGAGAAGGGCCGCTCGGCCCCGTCCAGCGGCAGGGTGCGGATCCAGCCCGAGGCGGCCGGCCGCGCCACCGCGCGCTGCGACAGCGCCGCCAGGCACTGGCTGGCGGCCACGGCGCCCAGCACCGCCTCGTTCGAGGGCAATTCCAGCGCCACCGGCAGCGCGGCCACGGAAAGCCCCTGCCCGCCCAGCCAGGCCTCGAATTCCGAGCGCGTGCCCGAGCCCGGCTCGCGCAACACCCAGCTTTGCGCGGCCAGCGCGGCCGGCGGCGGCGCGTCGCGCCCGACCCAGGGATGCCCGGCGCCCATGACCAGCACCAGCCGGTCGCGCGCCACCACCTGCCGGTGCAGCTCGCCATGCGCCACCGCCCCCTCGACCAGCCCCAGATCGGCGCCGCCCTCCTGCACCGCATCGGCGACCTGGGTGGTGTTGCTGACCGTCAGGCGCAGTTCGATCCCCGGATGCATCTCGCGCAGCGCCACCAGCCGCGGCGGCAGCCAGTAGCTGGCGACGGTCTGGCTGGCATGGACCCGCAAGCGCCCGCGCGGCTCGCGCGCCAGATCCTCCAGCACCATCTCGGCGGTCTCGGCGCGGTCCAGCACGGCGCGGGCCTCGGCCATGAAGGCCTCGCCCGTCTCGGTCAGCACGATGCGCCGCCCCACCCGGTCGAAGAACCGCACGCCATGCCGCGCCTCGAGCGCCGAGACAGCGGCGCTGACCGCCGATTGCGTCAGGTTCAGCGCCTCGGCCGCGCGGGTGACATGCTGGCGCTCGGCCACGGCCAGGAAGATGCGGAGCTGTTCCAGGGTCATGCGCCATTCATAAGAAAAATCGAACGATATGGCAAATACAATGCGATGGATTGAACGTCATATCAGGATCATGTTCCGCATCACAGACAAAGGAGCGAAACCATGTCCTCGACCGATCAGGGCCAGCAAAATTCCCCTGCCATCACCGGCTGGCTGGGCGCCATCCTGCCGGGGCTGGGACTGACCTTCGCCATCGCCGTGGCGGCGACGGCGGTGCAGCGGGTCTCGGGCATCCCGGCGCTCAGCCCGCTGGTGGTGGCGATGGTGCTGGGCATGATGCTGCGCAACCTGCTGGGCACGCCCGCAGCGGCGCGACCGGGCATCGCCTTTTCGCTGCGCCGGGTGCTGCGCTTTGCCATCGTGCTGCTGGGCTTCCAACTGACGCTGGAACAGCTGCGCGCGGTCGGCCTGCCGGGGCTGGCGGTGATCTCGATGACGCTGGCCGCCACCTTCGTCTTTACCAAATGGGCCGGGCGGGCGCTGGGGGTCGAGGCGCGGCTGGCCGAGCTGATCGCGGCCGGCACCTCGGTCTGCGGCGCCTCGGCGGTGATCGCCACCAATACCGTCACCCGCGGCTCGGACGAGGACGTGGCCTATGCCATCGCCTGCGTGACGGTCTTCGGCTCGCTCTCGATGCTGGCCATGCCGGTGCTGGGCGAAATGCTGGCGATGGGCCCGGCGCATTACGGCATCTGGGTCGGCGCGACAGTGCACGAGGTGGCGCAGGTGGTCGGCACCGGTTTCCAGCACGGTGCCGAGGCCGGGCAGGCCGCCACCGTCGCCAAGCTCAGCCGGGTCATCATGCTGGCGCCGCTGATCCTGGTGCTGGGCGCGCTGGCCCGGCGGCGCGGCGGCGAGGCGCATGGCGCGGCGCCGACCCCCTGGTTCGTGCTGGGCTTCGTCGCGGTCGTGCTGCTGAACAGCGCCCTGCCGCTGCCCGAAGCGCTGCAGGCCGAGGTCGTCCGCCTGACCGCCTTCCTGCTGACCATGGCGCTGGCCGCGATGGGGCTGGAGACCGACATCCGCAAGCTGCGCGCCAAGGGCATCCGGCCGCTGGCGCTTGGCGCGCTGGCCTGGCTGTTCATCTCGACCCTGGGCCTGGGGCTGGTGACGCTGATCTGAGTCTTCGGCATTGAGCGGCCCGGCCGCGATGCCTAGATTGGGCGCGATCCTTCGAGGGACCGCGCCCATGGCCTTGCAGCCCGCCGACACCCGCCCGCTGACCCGGCGCGAGACCGAGGTCCGCCGCTTCGTCCGCGCCCGCTATGGTCTGCGCGGCACGCTGGCGCTGCATCGCCATGCCCTTGGCCCCGACCTGCTGCGCGCGCCGGTCAACGTCATGCTGTCGCCGCTGTTCCTGCTGGTGCGGCTGGTCGCGCCGCTGTTGCGGCGCATCGGGCTGGTCCGGGCCGGCGACTGGCTGGCGCGCCGGCAGATCTTCCTGACCTCCGACGTGGCGCAGCGGATCGAGGCGGATCTGGCCGGCTTCATCGGCGACCTGGCGGAACAGGACCTGGCCCCCAGGGCGCCGCCCGAGACCGTGGCCCGCGCCGTCTCGGACTATGCCGAGACCCGCAACGCGGTCTCCGAGATCACCACCTCGCTGCTGGTTCTGCTTTCGGGGCTTCTGCTGTTCCACCGCGCCACGCCCGGGGTGATCTCGCTGGCCGGGCCGATCGCGCAGCTGCGGGCGCAGACGCAGGCGGTCGAGGATTTCGCGCTGGGAAGCTGGGCCGGGCGCATGTGGTATGGCGCCTTCCCGCGCGAGCTGTCCACCGTCGAGGTGGTGCTGACCGGCGTGGTTCTGGCCATGCTCGCCTCGGTCCTGACCACCTTTGCCGGGCTGGTCGCCGATCCGGTGCAGACGATGACCGGCACCCATCGCCGCCGCATCATGCGGCTGCTGCAGCGGCTGGACCGCGCCGGCACCGCGCCGGCGCTGGAGCGCGAGCATCTTCTGGCGCGGCTGGGCGACCTGTCGGATGCGGCGATCAGCCTGTGGCGCAGCTTCCGGGGCTAGGTCTTGCAGATCGAATTGCCGCCGCCATCCGCCAGCATGGCGCTGCCGGCCACAAAGCTGGCGTGATCCGCGCGACGCGATCCCGCAACCGTTTCTCGCGCCGAGCAGCAAGGCCCAGCCGCGGCCCTGACGCGCTGGAGGCTCCGGCGTCGATGATGGTCTTGTCTTGCAGCGGCATAGGTCGTCCCTGCCGGCGATCGGCCCGGAATCCGGCGGGACAATCTCCGCCCGGAGCCCCGTTTCTTGCCGCCGAAACCCCAGGCCGGGAATCCGGTCTCTACCAGATATTTGGGGATACTTCGCCTTTCCCACTAGATATGGATTGACCGGCCCTTCCGGCCATGGCTTATTGGCGGGGTCATGGTCAACCCGGAGCGATCCGGGGGACGAAGAGGGAAGCCGGTGCGAATCCGGCACTGCCCCCGCAGCTGTAAGCGGAGAGCGACGCTGGAGCACCACTGGGCAACCGGGAAGGCCAGCCGAGCCGAGACCTGCGAGTCAGAAGACCTGCCATGACGCGACAGGACGAAACCGCGCGGCGGGCGCGGGCCGGACCGGTTCGGAGGGGCGCTGCCTTCGGCCGCGGCCTGCCTTTGCCGCGACCATGAAGGAGCAGAGGCATGACCATCACCGTTTATTCCAAGCCCGCCTGCGTGCAATGCACCGCCACCACCCGCGCCCTGGACGCGCGCGGCCTGGATTATCACCTGGTCGACCTGACCGAGGATGACGCGGCGATGGAACTGGTCACCTCGCTGGGTTATCGTCAGGCGCCGGTCGTCGTCGCCGGCGAGGCGCATTGGGCCGGTTTCCGCCCCGACATGATCGGCCGGCTGTCGTAAGGACCTTGGACGGGTCCGGGGTCAGGCTGGTCTATTATTCCTCGGCCTCGGGGAACACGGCGCGTTTCGTGGCGCGGCTCGGCTGGCCGGCCGGGCGCATCCCGCTCTCGCCCCGCGACGCGATGCCGGCGCCCGTCCTGCCCTATGTGCTGATCTGCCCGACCTATGCCGACGGTACGGGTCGGGGCGCGGTGCCGAAACAGGTGATCCGCTTTCTCAACGACCCGGGCCGCCGGGGGCTGCTGCGCGGCGTCATCGCCGCCGGCAACCGGAATTTCGGCGCCACCTATGCCTTGGCCGGTCGGGTGATTTCTGACAAGTGCAACGTTCCCGTGCTGTATCGATTCGAGCTGGCGGGGACTGATCTGGACATTTCCCGCGTTCGGGCGGGGCTGCATGAATTCTGGGGGACGGAATGCTTGACGATGGCGTAAAGGCCGAGCTGGACTATCACGCGCTGAACGCGATGCTGAACCTTTACGACGGCGAGGGGAAGATCCGCTTCGACGCCGACCGCAAGGCCGCGCGGCAGTATTTCCTGCAGCACGTCAATCAGAACACCGTCTTCTTCCACAACCTCGACGAGAAGCTGCGCTATCTGGTCGATGAGGGCTATTACGAGCCCGAGGTGCTGGACCAGTATTCCAAGAACTTTCAGCGCGCGATCTGGGATGCCGCCTATCAGAAGAAGTTCCGTTTCCCGACCTTCCTGGGCGCGTTCAAATATTACACCAGCTACACGCTGAAGACCCGCGACGGCCAGCGCTACCTGGAACGCTACGAGGACCGCGTGGTCATGGTCGCCCTGACACTGGCGCGCGGCGACGAGGGCCTCGCCATGCGGTTCATGGATGAAATGCTCTCCGGCCGTTTCCAGCCGGCGACGCCCACGTTCCTCAATGCCGGCAAGAAATCGCGCGGCGAGCTGATCTCGTGCTTCCTGCTGCGGCTTGAAGACAACATGGAGAGTATCGGCCGCTCGATCAACTCGGCGCTGCAGCTGTCGAAACGCGGCGGCGGCGTGGCGCTGATGCTGACCAACCTGCGCGAGGCCGGGGCGCCGATCAAGGGCATCGAGAGCCAGTCCTCGGGCGTCATCCCGGTGATGAAGCTCCTGGAGGATTCGTTCAGCTATGCCAACCAGCTGGGCGCGCGGCAGGGCGCCGGCGCCGTCTATCTGAACGCGCATCACCCCGACATCCTGCGCTTCCTCGACACCAAGCGCGAGAATGCCGACGAGAAGATCCGCATCAAGACGCTGAGCCTGGGCGTGGTGATCCCCGACGTGACCTTCGAACTGGCCAAGAAGAACGCCGACATGTACCTGTTTTCGCCGCACGACGTCGAGCGGGTCTATGGCATGCCCTTCTCGGAAATTTCGGTCACCGAGAAATATGCCGAGATGGTCGACGACAAACGCATCAGGAAGAAGAAGATCAACGCGCGAGAGTTCTTCCAGACCATCGCCGAGATCCAGTTCGAAAGCGGCTATCCCTATATCATGTTCGAGGACACGGTGAACCGCGCCAATCCCGTGCATGGCCGCATCAGCATGTCGAACCTGTGCAGCGAGATCCTGCAGGTGAACGAGGCGAGCGCGTTCAACGAGGATCTGAGCTATGCACACTTGGGCACTGATATTTCGTGCAATCTCGGCTCGCTGAACATCGCCGCGACCATGGACGGGCCGGATTTCGGCGCCACGGTCGAGGCGGCGATCCGGGCGCTGACCGCGGTGTCGGAAATGTCCTCGATCGACTCGGTCCCCTCGATCCGCCGCGGCAATGACGAGGCGCATGCCGTCGGTCTTGGCCAGATGAACCTGCACGGCTTCCTTGCCCGCGAGCGCATTCATTACGGCAGCCCCGAGGGTGTCGAGTTCACCAGCGTTTATTTCGCCGCCGTCGCCTATCACGCCATCCGGGCCTCGAACCTGCTGGCGCAGGAAAAGGGCCGGACCTTCAAGGATTTCGAGAAGTCGAACTATGCCGACGGCTCGTTCTTCGACACATATACCGAGCGCGACTGGCTGCCGGTCTCGGCCGATGTCGTGCGGGTGTTCGAGGGCATCACCCTGCCCACGCGTGAGGATTGGGCGGCGCTGAAGCAATCGGTGATGCAGCACGGGCTTTACAACCGCAATCTGCAGGCGGTGCCGCCCACCGGCTCGATCAGCTATATCAACAACTCGACCAGCTCGATCCACCCGATCGTGGCCAAGATCGAGATCCGCAAGGAAGGCAAGATCGGCCGGGTCTATTATCCCGCCGCCTTCATGTCGAACGAGAACATCGACTATTACCGCGACGCCTATGAGATCGGCCCCGAAGCGATCATCGACACCTATGCCGCCGCGACCGAACATGTCGACCAGGGCCTGTCGCTGACGCTGTTCTTCCCGGCCGAGGCGACGACGCGCGACATCAACCGCGCCCAGATCTACGCCTGGAAAAAGGGCATCAAGACGATCTATTACATCCGGCTGCGCCAGACCGCGCTGGAAGGCACCGAGGTGCAGGGCTGCGTGTCCTGCACGCTGTGACCGGCCTTGGCGGTGGGGGCTGTCCGCCCCCACGCCCCCGAGGGTATTTGAGAAACGATGAAAAGGGGTTCTTCGGATGAAGGATCAGGCCATGCGCACGCCCCTGCGGGCGATCAACTGGAACCGGCTGGAGGACGAGAAGGATCTGGAGGTCTGGAACCGGCTGACCGTCAACTTCTGGCTGCCCGAGAAGGTGCCGCTGTCGAATGACGTGCAGAGCTGGGCGACGCTGCGGCCGGCCGAGCGCGCGCTGACCATCCGGGTGTTCACCGGGCTGACGCTTCTGGACACGATCCAGAACACCGTCGGCGCGCCCTCGATGATGCCCGATGCGCTGACCCCGCATGAGGAGGCGGTGCTGTCGAACATCAGCTTCATGGAGGCGGTCCATGCGCGGTCCTACAGCTCGATCTTCTCGACGCTGTGCCTGACCAAGGAGGTCGACGAGGCCTTCCGCTGGGCCGAGGAGAACCCGCATCTGCAGGCCAAGGCCCGGACCATCGTCGAGAAATACCAGGCCGGCAGCGATCCCTTGAAGCGCAAGATCGCCTCGGTCTTTCTGGAGAGCTTCCTGTTCTATTCCGGCTTCTACCTGCCGATGTACTGGTCGAGCCGCGCCAAGCTGACCAATACCGCCGACCTGATCCGGCTGATCATCCGCGATGAGGCGGTGCATGGCTATTACATCGGCTACAAGTACCAGCGCGGGCTGGAGAAGCTGAGCGCCGAAAAGCAGCAGGAGCTGAAGGATTTCGCCTTTTCGCTGATCTTCGATCTCTACGACATCGAGGCGAAATACACCGCCGAGCTTTACGACGATATCGGCCTGACCGAGGACGTGAAGGCCTTCCTGCATTACAATGCCAACAAGGCGCTGCAGAACCTGGGCTACGAGGCGCTGTTCCCGCCCGCCGCCTGCGAGGTCAATCCGGCGATCATGGCGGCGCTGTCGCCCGACAGCGAAAACCACGACTTTTTCAGCGGCTCGGGATCGTCCTATGTCATCGGCAAGGCGGTCGCGACCGAGGACGAGGACTGGAACTTCTGACGCCTCGCCCCAGGCCGGCGGCCCGGCTCCGGTCGTCCAGTGCCGCGACGGTCCGGACGGTCAGCGCTTGCGGCGGCGGCGGTTCCAGATCGCCCCAGCCGCGCTCCAACGCCGCCTCGGGGCCAAAAACCGAGGCGCGGGGGATGCTTTCCAGTTCCTGCCAGGTCACCGGGCAGGCCACCGGCGCCCCCGGCCGGGCGCGGATCGAGAAGGGCGCGATGGCGGTGGCGCCGCGTTCGTTCCGCAGCCAGTCGATGAAGATCCGGCCGCTGCGCCCGGCCTTGGCCATGCCGGCGGTGAAGCGCTCGGGTTGCCGCCCGGCGGCCAGAACCGCCACACCGCGGGCGAAGTGCTTCAGCCGGTCCCAGCCCAGGATGCGGCGCAGCGGCACCACCAGGTGGATGCCCTTGCCGCCGGTCAGCAGCGGCCACGCGGCCAGCCCCAGATCCGCGAGCAGGTCGCGCAGGTCCAGCGCCGCACCGCGCACCGCGGCGAAGTCCAGCGCCTCGTCGGGATCGAGGTCCAGCACCAGCCGGTCGGGCCGGTCCAGCCGATCGCGATGCGCCGCCCAGAAGTGGAACTCGACGCTGCCCATCTGCACCGCGCCGACGATGCCGGCGGCGTCGGTGACATAGGCATAGGGCGCCGCGGCGCCGTCGCTTTCGGTGATCTCGACCGTCTTCACCGCCTTGGGGAAGCCCTTGCCGGGGTGTTTCTGGAAGAATCGCTCGCCGGTCATGCCCTCGGGCAGGCGCAGAAGCGACAGGGGACGGTCGGCCATCTCGCGCAGCATCGGTCCGGCCACCGCCTGGTAGTAACGCGCCAGATCCGCCTTGGTCAGGCGCGGCTGATCGAAGATCACCCGCTTGCCGCTGCTGACGGGGATTCCGGCGATCCGGATCGCATCCTGGGCCATGCTTCCCTCCTGGCGGGTCAACGCCGCCGGGCCGGGTCGGTTCACCGCTCAGTCGTCGAGGCGCGGCAGGAAGCCGCCTTGCTGGGCCAGGATATGGCCATGCACGCGCTGCCCGGCCGGGGACAGCACCATGTCTTCGCGCTTGAGCAGGAACCAGCTGCGCTGGATCGGCAGGCCGATGGCCCTGATCGCCACCAGCCGCCCCGAGCGCAGTTCCTCGGTCACGGTATGCTGCGAGATCAGCGCGATGCCGAGCCCGGCGATCACCGCCTGCTTGATGGTTTCGTTGGTGCCCATCTCGACCATGCGCCAGGGCGTGCCGTCGCCGATGCGGTCCAGGAAGCGCGTCATCAGGATCCGGGTGCCCGAGCCCGGCTCGCGCGCCAGAAAGGTCTCGGCCAGCAGGTCCTGGGGCATGACCGGGTCGGCCGAGACCAGCGGATGGTCTGGCGGCGCCACGATGATATGCGGATGCGGGCCGACCGGCTCGGCCTGCACGGCCGGGTTGCGCGGCGGCCGGCCCATGATCGCCAGGTCCAGGGCCCGCGACTGCAGCCACTGGATCACGCTGTCGCGGTTGCCGATGCGCAGCGTCACCTCGACCTCGGGCAGCGCCCGGCGCAGCGCGGCCACCAGTCGCGGGGCAAAATATTTCCCGGTCGAGACCACCCCCAGCGAGACATTGCCGACATGGCCGCTTTTCAGCGCCGCCACGCGGCGGGCGCAGCCTTCCAGCGCCACGGCGATCTGCGCCTCGGCCGCCAGCACCGCCCGACCCTCGTCGGTGGCCAGGAACACGCCATGTTCGCCGCGCATGACTAGCGGCGCCGCCATCAGATCCTCGAGCGCGCGCAACTGGCCATGCACCGCCGGCGGGCTGAGGCGAAGGTCGGCGGCGGCCGCGGTCAGCGAACCGTTCTCGACCACGGCGCGCAGGGCGCGCAATTGGCGCAGGGTGATGGCATCGACCCGGGTCATTCGGAATTTCCGAAACTGGTTTCTGGATTATTAAATGTTCCTTAAAGCCCAGCCATGTCAACAACGCACCGGGGACATGGACCAGGGAGAGGGGGGACGATGACCGCCGACAGGATCGACACCGGACGGATTCCGTCCGGATTGCACCCGGTGATGCAGGCGCTGGCGGAGGCGGGGGCCGCGTTGGCCCAGCTGATCCGGGGCGGCGGCGATCTGGGCGCGCCGGTCGGCACCAATGCGGATGGCGACGGGCAGAAGGCGCTGGACGTGCTGGCGGACGACCTGTTCCGCAACGCGCTGGCCGGGGCCGGCGTGCGCTGGTTCGCGTCCGAGGAGCAGGAGCAGGCCTTGCCGCTGGACCCGCAGGGCGCGCTGGCCGTTGCCCTGGACCCGCTGGACGGCTCGTCGAACATCGACACCAACCTGTCGATCGGCTCGATCTTTTCGATCTACCCGGCCGAGGCGACGGCCGAGGCCAGCTTCCTGCGCCCGGCCCGCCAGCAGATCGGCGCCGGCTACATCATCTATGGCCCGCGCTGCGCCATGATGGTCAGCTTCGGCGACGGCGTGCAGCATTACGCCCTGGATCCGGACAGCGGCCGCTTCCGGCTGGTGGACGACCGGCTGTCCATGCCGGACTGTTCGTTCGAATTCGCCATCAACGCCTCGAACTATCGACATTGGCCACGTCCGGTCCGGGCCTATATCGACGATTGCCTGGCCGGGATCGACGGCCCGCGCGAGCGCAATTTCAACATGCGCTGGCTCGCCTCGCTGGTGGCCGAGGCGCATCGCATCCTGATGCGCGGCGGCGTGTTCCTGTATCCCGCCGATGCCCGCAAGGGCTATGAGCGGGGCCGGCTGCGGCTGCTTTACGAATGCGCGCCCATCGCCTTCCTGGTCGAGCAGGCCGGCGGCCGGGCCACCGACACCGCCGAGCCGATCCTGGATCTTGTCACCACCGCGCTGCACCAGCGCACGCCCTTCGTCTTCGGCTCGGCCGAGAAGGTCGCGCGCATCGCCGCCTATCACGATCTGCCCGAACCCGAGATCTCGGCGCTGTTCGGCAATCGCGGCCTGTTCCGGGCCTGAAACGGAAACCGAGGGACCACCATGAGCAAGAAACATCCGATCATTTCCGTCACCGGCTCGTCGGGCGCTGGCACGACCACGATCAAGAACACCTTCGACCAGATCTTTCGCCGCGAGAGGATCACCGCCGTCAGCATCGAGGGCGACGCGTTTCACCGCTACGACCGCGCCGCGATGAAGGCCGAGCTGGCCCGGCGGACAGCGGCCGGCGACCACACCTTCAGCCATTTCAGCATCGAGGCCAACGAGCTGACCAAGCTGGAACAGGTGTTCCGCAGCTATGGCGAGACAGGCACCGGCAGGACCCGGCACTATGTCCACGACGACCGCGAATCCGAGCGTTACGGCGTGCCGCCCGGCCATTTCACCGAATGGTCGGAATTCGAGCCGGGCTCGGACCTGCTGTTCTACGAGGGGCTGCATGGCGCGGTCAGGACCGCCGATATCGACATCGCCGGCCAGGCAGACCTGAAGATCGGCGTGGTGCCGGTCATCAACCTGGAATGGATCCAGAAGATCCACCGCGACCAGGCCAGCCGCGGCTATTCGACCGAGGCGATCACCGACGTGATCCTGCGCCGGATGCACGCCTATGTGCATGTGATCTGCCCGCAATTCACCCAGACCGACATCAACTTCCAGCGCGTGCCGGTGGTCGATACCTCGAACCCGCTTATCGCCCGCTGGATTCCCACGCCGGACGAAAGCCTGGTCGTGATCCGCTTCAAGAACCCGCGCGGCATCGATTTCCCCTATCTGACCTCGATGATCCAGGGGTCGTGGATGAGCCGCGCCAATTCCATCGTCATTCCGGGCCCCAAGATGGACCTCGCCATGCAGCTGATCTTCACGCCGATGGTCACGCGCATGGTCAGCCAGTCGAAACGCGTCTGAAGAAGGGATCGCGCCAATGAACCAGATGGCCAGGATCGACACCGCGATGGAGGCGCAGATGGCCAATGCCATCCGCGCGCTGGCCATGGACGCGGTCGAGACGGCGAAATCCGGTCATCCCGGCGCGCCCATGGGCATGGCCGACGTGGCGGCGGTGCTGTTCAACCGCTTCATGACGCTGGACCCGGCGGATGCGGCATGGCCCGACCGCGACCGTTTCGTGATGTCGGCCGGCCATGGCTCGATGCTGGTCTATGCCATCAACCACATGCTCGGCTATGATGTCATGGACCGGGGCCAGTTGCGGAATTTCCGCCAGCCGGGCGCCCGCACCGCCGGCCATCCCGAACGCGGCCACGCCAAAGGCATCGCCACCGCCGTCGGCATGGCGCTGGCCGAGCGGATGATGAACGCCCGCTTCGGCGACGATCTGGTCGCGCACTGGACCTGTGTCCTCTGCGGCGACGGCTGCCTGATGAAGGGCATCCAGCAAGAGGCCATCGACCTCGCCGGCCATCAGCGGTTGGGACGGCTGATCGTCCTGTGGGACGACAACCGCGTCACCATCGACGGCCATACCGACCTGTGCATCTCGACCGACCGGCCGGCGCGCCTTGCCGCCGCGGGCTGGCATGTGCAGGCGGTGGACGGCCATGACCGCGAGGCGGTGGCCGCCGCCATCGAGGCCGCGCGCGAGGACGAGCGCCCCTCGCTCAACGGCTGCAGGACGGTGATCGGCTGCGGCGCGCCGAACACGCAGGGCAGTCACGACGTGCATGGCGCGCCGCCGGATGCCGCCGAAATCGCGGCGGCCCGCGCGCCTCTGGGCAGGCCGCACGAACCCTTCGACATCCCGCAAGACCTTCTGGACTCCTGGCGCCCTGTCTCCGCGCGAGGGGTAGCGGCGCGGTCGGCCTGGCAGGAACGGCTTGATCTATCCCCTCTCAAGCCCGCTTTCTCTGCCATGCTGGCCGCGCCCGATGCTGCGGCGCTGCGCCGTGCCATCCGGGACCATGTCGCGAAGCTCGTCGCCGGCCGGCCCAAGGTCGCGGCCCGCAAGGCGTCGGAAATGGCGCTGGAGGTGGTGAACGCCACGGTGCCGAACACGGTGGCCGGCTCGGCCGACCTGACCGGCCCAAACAACAGCCGCAGCACGGGCATGGCGGCGATCGTGAACGGCATCGCCCCGCATGGCGGGCTGATCCCCTATGGCGGCACCTTTCCGGCCTTCAGCGACTATTCCCGACCGGCGATCCAGCCGGGCACGCTGACGGGGGTGCCGGGGGTGCATGTCGTGCCCCATGACAGCATCGGCCTGGGCGACCGTTTCGAGCGTTTCGGCACCGCCGGCCATGCCAGCACGATCAAGGTCGTCCCGATGGACGAGATGGCCAACCGCTATGCGTCGGGGGCTTTGGACCCGGCGATCACCGGCGCGCAAGCCGCCTGAGAGGAGGAAGCCCGATGAACGAATTGAGCAAGTCCGAGATCACCGACAAGAAGAAGCGCTATGCCGCCGGCGTGCTGAAATACGCCCAGATGGGCTATTGGGACGGCGATTACCAGCCCAAGGACACCGATGTGCTGGCGCTGTTCCGTATCACCCCGCAAGACGGCGTGGACCCCATCGAGGCGGCGGCGGCCGTGGCCGGCGAAAGCTCGACCGCGACCTGGACCGTGGTCTGGACCGACCGGCTGACCGCCTGCGACCAGTATCGCGCCAAGGCCTACAAGGTCGAGCCGGTCCCGGGGCAGCCGGGCCAGTATTTCTGCTACGTCGCCTATGACCTGATCCTGTTCGAGGAAGGCTCGATCGCCAACGTCACCGCCTCGATCATCGGCAACGTGTTCTCCTTCAAGCCGCTGCTGGCCGCCCGGCTCGAGGACATGCGGTTCCCGGTCGCCTATATGAAGACCTTTGCCGGCCCCCCCACCGGCATCGTGGTCGAGCGCGAGCGGCTGGACAAGTTCGGCCGCCCGCTGCTCGGCGCCACCACCAAGCCCAAGCTGGGACTGTCGGGCAAGAATTACGGCCGCGTGGTCTATGAGGGGCTGAAGGGCGGGCTCGACTTCATGAAGGATGACGAGAACATCAACTCGCAACCCTTCATGCATTGGCGCGACCGCTTCCTTTATTGCATGGAGGCGGTGAACAAGGCCACCGCCGTCACCGGCGAGGTCAAGGGCCATTACCTGAACATCACCGCCGGCACCATGGAGGAGATGTATCGCCGCGCCGAACTGGCCAAGGAACTGGGCTCGGTCATCGTCATGGTGGATCTGATCGTCGGCTGGACGGCGATCCAGTCGATCTCGAACTGGTGCCGGCAGAACGACATGATCCTGCACATGCACCGCGCCGGGCACGGCACCTATACCCGGCAGAAGAACCACGGCATCAGCTTCCGCGTCATCGCCAAATGGCTGCGCATGGCCGGCGTCGACCACCTGCATTGCGGCACCGCCGTCGGCAAGCTGGAGGGCGATCCGCTGACCGTGCAGGGCTATTACAATGTCTGCCGCGAGATGGTGAATGCGGTCGACCTGCCGCGCGGCCTGTTCTTCGAACAGGACTGGGGCAATCTCAAGAAGGTGATGCCGGTCGCCTCGGGCGGCATCCATGCCGGGCAGATGCACCAGTTGCTGGACCTGTTCGGCGACGACGTGGTCCTGCAGTTCGGCGGCGGCACCATCGGCCACCCGATGGGCATCCAGGCCGGCGCCACCGCCAACCGCGTGGCGCTGGAGGCCATGGTGCTGGCCCGCAACGAGGGCGTGGACATCAGGGCCGAAGGCCCGGAAGTCCTGCGCAAGGCCGCCAAATGGTGCAAGCCGCTGGAGGCGGCGCTGGATACCTGGGGCAACATCACCTTCAACTATACCTCGACCGACACCTCGGATTTCGTTCCGACCGCGTCCGTCAGCTAAGGGAGAGAGACGATGCGCATCACTCAGGGCTGCTTTTCCTTCCTGCCCGACCTGACGGACGGACAGATCCGCGACCAGGTCGAATATATCCTGTCGCGCGACTGGGCGGTCGGGATCGAGTTCACCGACGAGCCGCATCCCCGCAACACCTACTGGGAGATGTGGGGCAATCCGATGTTCGACCTGAAAGACGCCAAGGGCGTGATGATGGAGCTGGACGCGTGCCGCAAGGCACATGGCGACAGCTATATCCGCATCAACGCCTTCGACAGCACCCGAGGATGGGAGACGGTGATGATGTCCTTCATCGTCAACCGGCCCCAGTCGGAGCCGAGCTTCCGCACCTGGCGGATGGAGGCCGACGGCCGGCATATCCGCTATACGCATGAGCTGGCGAGATAGGCTGCCGGGCCTGACGGCCCGGCGATGGCGGGGGGCTTGCCGCCCCCCGCACCCCCCGGGGGTATTTGGGAAACGGAGAAAGCCGGATGGATGGCGATATGGGCGAGAAGACCGCCACGGTCGATCTGAAGGCCGAGTATGAATCCTCGGGCGTGCGCGAGATCCTGGACGAGCTGGACCGCGAGCTGATCGGGCTGGCGCCGGTCAAGCAGAGGATCCGCGAGACGGCGGCGCTGCTGCTGGTGGACCGGGCACGGCGCGACCTGGGCCTGGCGCATGAGGTGCCGACCCTGCATATGAGCTTCACCGGCAATCCCGGCACCGGCAAGACCACGGTGGCGCTGAAGATGGCCGGGTTGCTGCATCGGCTCGGCTATGTACGCAAGGGCCATCTGGTCAGCGTCACCCGCGATGATCTGGTCGGGCAATATATCGGCCATACCGCGCCCAAGACCAAAGAGGTGCTGAAGAAGGCCATGGGCGGCGTGTTGTTCATCGACGAGGCCTATTACCTCTACAAGCCCGACAACGAACGCGATTACGGCCAAGAGGCCATCGAGATCCTGCTGCAGGTGATGGAGAACAACCGCGACGACCTGGTGGTGATCATGGCCGGCTATGCCGACCGGATGGACAGGTTCTTTTCCGCCAATCCGGGCTTCCGGTCGCGCATCGCCCATCACATCGAGTTTCCCGATTATACCGACGGGGAACTGGCGCGGATCTCGGCCTCGATGCTCGAGGCGCAGGGCTATGCCTTCGACAGTTCGGGCCGCGAGGCGATGGCGGACTATATCCGCCTGCGCCGGGCGCAGCCGCATTTCGCCAATGCGCGCTCGATCCGCAACGCCCTGGACCGGGCCCGGTTGCGGCAGGCCAACCGGTTGTTTTCGGGCGGTGCCCCGGTCGATGCACAGGCGCTTTCGACCATCACCGGCGCCGATCTGCGGACAAGCCGGGTGTTCTCGGGCGGGCTGGACATCGACGGCACCCGCGGCTGAGGCGCTGGAGGCCGGCGCCGCAACCCGCTATGGCTTCCGGGCAGTCAGGCACGGGGGCGCGGGTGGAACAGGTCGAATGCATCGTTGCCGGGGCCGGCGTGGTCGGCCTGGCCATCGCCCGCGCCCTGGCGCTGCGCGGCATCGAGGTGGTGATCCTGGACGCCGAGGGGGCCTTCGGCACCGCCACCTCGTCGCGCAATTCCGAGGTCATCCATGCCGGGATCTATTATCCGCCCGGCAGCCTGAAGGCCCGGCTGTGCCTGCGCGGCCGCGACCTGCTCTATGCCTATTGCGCGGACCATGCCGTGCCGCATCGGCGCTGCGGCAAGCTGATCGTCGCCACCGCCCCCGACCAGCAGGCGATGCTGGAGGCGATCCGCAGCCGCGCCATCGCCGCCGGCGCCGGGGCGCTGCGCCTGCTTCCCGGCTCCGAGGCGATGGCGATGGAGCCGGCACTGGCCTGTCATGCGGCGCTGCATTCCCCGCTGACCGGCATCGTCGACAGCCATGCGCTGATGCTGTCGCTGCTGGGCGAGGCCGAAGCGCATGGCGCGGTGCTGAGCCTTCGCAGCCCGGTCTCCGGGGTCGAGGCCAAGGCGGGGCGGTTCGTGGTCGAAAGCCGCGATCCGGCCAGCGCCGCGCATTACCGGCTGGGGGCGCGGCTGTTCGTCAACGCGGCGGGACTGGCAGCATCGGAGGTGGCGCGCTCCGTCCGGGGGCTTGACCCCGCCCGGGTGCCGCAGACGCGTTATGCCCGCGGCAGCTATTTCGGCCTGCCGGGCCGGGCGGCGTTCTCGCGGCTGATCTACCCGGTTCCCGAGCCCGGCGGGCTGGGCGTCCACCTGACGCTGGATCTGGCCGGCGCGATGCGCTTTGGGCCGGATGTCGAATGGATCCCGGACATCGACTATCGTGTCAGCGCGGCACGGCGCGCGCATTTCGAGGCCGAGATCCGCAAATACTGGCCCGCCCTGCCCCGCGACGCGCTGGCCGCCACCTATTGCGG
Source organism: Paracoccus simplex (assembly GCF_042648325.1). Lineage (NCBI taxonomy): Bacteria > Pseudomonadati > Pseudomonadota > Alphaproteobacteria > Rhodobacterales > Paracoccaceae > Paracoccus > Paracoccus simplex. The sequence goes on along the minus strand of NZ_JBHRXE010000004.1, from coordinate 78,765 downwards.
CATCCGGCCCAAGCTGTCGGGACCGGGCGAGCCGCCGGCGGATTTCCGCATCGACAGCCCTGCCTTCCACGGCATTCCGGGGCTGGTCAACCTGTTCGGCATCGAGAGCCCCGGCCTGACCGCCGCGCTGGCGATCGCCGAGCGGGTCGCGGCGCTTTGCACCGGCCCGGCCTGATATTCAGACCCCCAGCCGGTCGCGCAGCGCATACCACCAGGAGCCGATCACCGAATAGGGCACGCGCAGCATCCGCCCCCCCGGGAAGGGGATCCAGGGAACGGCGGCGAAGGTGTCGAAGCGCGCGCTGTCGCCATGGATCGCCTCGGCGAGGATGCGGCCGAAGGTATGGCTGCCGGTGACGCCATGGCCGGAATAGCCATGCGCGAAATAGGTGTTCGCACCGATCCGGCCCATCTGCGGCACCCGGCTGAAGGACAGCGCGAAATTCCCCGACCAGGCGTGGTCGATCCGCGCCTCGGCCAGTTGCGGAAACACCTTGAGCATATTGTGCCGCAGCTTGGCCTGGATGTCGCGGGGATCGGCCCCGCCATAGACCGTGCCGCCGCCGAACAGCAGCCGGTGATCCGCCGACATGCGGAAATAGTCGAGGATGTAGCGCACGTCCTCGACGCAGGCATCCGAGGGCATCAGGGCGCGGGCCTGCGCCTCGCCCAGCGGCTCGGTCGCCATGATCTGGGTCGAAACCGGCATCACCCGCCGTTCCAGCGCCGGCACGACATGGCCCAGATAGGCATTGCCGCACAGTACCAGAACCCTGGCCCGCACCTCGCCCCCGGCGGTGCGCAGGCTGGGTGTCGCGGCCTGGTGATCGACCGAGATCGCGGGCGACATCTCGAAGATGGTCCCGCCCAGGCTTTCCAGCGCCGCCGCCTCGCCGAGCGCCAGGTTCAGCGGGTGCATGTGCCCGCCCCTGTGGTCGATCATGCCGCCGACATAGCGGTCGGTGACGATATGGTCCTGCATCCGGGCGGCATCCAGCATCTCCTGGCTGTCGATGCCGTAGCTGCGCCAGAGCCTCCAGCGCGCCTCGAGCTCGCGCATATGCGCGCCGGTCAGCGCCGCGAAGACGTTGCCGGGCTTGAGATCGCACTGGATGCCATAGGTGGCGACGCGTTCGCGGATGATGTCGCCGCCCTCCATGACCAGCCCGGCGACGAAGCGCGCCGTGTCCTGGCCGTAGCGCCGGGCGATGGTCTGCAGGCTGGCGTTCAAGCCGTTGACGATCTGCCCGCCATTGCGCCCCGAGGCGCCCCAGCCGATGCGCGCGCCCTCGACGACCGTGACCTTGTAGCCCTTTTCGGCCAGGTGCAGGGCGGTCGAAAGCCCGGTATAGCCGGCGCCCAGCACGCAGATCTCGGTCTCGTGCAGCCCGGCCAGCGCGGGGCGCAGCGGCGCGGGATTGGCCGAGGCGGCGTAATAGCTGGCGGGATAGGCGCCGCTGCCGGCATAGGAAGTCGCGGACATCAGACGGCCTCGAGATAGGAATGGTATTCGAATTCGGTGACATGGCGGGTGAAGCGGCGCAGCTCTTGTTGCTTGCATTGCACGAACATGCGCCGCAGCCGCTTGCTGAAGATGCGCTCGACCAGCGCACCGCGGGAAAAAGCCTCGATGGCCGAGGCCCAATCGGGCGGCAGCGAGTCGAGATCCAGCGAATAGGCGTCCCCGGTGATGGGCGGCGGCGGCTCCCATTGGTTCTCGATGCCGAGCAGCGCGCCGCCCAGGATCGAGGCCAGCACCAGATAGGGATTGGCGTCGGCGCCGGCGACGCGATGCTCGATCCGCCGCGCCTTGGGGCTGCCGCCGGGGATACGGATGGCGGCGGTGCGGTTCTCGTAGCCCCAGGCGATGGCCGACGGCGCATGGGCGCCGGGCAAGAGCCGGCGGAAGCTGTTCTCGTGCGGGGCGAAGACCAGCGCGTTTTCCTGCATGGTGCGGATCAGCCCGGCAACGGCATGGCGCAGGATCGCGGTCCCCGCCTCGCCGCCATCGTCGAAGACGTTCCGGCCCTCGGCATCGCTGAGCGAGAAATGCACATGCATGCCCGATCCGGCCCGCTCGCCATAGGGCTTGGCCATGAAGGTGGCGGCGAAACCGTGTTTGCGGGCGATGCCGCGCACCAGCCGCTTGAACAGCACCGCGTCGTCGGCGGCCTCCAGCGTGTCGGCGACATGCAGCAGGTTGATCTCGAACTGGCCGGCGCCGTTTTCCGAGATCGCCGCATCGGCCGGGATCCCCTGCGCGGCGCAGCAGTCATAGACCTCGTTCAGGAAGGCGTCGAAATGCTGCAGCTCGTCCAGAGACAGCGCGCCGTCCGAATCCAGCCGCTTGCCGGTGATCGGGGAACGCGGCGGCTGCGGCACCGAGCCCGAGGGGTCGACGACGTAGAATTCCAGCTCGGTCGCCACCACCGGCGTCAGGCCCCGCGCCCGGTAACGCTCGACCACCTCGGCCAGCGCCCGGCGCGGATCGCCCGGAAAGGGCGTGCCGTCCTCTTGCCGCATCCACAGCTGGGCGAAGGCGGCAGGCCGCGAGGTCCAGTCCACCGGGCTCAGCGGCCGGCCGGTGAATTCGCAGATCCCGTCCGCATCGCCGGTGTCCCAGACCAGCTCGTTGCCCTCGATATCCTCGCCCCAGATGTCCATGCCCAGCAGCGACAGCGGCATGCGCAGCGCGCCCGAGGTGATCTTGTCCAGCTGGTCGACCGGCACGCGCTTGCCGCGCATCACGCCGTTCAAGTCGCAGATGCAGGCAAAGATCGTCTCGATCTCCGGCCGGTCGGCAAGCCAGGCCGTGGCATCCACGGTGGTCATGATCGTGCTCCTACCAGATCACATCTGGAATTTTGTGATATCATTTCTTATGATGTGATGGATTATCGCCTTGAGTCAAGCCGGCGTCTGCGTCATTCTGGCCGCCCCTGCCCCAGCCCGAGCGCCTGCCATGGTCCAGCCCCTGCTTCCCGAGATCCCGCGCAGCGCGGCGATGACGACGCAGGAATATGCCTATGGCCGGCTGCGCAATGCGGTCATGGTCGGCGCGCTGCGACCCGGCACGGCGCTGACCTTCCGCGGCCTGGCCGAACAGATGGGGCTGAGCCCGACGCCGATCCGCGAAGCGGTCCGGCGGCTGAGCTCCGAACATGCCATCGAGGTGCTGGGCAACCGCCGGCTGCGGGTGCCCGAGATGACGCCGGGCCGGTTCGAGGAACTGGTGCAACTGCGCATCGCACTGGAGACCCACGCCGCCGCCCGCGCCTTCCCCTGGATCTCGGACATCGCCATCGACCGGCTGGCCGGGATCGACGCATGCATGGACGTCGCCCTGGCCGGCCATGACCTCGACGGGTTGACGCGGCTGAACCAGGACTTTCACAAGATGCTTTACGGGCTGAATCCCGACCAGGCGGCGATGCCGCTGATCGAAAGCATCTGGCTGCAGCTCGGCCCCTTCCAGCGCCGGGCGATCGAGCATCTGGCCGGGATCACCGCCGCCGACCACCACAAGGAAATGCTGGGCGCCATGCGGGGCCGCGACCTGCCCGCATTGTGCGCGGCCATCGAGGCCGATGTGCATGACGGCTCGGTCCGCGCCGGCCGGATGATGCTCGCGCAGGCCCCGAGCCATCGCTGAAACCGGGGTCGGCGGCTTGCCGCGCATGGCCGCCGCCGTCCTACAATTTCGCGGCATCACCGCTAAACCCGCGGCTGCCGGCGCGTTATTCTGCACCAGAAGCCCTGCCATGGAGATCCAGAATGAAACGCCCCTTCCGGCTTGCCCTGATCCTTGCGCTGGCCGGCAGCCTTGCCACCCCCGCACTGGCCGACCGGGATCGCGGCCGCGACCGGCATGACCGACAAGAACGCCACCACCACCAGCGCCACGACGACGACCGCCGCCACCATCACCGGCAGGAGGTCCGCTGGCACTGCCCGCCGGGCCTGATGAAAAAGGACCGGGCCTGCGTGCCGCCCGGCCAGGCCCGCAAGCATTCCCGCCACAATCCGCGGGTCGGGGAATATCTGCGCGCCGGCGATTACCGGTTCATCGGCGATCCGCGGCGCTACGCGCTGGAACAGCGCCGCGGCTGGGATTATTACCGCGACGACGACCGGATCTATCGGGTGGACAGCAGCACCCGCCGAATCCTGGCGGTGCTGGAACTGATCAACGCCTTCTCGAACTGAAAAAGGCGTATGCAGGGGCCGGGCGTGGCCCGGCCCCGCAGTTTCACATGACCAGCGACCGACGGTGCTGCAGATGCCGCATGGCCAGCTTGCGGGATCGCCGCCCGCTGGGCAGCAGCCGCGCCGCCTCGGGCCGGAAGTCCTTATCCCGCAGTTCCGGGAACAGGGCGAAGATCTCGGCGGCAGCGGCCGGTCCGACCGCCTTCAGCGCCTCGGTCCCGGTATACAGCGATTCCGTCTCGGCGCCGTTCGAGATCACCACCTCGTGCCGGTCGAACAGCATATGGTAATAGTCGACCCGATCCAGTTCGGGGGCGATGTCGATGCCGTCCAGCAGCAGCAATTGCTTGGCCGCGACCAGAACCTCGGGCGCGCCGAACATCCGCTGCGCTACGGCCGAGCGGACCAGGATCCGGTGCTGCGGCGAGACCAGCAGATCGCACACCGGCCGGCCGGCGCCAAGCGCGCCCGCCCGAATGCGGATCGGCCGCAGATGCGGGGCCTGCAGCAGTTGCGTGGCCGACAGCTGGGTGCTGCCGATCCAGCGCAGCACCTGCGCACCATTGTCGCGGGTCATGACCAGATCGCCGGCCGCCAGCGTCTCGATGGCGACGGGACCGTTCGGCGTCTCGATCAGGGTGCCGCGGCAAAAACAGGGCACACCCTGGATGTTGTTGCTGCGGATGCTCAGCGTGCCGACCTCTTGGCCTTCGCTGTTGAGGACGCGATAGGACCAGTCCTTGTAGCCCGGATCCTCGCCGTCATCCTCGGCAAGATTGTCCACCTGCAGCGACCAGCCCTCGGGCAGGTTGACGATGGTATCGTCGATTTCATTATCGGCAGGCTGCGAATCGACGGTGATGGTGCCGCTGAACGACGGCCCGATATTCACCGTCACCTGGTCGTCGGTGCCGTTGTTTCCGACATTTTCATAAAACGATCCGAATCCATTCGCATTGATCGTGAAGTCCGCCATGGTTGGCCCTTTTCTGTTGCGTTGAGACTTCTTCAGACAGCGCGTGAAGCACACCGCCCGACGTGGGCGGCGCGGCCGGCATGCTAACGGCTCTGACCGAACGGTTCAGTCACAATCGGGCGGAAAAACGCCAGATCCGGTTGTGCCGTAACGTCACTCAACCCCAAGGAGAAACCCTTGGAATCAAGGCGGTCAGGCGTTGAACAGGAAATGCAGCACGTCGCCGTCCTTGACCTCGTAGGACTTGCCCTCGACGCGGAACTTGCCGGCCTCGCGCGCGCCGGCCTCGCCCTTGAAGGCGACATAGTCGTCATAGGCGATGGTCTCGGCGCGGATGAAGCCGCGCTCGAAATCGCCATGGATCACGCCCGCCGCCTGCGGGGCCAGCGTGCCCTTGTGGATGGTCCAGGCGCGGGCCTCCTTGGGGCCGACGGTGAAATAGGTTTCCAGACCCAGCAGCTTGTAGCCCTCGCGGATCAGCCGGTCGAGCCCGGCTTCGTGCAAGCCCATCTCCTCGAGGAACATGCCTGCCTCATCGGGGGGAAGCTGGCTGATCTCTTCCTCGATCTTGGCCGAGATCACCACTTGACCGGCACCCTGCGCGGCCGCCATCTGCGCCACGCGCTCGGACTGGCTGTTGCCGGCGGCGGCCTTGTCTTCCTCGACGTTGCAGACGAACAGCACCGGCTTCGCGGTCAGCAGTTGCAGCATGTCCCAGGCCCTCCGGTCCTCGTCCGCGACCGGCACGGTGCGGGCGGGCTTGCCGGCCTCCAGCGCGGCCTGCGCGGCCTTCAGCAGCTTTTCCTGCGCCACCGCCTCCTTGTCGCCGCCCTTCAGCTTGCGCTGGATATTGGCCAGCCGCCGCTCGATGGATTCCAGGTCGGCGATCATCAACTCGGTTTCGATGGTCTCGGCATCGGCGATGGGATCGACGCGGCCTTCGACATGAGTCACGTCGCCATCCTCGAAGCAGCGCAGGACATGGGCGATGGCGTCGACCTCGCGGATATTGGCCAGGAACTGGTTGCCAAGCCCCTCGCCCTTGCTGGCGCCCTTCACCAGGCCGGCGATGTCGACGAAGGTGATGCGGGTCGGGATGATCTGCTTGCTGCCGGCGATCCCGGCCAGCGCGTCCAGCCGCGGATCGGGCACCGCGACCTCGCCCACGTTCGGCTCGATGGTGCAGAAGGGGAAGTTCGCGGCCTGCGCGGCGGCGGTTTTCGTCAGCGCGTTGAACAGCGTCGATTTGCCCACGTTCGGCAGGCCGACGATCCCCATGCGAAAGCCCATGATGCATCCCTTTCCCCGGATTTCCGCGCTTATTATGGGGCGGCGTCGCCCGAGTCCAGTGGCGGGCCGTTGATCTTGCCCCGGGCGCGGGCTAGGGCTTGGCGGAACAAGAGGGAACGGGCGCATGAGCAGAATCGACGACACTTTCGCGCGGCTGGCCGAAACCGGCGACAAGGCCTTCGTCGCCTACATGATGGGCTGCGACCCGGATTTCGACACCTCGCTGCAGATCATGCGCGGCCTGCCCGGCGCCGGCGTGGATATCATCGAGCTGGGCATGCCCTTCACCGACCCGATGGCGGACGGCGCCACCATCCAGGCGGCCGGCCAGCGGGCGCTGGCGGCCGGCGGCAGCGTGACCCGGGTGCTGGACATGGTGCGCGCCTTTCGCGAAACCGACAGCGCCACCCCCATCGTGCTGATGGGCTATTACAACCCGATCTATGCCCGCCAGGGTGGCGTCGCCCGCTTCCTGTCCGAGGCCGCCGCGGCCGGCGTGGACGGGCTGATCGTCGTCGACCTGCCGCCCGAGGAGGATGCCGAGCTGTGCCTGCCGGCACGCGAGGCCGGGCTGAACTTCATCCGCCTGGCGACGCCGACCACCGACGACCGCCGCCTGCCGGCGGTGGTGAAGAACACCTCGGGCTTCGTCTATTACGTCTCGGTCACCGGCATCACCGGCGGCCCGGCCGCCAATGCCGCCGAGGTCGCGCCCGAGGTCGCGCGCATCCGCGCCGGCGCCGAACTGCCGGTGGTGGTCGGCTTCGGCATCTCGACCCCCGAGGCGGCGCAGGCGGTGGCGGGCGTGGCCGATGGCTGCGTCGTCGGCAGCGCCATCGTCAAGCTGATCGGCGAGGGCCGGCCGGTGCCCGAGATCCTGGGCTTCGTCGCGGATCTGGCGGGCGGCGCGCACAGCGCCTGAACCGATCCTCTGCCCGGCGCGTTCGACAGTGCAGAACGCCGTGTTCCCGCCCTTGTCGGTTGGGAAAACGCGGCGCGGCGCTATCTTGAACGCATCGCAAGACGGAGGATTTCATGCCCACCCTGTTCTACCATGCCGGCGCCTGCTCGCTCGCGCCCCATATCGTGCTGGAATGGACCGGCGCCCCCTATCAGGCGGTGGCGGTCGAATTCGGCTCGGCCGAACTGCGGGCGGTGAACCCGGCCGGCGCCGTGCCGGTGCTGCGCGAGGATGACGGCTGGACCCTGACCCAGGCGGGCGCGATCCTGCACCATCTGGCCTGCAAGCACCCCGAGGCCGATCTGGCCGGCGGCGACGGCCTGCGGGCGCAGGCGGAACTGGACCGCTGGTCGAGCTTTTTCACCGGCGACCTGCATCCGGCCTTCTTCCCGCTGTTCACGCCGCAGCGCTATACCACCAGCCGCGAGCAGGCCGACCGCGAGGCGGTGCAGGAGGCCGCGCGCAAACTGGTCCGCCAGCGGCTGGCGCTGCTGGACGCGCATCTGGAGGGGCGCGACTGGATTCTCGGCCGCCGCTCGGTGATCGACGCCTATGCCTTTCCGATGCTGCGTTGGGCGGCGAAGCTGCTGCCCGAAGGCACCCAGGGCTGGGCCCATGTGCAGGCCCTGCATGACCGCATCGCGGCCGATCCGGCCGTGCAGACCGTCCTTGCCCGCGAAGAGGGCACCTGAGGAGAAAAACCATGCCCACCGGCATCCATCACGTCACCGGCATCACCCGCCGGGTGCAGGCCAATGTCGATTTCTACGCCGGCTTCCTGGGCCTGCGCCTGGTCAAGCGCACCGGCGGTTTCGAGGATGCCGAGCAATTGCACCTGTTCTATGGCGACGCGCTCGGCACGCCGGGCTCGCTCGTCACCTTCCTGGTGTGGGAGGACGGGGCGCCGGGCCGGGTCGGCCATGGCCAGGTGGCGGAAATCGCGCTGGCCGTGCCGCCCGCCAGCATCGGCGACTGGCTGACCCGCGCCATGACCGCCCGCGTGCCGGTCGAGGGACCGCTGCGCGAGAGGGGCGAGACGGTGCTGCGGCTGAAAGACCCCGACGGCGTGATCGTCAAGCTGGTGGGGGTGGACCTGCCGGCCGCCGCGCCGCTGCCCGATCCGATCGCGCCGACGCGGCTGCGCGGCGTCACCATCCTGACCGAGCAGCCGCGGGTGACGCGCGATTTCATCGCCCGCTTCGGCTATCGCCCCGGCACGGCCGAGGGCGCGGTGCAGCGCATGGAATCCGACACGGATACCGTCGACATCCGCGACGCCAGCGGCTTCTTTCCGGGCATTCCCGGCACCGGCATCCTGGATCACGTCGCCTTCCGGGCGCCGGACGAAGATGCGGTGCGCCGGATGCGGCTGGCGCTGAAGGACACCGACGCGACCAGCGTGCATGACCGGAAATACTTCCTGTCGCTCTATGTGCGCGAGCCGGCGGGAACGCTGCTGGAATATGCCACCGACGCCCCCGGCTTCACCCTGGACGAGGCGCCGGAGAACCTGGGCGAGACGCTGTTCGTCCCGCCCCATGACGCGGCCCGCGCCGAGGACCTGCGCGTGATCCTGCCGCAATTCGCCCTGCCGGGCGAGGAAAGGCACCCGATGCGCGATCTGCATTTCATCCACCGCTTCCACCGCCCCGAAAACCCGGACGGCAGCACCATCGTCCTGCTGCACGGCACCGGCGGCAACGAATCCGACCTGATGCCGCTGGCGCATCGGATCGCGCCACGCGCCACGCTGCTGGGCGTCCGCGGCCGCTCGACCGAGGAGGGCATCAACCGCTGGTTCCGTCGCTATGACGCCGTGACCTATGACCAGGCCGATATCCGCGCCGAGGCCGGGGCCTTTGCCGGTTTCATCGACGAGGCGGTGCGCGCCTATGGGCTGGACCCCAAGGCGCTGACCTATCTGGGCTATTCCAATGGCGCGAACCTGCTGGGCGCGGTGCTGCAGCTGCATCCCGGCCTGATCGGCCACGCGGTCCTGCTGCGCGCCATGCAGGTGCTGGAGGAGCCGCCGGCGCTGCAGGCGCCGGCCCTGGCCGGCAGCCGGGTGCTGATGCTGACCGGCGCCCGCGATCCCTTCGCCCGCATGGCCCCGGCACTGGAGCGTGCCTTGCGGAATGGTGGGGCGGCGCTGCAGGCACGGACCGTCGAGGCCGGGCACGAGCTTCTGCCCGAGGACGTGACGCTGGCCGCCGGGTGGCTGGGCCGCGACTGAGGGCGCAACAGGCAGCGCGGCGCCCCGCCGCGCTGCCGCATGGGTATTTGTGAAACGGTGAAGCTGGACGGGCGGGTCGCAAGGCCCGCCCGTTCTTTTCTGGACGCCGGGCAAGCTGTTTCCGATTTCCGAACGCCGCTTCCGATTCCGGTTGGCTTGTCCGTAAGCTCCGCGACGGCCAGTTTGAGGCCACGATATTCAACCCCCGCGGCCGCAACCGGCCCGCAAGACCATCACGAAGGACCTGATCCATGACCAAGAAACCGCATATCGCCATCATCATTGGTTCGACCCGCGCCGCGCGTTTCGCCGACAAGCCGGCCGCCTGGCTGCTCGAGCAGGCGCAGAAACGCGAGGACATGAGCTTCGAACTGGTGGATCTGCGCGATTACGACCTGCCGCTGTTCGACGAGGTCGCCTCGAATCTCTGGGTGCCGTCGCAAGATCCGCGCGCGGTGAAATGGCAGCAGAAGCTGGCCGAGTTCGACGGCTATGTCTTCGTGACCTCGGAATACAACCACTCGGTCAGCGGCGCGTTGAAGAACGCGCTGGACCAGGCCTACAGGGAATGGAACCGCAAGCCGGCGGCGGCCATGGGCTATGGCGGCGTCGGCGCCGCCCGTGCCATCGAGCATCTGCGCGGCATCGCCGTCGAATTGCAGATGGTGCCGCTGCGCAATGCCGTGCATCTGGGCGGCGGCGATTTCTTCAAGGTCTCGCCCCTGGGCGCCAATGGCGAGATGGCCGAGGTCGAGGCGAACCTGCTGCCGGCGCTGGACGCCATGCTGGACGAACTGGCCTGGTGGGCCGAGGCGACCATGGCGCAGCGCGCGAAAACCGCCTGAAGCCGTCCGGTCAACCAGCACAAGGGGGCGGTCGTTTCGACCGCCCTTTTCTCATGGCCCGTTTTTTTTGGCGACGGCGGGCTTTCCTGTGTCCCCTCCCCCCAGTGCGGCGGCCGGCCCAGCGGCTGCGAACGGGTTTCCCGGCGCATGGAAAAGGCCGCCGGAGCGATCCGGCGGCCTTGCCTTGGGTTTCGGCGGGGCTCAGCCCAGCGGCTTCAGCCGCGCCTCGATCTGCGCGCGCTGCCCTTCCAGGAAGGGCGGCAGCGACAGGGTTTCGCCCAGGCTCTCCAACGGTTCGTCCACGGCGAAGCCGGGATCGTCGCTGGCGATTTCGAACAGGTTGCCGCCCGGCTCGCGGAAATAGAGCGAGCGGAAATAGTAGCGTTCGACCTCGCCCGAATTGGGCACCCGCAGCTCGGCCAACCGCTGCGCCCAGGTGTGGATCGCCGGCTTGTCGGGCACGCGGAAGGCGACGTGATGCACCCCGCCCGCGCCCTGGCGTGCCGTGGGCAGATCGGGCTGGACCGCGACATGCAGCTCGGCCGCGGGGCCGCCCCGGCCCATCTCGTAGACATGGACGGTGCCGTGGCCGTCGGGGCTGGCATAGTCGCGGGTCTTGCGCAGCCCCATGACATGGGTCAGCACGATCTCGGTCGGCGCCAGATCGGGCACCGAGATGGTGATCGGCCCCAGCCCGTGGATCTGGTGCTGTGCCGGCACCGGGCTTTTCGCCCAGGGCGCGGGCTCGGCACCGGGCGCGTCCGCGGTCAGGCGGAAACGCTGGCCCTCGGGATCCTCGAAATCGAGGCTGGCGCGGGTGTCGGTGGTGGCGATCCGCCCGACGGTCAGGCCGCGATCCGCCAGCCGGCCGGCCCAATAGTCGAGGCTGTCGCGCGCGACCCGCAGCCCGGTGCGGCTGATCGAATGGGTGCCGCGCCGCTCGGGCGCCGCCGGCCAGTCGAAAAAGGTCAGATCGGTGCCGGGGCGGGCCAGCCCGTCGGCATAGAACAGGTGATAGGCGCTGGTGTCGTCCTGGTTGACGGTTTTCTTGACCAGCCGCAGCCCCAGCGTGTCGGTATAGAACCGCTTGTTGCCGGGCGCGTCGGCGGTGATTGCCGTCAGGTGGTGAATTCCGGTCAGCTCCATGATGGGCCTCCTTTCTCTTGCCTGCCAATATCGGGCATCGCAGCCGTTTCCGCCACGGCAGCGGCCACGAACATCGCGTTCTGCGATTGCGAACGGCGCGGCAGCCGCTAAACTGCCGCCATGCGCTACGACCTGAACGATCTGGAAACCTTCCTGACGGTGATGGAGCTGGGCACCGTCACCGCCGCCGCCGCGCGGCTGAACCTGTCGAAATCCGTGGTCAGCAAGCGCGTCACCGACCTGGAGGCGACGCTGGGCGCGGCGCTGTTCCGCCGCAATGCCGGCCGCATCACCCCCACCGAGGCGGCGCTGCGCCTGGCCGAGCGGCTGCGCCCGGCGCTGACCGAGCTGATCGCGGCCGCCGAAAGCACCGCCTGGGACATGGACGGCGTGGCGCCGCTGCGCGGCAGCCTGTCGATCTCGGCCCCGATGAGCTTTGGCGTGCTGCATCTGGGACCGATCATCGCCCGCTTCGCCGCCCAGAACCCCGAGCTGGAGATCACCGTCGATTACGACGACCGCACCCGCGACCTGGCGCGCGAGGGGTTCGACATCGGCATCCGCATCGGCAAGATGCGCGACAAGGCGCTGATGCAGCGCAAGCTGTGCGAGGATGAAAGCATCGCCTGCGCCAGCCCCGCCTATCTGGACCGCAGGGGCCGCCCGCAATCCCTGGCCGACCTGCGCGCGCATGAGGTGATCGGCTACAGCCACCTGCCGAACAGCCAGCTCTGGCAGTTCCAGGACCGCGACCGCTTCGTCTCGCCCTGGGTCGCGGGGCGGCTGTCGATGAACAACGGCGAAGCGATCCGCGACATGGCCATCGAGGGGCTGGGCCTGGCCATGCTGCCCGGTTTCGTCGTCGCCCCCGCATTGGCGGACGGGCGGCTGGAACGGGTGCTGACCGGCTTCGGCACCAGGCCGCTGCCCATCGTCGCGGTCTGGCCGCCGGTCCAGCCCATGCCGGCCAAGCTGCGCCGCTTCATCGACCATCTGGCGTCGGAACTGCGCCTGCCCTCGTGGCAGGCGGGCTGGGGAATCGGCCGCCGCGACGCCATGTCCCGGGAATCCACAACTCCAAAGGCCGCCCCGTGAACCAGAATGGCGTAAAGAAGGTCGGTTTCCTGTCCTTTGGCCATTGGTCGGACGAGCGCGCCTCGCAGACCCGCAGGGCCCAGGACGTGCTGCTGCAATCCATCGACCTGGCCCAGGGCGCCGAGGAACTGGGCGCGGACGGCGCCTATTTCCGCGTGCATCATTTCGCCCGCCAGCTCGCCTCGCCCTTCCCGCTGCTGGCGGCGGTCGGCGCGCGCACGAAACGCATCGAGATCGGCACCGCCGTCATCGACATGCGCTATGAAAACCCCTTTTACATGACCGAAGATGCCGGCGCCGCCGATCTGATCGCGCAGGGGCGGCTGCAGCTCGGCATCTCGCGCGGCTCGCCCGAACAGGTGATCGAGGGCTGGCGCTATTTCGGCTATCGCCCGGCCGAAGGCGAAAGCGATGCCGACATGGCCCGCCGTCATGCCGAGGTGCTGCTGCAGCTTCTTGAGGGACAGGGCTTCGCACCGCCGAACCCGCGGCCGATGTTCCCGAACCCGCCGGGCCTCTTGCGGCTCGAGCCGCATTCGCCCGGGCTGCGCGACCGCATCTGGTGGGGCGCGGCCTCGAACGCCACGGCGCAATGGGCGGCGCGGCTGGGCATGAACCTGCAAAGCTCGACGCTGAAGGATGACGAGAACGGCAAGCCCTTCCACGTCCAGCAGGCCGAGCAGATCCGCGCCTATCGCGAGGCCTGGGCGGCGGCCGGGCACAAGCGCACGCCCCGCGTCTCGGTCAGCCGTTCGATCTTCGCGCTGATGGACGATCGCGACCGGATGTATTTCGGCCGCGGCGGCAAGGAAAGCGACCAGATCGGCTTCATCGAGGAGACCCGCGCGATCTTCGGCCGCGGCTATGCGGCCGAGCCCGAGCGGCTGATCGAGGAGCTGCGCGGCGACGAGGGCATCGCCGAGGCCGACACGCTGCTGCTGACCGTGCCGAACCAGCTGGGCGTGGACTACAACCTGCATGTGATCGAGGCGATCCTGAAGCATGTCGCCCCGGCCCTGGGCTGGCGCTGAGGGCCGGAGTTGGGGCCGGCGCGGCGGGGCTTGTTCCTGTCCGGCGCCGCGCTAGGCTGGAACCGGAAACCGGCGGACTGGGGGATGGATGGCAGGTGAGGCGACGGCCGCCCTTGCGGCAGAGGCGGCGGGCCATGGCGGCGGCCCCGACCTCCTTAGCGTGGTGGTGCTGCTGGCGGCCGCGGTGATCGCGGTGCCGATCTTTCGCAAGCTGGGGCTGGGCGCGGTGCTGGGCTATCTGGCTGCCGGGCTGGCCATCGGCCCCTACGGGCTGGGGTTCTTTCACGATCCGCAGTCGATCATCCATGTCGCCGAGCTTGGCGTGGTGCTGTTCCTGTTCGTGATCGGGCTGGAGATGCAGCCCTCGCGGCTGTGGGCGATGCGGGGCGAGATCTTCGTGCTGGGCTTTGCCCAGGTGCTGCTGGCCATCGCCGTGCTGACCTGCGTCGGGCTGGCGCTGGGCTTTCCGGTCGCCGCCAGTTTCGTTTCAGGCACCGGCTTCGTGCTGACCTCGACCGCCATCGTCATGCAGATGCTGGCCGAGCGCAATGAAATGGCGCTGCCCAGGGGCCGCCGCATCATCGCCATCCTGCTGTTCGAGGACCTGGCCATCGTGCCGCTGCTGGCGCTGGTCGCCTTCCTCGCCCCGGGGGGCGAGGAGGTCACCCTGCCCGCCCGGCTGATCGCCATCGCCATCGGGCTGGCCTGCATCGGCGCGCTGGTGCTGGCGGGCCGCTACCTGCTGAACCCGATGTTCGGCCTGCTGGCGCGGTTCGGCGGGCGCGAGGTGATGGCGGCGGCGGCGCTGCTGGTGGTGCTGGGCGCGGCGCTGCTGATGCAATGGGGCGGGTTGTCGATGGCGATGGGCGCCTTCCTGGCCGGGGTTCTGCTGTCCGAGTCCAGTTTCCGCCACCAGCTCGAGGCGGATGTCGAGCCGTTCCGCGGCCTGCTGCTGGGACTGTTCTTCCTGGGCGTCGGCATGGCGCTGGACCTGCGGATCATCGCGCAGAACTGGGGGCTGATCGCCATCTGCGTGCCGGCCTATATGATCCTGAAGATGCTGGTGATCTATGGTACCGGCCGGGTGCTGGGTGCCGGCCGGTCCGAGGCACTGGAGCGCGCCGTGCTGATGGCGCAGGGCGGCGAATTCGCCTTCGTGCTCTATTCCAGCGCCCTGCAGGTCGGGATCATCAGCGGCCAGGACAACGCCGTGCTGACCGCCATCGTCATCGTCTCGATGGCGCTGACGCCGCTGCTCATCATCCTGCACGACCGGCTGGCGCCGCGACCCGCGCCTTCGCTGGAGGGCGTCGAGGCCGCGCAGGGGCTGGAGGCACGGGTGCTGATGATCGGCTTCGGCCGCATGGGCCAGATCATCAGCCAGCCGCTGATCGCGCGCGGCCATTCCATCTCGATCGTCGAAAGCGATCCGCAGACCATCCGCGACGCCGACACCATGGGCTTCAAGGTGTGGTATGGCGATGGCTCGCGGCTGGACGTGCTGCATGCCGCCGGCGCCGCCGAGGCCAAGCTGATCGTCGCCGTGGCCGGCGACAGGCAGGCGGTGACCCGGATCGTGGAACTGGCCAAGCACGAATTCCCGCTGGTGCCGGTGCTGGCCCGGGCCTTCGACCGCGAGCACGCGCTGGACCTGGTCGAGGCCGGCGCCGACTACCAGTTGCGCGAGACGCTGGAAAGCGCCTTCGCCATGGGCCGCGAGGCGCTGCTGCGGTTGGGCGACGATCCCGAGGCGGTCGAGGAGGTCATGGAGGACATCCGCGGCCGCGACATCAAGCGGTTCGAGATGGAATGCCTGGGCGGCATCTTCGCCGGCCGCGACCTGTTGCTCGGCAATCGCAAGAGCTAAAGCCGCGCGATCTCGATCAGCCACAGGCCTGCGGCCGGGGGCAAGGGCAGCGCGGCCTCTGGCCCCTCGCATAGCAGCGCGTCGAGCGGCTGCAGCGTCACGGCCTCGCCGGCGCAGTCCAGCACGACCGGCGCGGTAGCCAGCAGCAGCCGCCATTCCGGCGCGGCATCCCACGGAACGGCGGCCGTCCCGGCCAGCCGCAGCAACCGGTGGGTGAAGGCGCCGCGCCGGGTCATGACGTTCAGATCGCTGATCGGCCCCGCCAGCAACCGGGCCGAGGTCGGCACATCCGCCGGAAAAGCCAGCGGCGCGGCATCCGGCGTCAGCCGCCGGGCCGGCTGGCCCTGCACCTGCAACTCGATCCCCTCGCCGGTCAACACCGCCAGCGTGCGGTCGATCTGCGGAAAATTCGAGAAGTCGCCGTCCTCGGTCACGCCGGCCATGCTGACACGCCAGCCGAAATCGGCAAGGCCGGCGCCCTGGGGATAAACCGCGATCTCGACCGTCTCGCCACGGCCGTTCTTCCAGGGCATGCGGCGGTGATCGGCGGCGCGCAGGATGCGGCGGGTCATGCGGTCTGTCCTCCTTCGGCGGCGGGGGCCCAGCGATAGCCGATGCCGGGCTCGGTCAGGATCAATTCGGGTCTTGCGGGATCGGGTTCCAGTTTCTGGCGCAGCTGGCCGATGAAGACCCGCAGATAAGGCACGTCATCGACATGCGCCGGGCCCCAGACCAGTTGCAGCAGCCGGTGATGCGTCATCACCCGGCCGGCATTGCCGGCCAGCGCCGCCAGCAGGTCGAATTCCTTGGGCGTCAGCCGCAGCTGCTCGCCGTCGCGGCTGACCTGATGCGCGGCAAGGTCGATCACCAGCCCGGCCTGCCGGATCTGCTCCGCCCGGGCGGCCCGGCGCGGGCGCAGGCTGGCGCGCAGCCGGGCCAGCAGTTCACCGATGCCGAAGGGCTTGGCGACGAAATCATCGGCGCCGAGATCCAGCGCCATGATCTTCTCCATCTCCTGGTCATGGGCCGAGAGCACGATCACCGGCAGATCCGAGCGCAGCCGCAAGCGCTCGATCACCTCCTTGCCGTTCATGTCTGGCAGGCCGAGATCGAGGATGATCAGGTCCGGCTCCTGCGCCGCGACCTGGGCCAGCGCCTCGGTCCCGGTGGCGGCCAGACAGGTGTCATAGCCGGCGGCGACCAGCGCATGACCCAGGAAACGCTGGATCTGCGGCTCGTCATCGGCGATCAGGATCAGGCGCCTTTCCCTCATGCCGCACCCTTGCCGCCTGGATCCGGCGGCAGCGGCAGGCGGATCGCCAGAACCGCGCCGCCCGAGACGCCGCGCGCCGCCGTCATGCGCCCGCCAAGCGCCCGGGCGATACCCTTGCAGATCGGCAGGCCCAGCCCGGCGCCGGGCGGCGCGCCCACCGCCTCCTCGGAAGCCAGCCATGTCGCGATGGCGGCCGGCAGCCCTCGACCGCTGTCCGAGACCGCCAGCACCAGCTCTGGCCCCTCGACCGCGCCGGTCAGCCGGATGGGCCCGGGCGCGTATTTCACCGCGTTCTCGACCAGGTTGAACAGCGCCTGCTCCAGCAGCCCCGCCTCGGCCCGGATCATCGGCAGCGGTGCCAGCTCGGCCGCGATCTGCGCCCGCGGCCAGGACCGCCGCGCCCGCGTCACCGCCGCCAGGGCCGCGTCGCCCGCATCGACCCAGGCCATCTGCGCCGCGATCCCGGCCTGCAGCCGGGTCAGTTGCAGCAGCTTCTCGACATAGCGGGCCAGGCGCTCGGACTCCTCCTCGATCGCAGCCAGCAGGTCGGTCTGCGAGGCCGGCGGCAGCGTCGCGCCCAGCTCGCGCAGCGTCGTCACCGCACCCAGAATGGTCGCCAGCGGCGTGCGCAGGTCATGCGACAGCGAGGCCAGCAGCGCCGCCCGCGTCTCCTCGGTGACGGCGCGGCGGCGCTCGGCCTCGGCCGCCTCGGCCAGGGCAAGGCGCTGCAGCGCCTGCCCGGACTGCCCCAGCACCACCTCGATGGTCTTTTCGCGCCAGTCCTTGTCGCTGCGATCGGGGTCCAGCCGGGCATGGCCCAGCACGATGCCGCGCCTGTTCCCCGCGCCGTCCTGCACGCTCAGCGGATAGAAACTCAGCCGCGAGCCGCTCCAGCCTTTCGCCGCGGCCAGCTCGGCCCGACCGCGGCGAAAGGCGATATCGGCGGCGTCCAGATCGCTGGCCTCGGGCAGGTGGCCGTCGGGCTCGGCCGCCAGAAGCTGCAACCGCCCGCCTTCGGCGCGCAGCGCCACGGCCGGGCCCTGCGACAGGCCGTGCAGGTGGCGCAGCGCAATGCGGGCCACGTCCTCGGTGCTTCTGGCCCCGGCCAGGTCGCCGCTGACCCGCGACACCACCTCGAGCGCCGCCGCCCGGCCCTTGGCCGCGTCCACCTGTTCGCGCAGGCGCCCGGCCAGGATCCCGGTCAGCGCGGCCGCCAGCAGGAAGACGGCAAGGGTGACCAGATCCCGCGGCCGGGCGATGTGCAGGGTGAAATGCGGCTCGACGAACAGGTAGTTGAAGGCGGCGATGGCACCGACCGCACTGGCCAGTCCGACCCAGAAGCCGAAGGCGGCGGCGCTGACCAGCACCGCGGTCAGGAACAGCAGGATCGAGACGTTCTCGGGCAACAGCTCGTGCAGCCGGTCCGCCGCCAGCGTCACCGCCGCCAGCAGCAGCGCCGCGCCCAGGAATCCGCCCGGCCGCGGCGCTGTCATCCAGCGGCGATCGTCAGGCGGCAGGCGTGGCGGGTCGAACTTGTCCATGACCGGATCTGGCGCGACGACAAGCCTCTTGTCCATGGTCTTTACGAATTCCTTACACCCTTTCCGGGAATCCCTGTCGACCCCTTACGCGACGCCGAGGCATGCTGCGCCCTCTGCCGGAGGTGATTCCGGCGCTTGGGAATAAACGCATGGCAAGTCTTGATACCCATATGCCCGATGACGCGGCGCGCCGCGGCGGGCTGCTGTGGCTGTCGCTGGCCGCGATCGGGGTGGTCTATGGCGATATCGGCACCTCGCCGCTTTACGCCTTCCGCGAGGCGATGCTGGCCACCGGCGCCAGCCATGGCGGCGTGGCGCGCGAGGACGTGCTGGGCGTGCTGTCGCTGATCGTCTGGGCGCTGGTGCTGGTGGTGACGGTGAAATACGTGCTGATCCTGCTGCGCGCCGACAACCAGGGCGAAGGCGGCACGCTGTCGTTGCTGGCCTTGGCGCAGCGGGCCATGGGGCGGCAGAACCGGGTGGTGCTGGTGCTGGGGCTGATCGGCGCGGCGCTGTTCTATGGCGATGCGGCGATCACCCCGGCGATCTCGGTGCTGTCGGCCATCGAGGGGCTGAAGCTGGTCACGTCCGGCGTGGACCCGTTCATCGAACCCATCGCCATCGCCATCATCATCGCGCTGTTTTTGGTGCAGAACCGCGGCACCGAGGCGGTGGCGCGGTTCTTCGGGCCTATCACCCTGATCTGGTTCATGGTCATGGCCGCCGGCGGCATCCACTGGATGGTCCAGGACCCCGAGGTTCTGGCGGCGCTGAACCCGATCCACGCCCTGCGCTTCCTGCTGGACAACGGCAAGCTGGGCCTGGTGGTGCTGGGCGCGGTGTTCCTGGCGGTGACCGGGGCCGAGGCGCTTTATGCCGACATGGGCCATTTCGGCCGCAAGCCGATCCAGATGGCCTGGCTGTTCGTGGCTTTCCCGGCCCTGCTGCTGACCTATTTCGGCCAGGGCGCGCTGGTGCTGTCGCGGCCCGAGGCGATGGCCAATCCGTTCTTCCACATGTTCCCGGCCTGGGCGCTGCTGCCGGTGGTGATCCTGGCGACGCTGGCCACCATCATCGCCAGCCAGGCGGTCATCACCGGCGCCTATTCGCTGACCCGGCAGGCCGTGCAATTGCGCATGTTGCCGCGCATGAAGATCCGCCACACCTCGGACGAGCACCAGGGCCAGATCTACATGCCCGGCGTGAACCGCTGGCTGATGCTGGCGGTGCTGGCGCTGGTGATGATCTTCGGCTCGTCCTCGAGCCTCGCCTCGGCCTATGGCATCAGCGTCACCGGGACCATGGTCATCACCGCCATGCTGGCGATGATCGTCGCCTGGAAGCACTGGAAGCTGCCGCTGTGGCTGGCAGTGGCGATGATGCTGCCCTTCCTGGTGCTGGATGCGACATTCCTGGGTGCGAACCTCATCAAGATCGGCGAGGGCGGCTATGTGCCGCTGGGCATCGCCGCCGCGGTGCTGGTCACGATGGCCAGCTGGATGCGCGGCACCGCCATCGTGCTGGCCA
This sequence comes from Paracoccus simplex, assembly GCF_042648325.1. Taxonomy (NCBI): domain Bacteria; kingdom Pseudomonadati; phylum Pseudomonadota; class Alphaproteobacteria; order Rhodobacterales; family Paracoccaceae; genus Paracoccus; species Paracoccus simplex. Next base: position 58,774 of record NZ_JBHRXE010000004.1, on the reverse strand, counting down.
AGGATCGCGAGGCCGAACTGCCGCTGGGTGCGCTGCTGGCGCAGATCGAGAAATCCGATTCCATCGCCACCGTGCCGGGCACGGCGGTGTTCCTGACCTCGACGCCGGACCTGGCGCCCTCGGCCCTGCTGCACAGCCTCAAGCATTTCAAGTCGCTGCACGAGCAGAACGTGATCCTGACCATCACCACCGCCGAGGTGCCCCACGTTCCCGCCTCGGACCGGGTGCGGATCGAGGATCTCGACGAACGCTTCCGCCGCGTCGCGCTGGTCTATGGCTATGCCGAGGAGCCCGACGTGCCGCAGGCGCTGCTGCAATGCCGCCGGCAGGGCTGGAAATTCGACATCATGGCGACCTCGTTCATCCTGTCGCGGCGGCGGCTGCGGATCTCGACCCGCTCGCGCGTGCCAAGCTGGCAGGGCAAGCTGTTCATCGCCCTGTCGCGCAACGCCGCCGCCGCCTCGGACTATTTCCGCATCCCGGCCGGACGGGTGGTCGAGATCGGCGCGCAGATGAACATCTGACCGGGGCCGGACGCGGCGCGGCGCGGGTCAGTTGATCCGCGCCAGGGCCGCGCCGAAGCCCAGCACATCGCCTTGCGCGACGATGCGGGCCAGCCTGCCCGGCCGGTGCGCCTCGATGCGGGTTTCCATCTTCATCGCCTCGATGACGGCGACGACCTGGCCCGCCTCGACCTCGGCGCCATCCTCGGCCTGCCACAATGTCAGCGTGCCGGGGACCGGGGCGGTCAGCAGCGCCTCGTCCGCCTCGGGCGCGGGTTGCGGGACGGCAGCGCCGCCCCCCGAGGGCAGCGCCGCAAGCAGGGTCGCGGGCAGGCCCAGCTCGTGCCGCTTGCCGTCGATCTCGATGGCAAGGCGCAAGAGCGGCGCCTGCGCGGCTGGCGCGACCCGGGCATGGGGCGCGACCGCCGCGGCCAGCGCCTCGGCGAAATCGGTCTCGATCCAGCGGGTATGGACGCGGAAATCCCCGTTCTCGGCGCGGAAATCCGGCTGGGCCAGCACGGCGCGGGCAAAGGGCAGGACCGAGGCCACGCCCGCGATGCGGAATTCGCGCAGTGCCCGTTCGGCGCGCTGCAAGGCTTCCTGCCGGGTGGCGCCGGTGACGATCAGCTTGGCCATCAGCGAATCGAAGCTGCCCGGCACCACCGAGCCCTGGGCCACGCCGCTATCCATGCGGATGCCCGGCCCCGAGGGCGCATCGAAGACCTCGACCGGCCCGGGAGTGGGGAGGAACCCCCGGGCCGGGTCTTCCGCATTGATGCGGAACTCGATGGCATGGCCGCGCGGTTCGGGCACCGTCTCGTCGGCCAGCCTTGCCCCTTGCGCCACGCGGATCATGCCGCGCACCAGGTCGATGCCGGTGGTTTCCTCGGTCACCGGATGCTCGACCTGCAGCCGCGTGTTCACTTCCAGAAACGAGATCGTGCCATTGGCCGAGAGCAGGTATTCCACCGTCCCAGCCCCCGAATAGCCGGCATGGGCGCAGATGGCGCGGGCGGAATCGTGGATGCGGGCGCGCTGTTCGTCGGTCAGGAAAGGGGCGGGCGCCTCCTCGACCAGCTTCTGGTTGCGGCGTTGCAGCGAACAGTCGCGGGTGCCGATCACCTTGACGGTGCCGTGCTTGTCGGCCAGCACCTGCGCCTCGACATGGCGCGGGCGGTCGAGGAACTGCTCGATGAAGCATTCGCCGCGGCCGAAGGCGGTCAGCGCCTCGCGGGTGGCGGATTCGAACAGCTCCTCGACCTCCTCCAGCCGCCAGGCGACCTTCATGCCGCGCCCGCCGCCGCCGAAAGCGGCCTTGATGGCGATGGGCAGACCGTGGTCCTTCGCGAAAGCCAGCGCCTCGGCGGCGCTTTCGACCGGACCGGGGGTGCCGGCGACCAGCGGCGCGCCCACGGCCTCGGCGATGCGGCGGGCCTCGATCTTGTCGCCAAGCGCCTCGATGACCTTAGGATCGGGGCCGATCCAGATCAGCCCGGCGTCCTGCACGGCCTGCGCGAAATCGGCGCGCTCGGACAGGAAGCCATAGCCCGGATGGACGGCATCGGCCCCGGCCGCCCGGGCGATGGCGATGATCTTGCCGGCATCCAGATAGGTTTCCGAGGGCTTGTCGCCCCCCAGCGCATGCGCCTGATCGGCCATGCGCACGAAGATCGCGTCGCGGTCGGCATCGGCATAGACGGCGACGCTTTCGATGCCCTCGTCGCGGCAGGCGCGGATCACGCGGACGGCGATCTCGCCCCGGTTGGCGATCAGCAGGCGACGGATCGGGCGGCTGGGGCCGGTGGCGAAAAGGGTCATGCGGGCCTCTCTGGCGTGATGGGGGCGAAATCGGCGCTGGCGGTAAAGCGGATGCGGGCGCCGGGCGGGATCTGCCCGGCCAGGTCCAGCGCCTCGGGGCGCAGGGTGGCGATGACCGGATAGCCGCCGGTCAGCGGATGGTCGGCCAGGAACAGCACCGGCTGGCCGGAATGCGGGATCTGGACGGCGCCGGTCTCGGTCCCTTCCGAGGGCAGCTCGGTCGCATCCGCGCGCGTCACCGCCTCGCCCTGCAGGCGGATGCCGACGCGCGAGCTTTGCGGCGTCACCAGCCATTCCTGCGTCAGGAAATGCTGGACCATCTCGGGCGTGAACCAGTCGGTGCGGGGCCCCAGCGTCACGGGCAGTTCCACCAGATCGCCGGGTTTCGGCAGCGCCGGTTCAGGCTCCGGCGCGGCCGCCGCGACGGCGGGACGGTGCGCGGCGGCCAGCACCGCGCCCGCCGCGACCGGATCGGGGCCGACATGGGCCAGCGTATCGGTGGCGGCCGAGCCCAGAACCGGCGCGACCCGGAAGCCGCCGCGCAGGGCAAGATAGCTGCGCATGCCCGCGCCGGGCGGGTCGATGGCGATCTCGTCGCCCGCATCCACCGCGAAAGCCGCGCCGCGCGGGATGGCATGGCCGGCGACGCTGGCCTGCGCCGCGCCGGTCAGGGCGAGGGTCATCGGCTGGTCGGCCCGCAGCCGCACCGGGCCCAGGGTGATCTCCAGCACCGGCGCGTCCGAAGGGTTGCCGGCGGCGCGATTGGCCCGGCGCGCCGCGCCCAGGTCCAGCGCCCCCGAGACCGAGACGCCCTGCCCGCCCTGCCCCGGCCGCCCCTCGTCCTGAAAGACGATGGGAAAGGCGGTGGCCAGCACGCGCAACCCGCTTTCGGGCTGCGGCTGCGGGATGGCGGCCGAGGGGCGAATGTCGGCCTTGCGCGCGACGAAGCGGCAGCGCATGCCGGGGCGCAGCAGCGCCGGCGGGTCGCGGGACAGGTCCCACATCGGCACCTCGGTGCGGCCGATCAGCTGCCAGCCGCCGGGGGTCTCTTGCGGATAGACGCCGCAGAAGCGCCCGGCCAGCGCCACCGACCCCGCCGGGATTCGGGTGCGCGGCGCCGGGCGGCGCGGCAGGTCGAAACGCACATCGTCGCAGGTCATATAGGCGAAACCGGGCGCGAAGCCGCAAAAGGCCACCTGCCAGGTGGTTTCCTGATGGGCGGCGATCACCTCGGCCTCGGTCAGGCCCATATGGGCGGCGACATCGGCCAGATCCTCGCCGTCATAGGTCACCGGCAGTTCGACGGTTTCGCTGGCGCGCGCATTGGGCGGGGTGCCGGGGGCGGGTTGACGGGCCAGAACCGCGTCGGCCAGCCAGCCGTCGGCGGCAGTGCCCGGCGCGGTGCGGATCATCAGCGTGCGCGCCGCCGGGACGATCTCGGAAACGCCCGGCACCGGATCGGCCAAGAGCGCGTCGAACAGCGCCAGCGTCTGGTCCAGATCGTCCAGTTCAGCCAGCAGGGTGCGGGGTCCGATAGGCAGAAACCGCATGGTCACACCTGCCAATGCGTGTCGGGCACGTCGGTGATGAACATGTAGCCCGGCGCATGGGTGATGGCGAAGGGCGGCTTCGAGGCCATCAGCGCCGCCTGCGGGGTCACGCCGCAGGCCCAGAACACCGGCACCTCGCCCGGCCGGATCTGCACCGGGTCGCCGAAATCCGGGCGCATGAGGTCGGCGATGCCCAGGGCCTCGGGCGCGCCGATATGGACCGGGGCGCCGTGGACCGCAGGCGTGCGGCCCGAGATCATCGCCGCCTCGGCCACCCGCCCGGCCGGGATCGGGCGCATGGACACCACCATCTTGCCGTGCAGCCGCCCCGCCGGCCGGCAGTCGCGGTCGGTCAGGAACATCGGCACGTTGCAGCCTTCGGCGATGTGGCGCATCTCGATCCCCGCCTGCTGCAGGGGCGTCTCGAAGGTGAAGGAGCAGCCGATCAGGAAGGTCACCAGATCGGGATGCTCGGCCCAGGCGGCGGTGGCGTCGGGGGTCTCCTCGGCCAGCACGCCATCGCGCCAGATGCGATAAAGCGGGATGTCGGTGCGCAGGTCGGCATCCGGCGCAAGCGCGCTACGATGGCTGCCGGGGTCGGTCACGTCCAGCACCGGGCAGGGTTTCGGGTTGCGTTGCGCGTAAAGCAGGAAATCCCAGGCCCAATCCTTGGGCAGCGAGATCATGTTGCACTGGGTGAAGCCCGGCGCCATGCCGGCGGTGGGGCGCGGAGCGCCTTCGCGGCAGGCCAGGCGGGCGGCGCGGGCCGATGCGGGATCGGGCAGCAGGGTCATGCCGCGCCCCCCGTGGCCGGGGCGATGGCGATGCCGCCCGCCAGCAGCGCCTCGCGGATGCGGGCGGCCATGGCGACGGCGCCGGGGCTGTCGCCATGCACGCAGATGCTGTCGGCCCGAAGCCGCAGGGTCGAGCCGTCGGCCGCCTCGATCTCGCCCTCGGTCGCCAGGCGCAGCATGCGGGCGGCGACGGCCTCGGGGTCGTGCAGCACCGCGCCGGCCTCGCGGCGCGAAACCAGTTGGCCGTCGGGACGATAGGCGCGGTCGGCGAAGGCCTCGGCGATGGTGGGCAGGCGGGCCTCGGCCGCTTGCCGCAGGATCTGCGTCCCGGCCAGGCCCATCATGGCCAGCGCGGGATCGACGGCCCTGATGCCCTCGATCACCGCCGCGCCCTGTTTCGGGTCCACGGCGATGGTGTTGTAAAGCGCGCCATGCGGCTTGACATAGCGGACGCGGGTGCCGGCGCTGGCGCAGATGCCTTGCAGCGCGCCGATCTGATAGATCACGTCCGCGACCAGCTCGGCATGGGTCACGTCCATCGGCCGACGGCCGAAGCCCACCCGGTCGGGATAGGAGACATGCGCGCCGACCGCCACGCCCCGCGCCGCCGCCTCGCGCACGGTGGCCAGGATGGTCAGCGGGTCGCCGGCATGAAAGCCGCAGGCGACATTGGCCGAGCTGACGATGCCCAGCATGGTGGCGTCGTCGCCCATCGTCCAGGCGCCATAGCCCTCGCCCAGGTCGCTGTTCAGGTCGATGTTGCGGGTCATGTGTTCCTCCGGGACGTTGGGGCGGGGATTGGGCGGCGGGCCCCGCGGGGGGCCTGCCGCGATCATGGCTCAGGCGCCCAGGAAGGCAAAGATCGGGCCGATGGAATTGATGCCCATGTACCAGGTCAGCGCACAGATCACGGCGCTGGCGATCAGCAGCGGCCGGTTGTAGACATGGCCGCCCATCAGGTCGGCCCGCGCGAAGCCGACATAGGTGAAGATGGTCAGACCGATGGGCAGGATCAGCCCGTTGAAGCCGCCGACGAAGACCAGGATGGCGGCCGGCGCCGTCCCCAGCGACAGATAGACAGCCAGCGAGATGGCGATGAAGATCACCGTCGCGATGTTGCGGTCCCGGTCGCCCATGGACCGGAAGGCGACCAGAAAGCTGACCGAGGTATAGGCCGCGCCGATGACCGAGGTGATGGCGGCGGCCCAGAAGATCAGGCCGAAGATCCGCATGCCCCATTCGCCCAGCACCACGGCAAAGGCCTGCGCGGCAGGGTTCGCGGCCTGGCCCGACAGGTCGAGCGTCACGCCCGAGGCGACAACGCCCAGGATGGCCAGGAACAGGATGAAGCGCATGACTCCGGTGACCGCGATCCCGGTCAGCGAGGCGCGGGTGACGGCGGCAAGATTGTGCTCTCCCACCAGCCCCTTGTCGAGCAGCCGATGCGCGCCGGAATAGGTGATGTAGCCGCCGACGGTGCCGCCGACGATGGTGGTGATGGTGGCGAAATCGACGATCTCGGGCAGCACCATCTGCCGCAGCGCATCCCCCACCGGCGGGTTCGAGACGAAGGCCACGACCAGCGTCATGGCGATCATCAGCAGCCCCAGCCCGATCAGCGCGCGGTCGAGCAGCAGCCCGGCCCGGCGCGACAGGAAGATGCCGATGGCCAGAGCGGCCGAAAACGCGCCGCCGATCTTGGGATCAAGCCCGAACATGGCGTTGAGGCCCAGCCCCGCGCCGGCGATGTTGCCGATGTTGAAGGCCAGCCCGCCGACCAGCACCAGCACCGCCAGCAGATAGCCGGCGCCGGGAATGGCGGCGTTGGCGGTGTCCGAGGCATTGCGCCGCGTCAGCGCGGTGATGCGCCAGATGTTGAGCTGCACCACGAAGTCGATGACGATCGAGGCCAGGATGGCAAAGGCGAATGCCGCGCCCAGCTTGGCGGTGAAGGTCGCGGTCTGGGTGATGAAGCCGGGTCCGATGGCCGAGGTCGCCATCAGGAAGATCGCCGCCATGAAACCACCGCGCGCGGCGGCCGTGGCGGCAGAGGGGGAGGTGACGGGTTCGGCCATCGATCTGCTCCTGCTGCAAGGGTGGGGTGCGTCTTGGGAATGGCTCGACTGTGAATACAACAAGACAATCCGTCAACGATAATTTGACAGAATTGCATGAATTGTTGAACAACATACCAGCAAAGAAGGGATAATCTGCTCGGATCATGGGCAATGTCGCGGCGGCCTGCGGGCTTTGCCGGCAGGACGGGCCCGTGCCAGGGGTCGGGAAAGCCGGCGAATCGGTGACGGCGCCTTGCCTGCCCCCGGCCTCTCGGCCAAGATCGCCCGACCCGACGCCCGCCCAGGAAGGAACAGCCGCAATGGCGGAAACCCGCGCCCGCGCCCCCAGCCCCGTCCCCAGCCCTGCTGCCGGCCTCGCCGAAGGCATTGCCGCCCGGCTGCGCGACCAGGTCACCGGCGGCGCGCTGGTGCCCGGCCAGCGCCTGTCCGAGGCGCGGCTGGCGGCCGAGCTGGACATTTCGCGCAACACCCTGCGCGAGGTGTTCCGCCTGCTCACGCGCGAGGGCATCCTGCGGCACGAGCCGAACCGCGGCGTTTTCGTCGCCGTGCCCTCGATGGCCTCGATCCTCGACATCTATCGGGTGCGGCGGCTGATCGAGGTGCCGGCGCTGGCGCAGGCCTGGCCCGGCCATGCCGCCACCGCGCGGATGCGCGCCGCCGTCGCCCGCGCCTCGGAATTGCAGCGCATCCCCGACTGGCGCGGCGTCGGCAGCGCCAACATGGAATTCCACGCCGCCATCGTGGCGCTGACCGACAGCCCGCGGCTGACGCAGTTCTTCACCCAGATCATCGCCGAACTGCGGCTGGCCTTCGGCCTGCTCGACAGCCCCGAGCTGCTGCACCGCCCCTATATCCCCCGCAATGCCGAGATTCTGGGCAAGCTGGAGGCCGGCGACCCGGCCGGCGCGGCCCGCATGCTCGAGGATTATCTGAACCAGTCCGAACGGGCCGTGCTGGAAGCCTTCGCCCGGCTGGGCTGAGCCCTTGGCCATCAGCCTTTCCGGGGACTTGCAACCTGTCCGTTCCTGCGACAATTAAGCGCATTGGAAGCCCGTTTTGCGGGCACGCGCGAAGGACAGACCAGATGACCAGACCGGCCGGCGCCGTGCTGCGCCAGATCACGCAGGCGCTTGGTCCGGCGATCGCGCCCGGCTCGCCGCGCGAGGCGCTGCGGGCCGGGATCGGCGCGCTGGTGGGGCTGGGCGTTTCGGGCCTGTTCCTGCTGTCGCCCTCGGCCGACCTGCGGCTGGGGCTGTATCTGATCGCACCCTTCGGCGCGACCTCGGTGCTGGTCTTCGCGGTGCCGAACAGCCCGCTGGCGCAGCCCTGGTCGGCGGTGGTCGGCAATACCATCGCCGCCACGGTCGGCGTGCTGGCTTGCCGGATGACCCCGAATTCGGCGCTTTGCGTGGCGCTGGCGGTCGCCATCACCATCGCGGCGATGATCCTGCTGCGTGCCGTGCATCCGCCGGCCGGCGCGGTCGCCATGACCGCGGCGCTGAACCCCGACGCGATCCGCGCGCTTGGCTTTCATTTCGTCCTGGCGCCGGTGCTGACCGGCACGCTGGCGCTGGTCGGCTTCGCGATGATCTATGCCCGGCTGACCGGACGCCGCTATCCCTTCCGCCAGTTCGACGAGCCTGGACCGCACGGCACCGCCGACCATCCGGCGATGGAACGGCTGGGCCTGTCCAAGGACGAGCTGACCGAGATCCTGCAGCGCTATCGCCAGTCGCTGAACCTCGGGGTCGAGGATCTGGCCCGGCTGATCGGCGCCGCCGAATTGCAGGCCGCCACCCACCGCACCGGGCCGCTGACCGCGGCGGACGTGATGTCGCGCGATCTGGTCACCGTCGGCCCGCAGTCCCGGCTGGCGCGGGTCGCCGACATCTTCCGCCGGCACGGTTTCACCTCGTTGCCGGTGGTCGAGAACGGCGACCAGTTTCTGGGCGTGATCTTCCAGCTGCACCTGATCCGCCGCGCCCGCGACGACGCCTTCCGCCATGACCGCCGCTTTTCCGTCGCCATGTCCGAGCTGCTGAACGCCAAGCCCGGCGCACCGACGCGCGCGCGCGAGATCATGCAGACCGATCCGCCGCATGTCGCGCCCGACACGCCCATCGGAGCGCTGCTGCCGATGCTGGCCTCGGGCGAATGCGACGCGGTGCCGGTGCTGGACGGGCCGCGCATCGTCGGCATCGTCACGCAGACCGACCTGCTATCGGCCCTGGCTCGGCAAAGCCTGCGGCAGGACCTGCCCACAGCCTGACCGCGCCCGGACATGCCGATAACGACAGGCTGCGCCGCATTGCAGAAAGTGCGGCCCCGGGGCTAGGCTCGCCCAACGGAACAACCCTGGGGGAATCATGACCCGTCCCACGCTCGGCGCCGTGGCGATCGGCCGCAACGAGGGCGAGCGGCTGAAAGCCTGCCTGCGCTCGCTGGTGCCGCTTTGCGCGCGGGTGGTCTACGTGGACAGCGGCTCGCGCGACGACAGCGTCGGTTTCGCCCGCAGTCTCGGCGTCACCGTGGTCGAGCTGGACACCTCGGTTCCCTTCACCGCCGCCCGCGCCCGCAATGCCGGATTCACCGCGCTGCTGGAGGGCGGCGCGCTGGATCTGGTGCAATTCGTCGACGGCGACTGCCGGGTCGAACCCGGCTGGCTGGAGGCCGGCACCGCCGCCATGCAGGCCGATCCCGGTCTGGGCCTCGTCACCGGCTGGCGGTCCGAGATCCATCCCACGGCCACGGTCTATAACCAGATGTGCGAGGTGGACTGGCACCGCCCCGCGGGGCCGATCACCGCCTGCGGCGGCGACATGATGGTGCGCGTCGCCGCTTTCGGCCAGATCGGCGGCTTCGACCCGGCGGTGATCGCCGCCGAGGATGACGAATTCTGCCTGCGCCTGGGCAAGGCCGGCTGGAAGCTGCTGCGCCTGCCGGTGCAGATGACCTGGCACGATGCCGACATGACCCGCTTTTCCCAATGGTGGCAGCGCACCATCCGCAACGGCCACGGCTTCGCGCAGGTGGGTCGCCTGCACCCGCCGCATTTCCGGCGCGAGCAGATGCGGGTCTGGCTCTATGGGCTGGCGCTGCCGTTGCTGTTCCTGCTCGGCCTGTTCGCCAGCCCGTGGATTTCCCTTGCCGTCACGGCGGTTTACACGCTCTCTTTCATCAAGACCCTCAAGGGCCTGAAGGGCCGGCCGATGGCGGGAAAACAGGCCGCGCTGCTGACGCTGGCCAAGATACCTAACCTTTTAGGAATGTTGACTTACAGCCGTCGCCGCCGCAATGGCGACGCCATGCGTATTATCGAGTATAAATAGGAGTTTGCCATGACCTCGGACCTGCGCGTCGGCATTGTCGGCGCCGGCTACATCGCCTCGTGGCATGCCGATGCGATCAAGGCCGCACCGGGCGCGCGGCTGGTCGCGGTCTGCGACCCCGCCCTTGACGCGGCCGAGGCGCTGGCTTCCAGCCATGGCGTCGCGGCCTTTGCCGATCTGGAGCAGATGATCGCCGCCGGCATCTGCGATGTCGTGCATATCCTGACGCCGCCGAACCTGCATCGCGACCTGGCGGTGACATGCCTGGGCGCCGGGCTGCATGTGCTGGTCGAGAAACCCGTCGCCCTCTCCGTCGCCGAGATCGACGAGATGGAGGCCGCGGCCCGGGCCGCCGGCCGGCAGCTCGGCGCCTGCCACAATTTCCTAGGCCTGCCCGGCTATGGCCGGCTCAAGCAGGCGGTGCAGGCCGGCGATCTGGGCCTGGTCTCGGCCGCGCAGATCAACTGGGCGCTGCCGCTGGTGCCCTTGCGCTCGGGGCCTTACGGGCTGTGGATGCTGCGGCAGACGCAGAACCTGCTGCTGGAGCTGGGCGCGCATCCCTTCTCGTTCGCGGTGGACCTGTTCGGCCCGCTGGAGGTCGAATATGTCAGCCTGGGCCAATGGATCACCCTGCCCGGCGGCGAGCAGCGGCCGCAAAGCTGGCGCATCCTCGCCCGCGCCGGCCAGGTGGACGTGACCATCGCCCTGTCGCTGGTCGAAACCTTCGACGACCGCTCGGTCAGCTTGCGCGGCTCCTCGGGCATGGCGCGGCTGGATTATGCGGCCGATGCGCTGGTGGTCACGCGCGACAATACCGCCGATCTGGTACTGAACCCGCTGATCAAGGAAATGGGCCGGGCGGGGGGGCATCTGCGCGAGGGAACGCGCAACGCCGTCCGCCAGGCCGCATCGCTGAACCAGAAAAGCCCCTATGGGCTGAGCTTTCGCGCCACCATCGCGGCCTTTTACGACGGCATCCGCGCCGGGCAACCCGACCCGCGCTTTGCGCCCGCCTCGGCCCGGGCGGTAATGCAGGGCATCGAGGATGCGCTGACCCGCCTGCCCGCCCTGCCCGCGGTCCCCGCCCGCCCCAGCGGCACGCCGCAGCCGCGGGTGATGGTGATCGGCGGCACCGGTTTCATCGGCCGCAACCTGACCCGGCGGCTGGTCGAGCGTGGCCATGACGTGCGCGTGCTGTCGCGCGGCCGCAACGGCCCCTTTCCCGACATCGCCGACCATGTCGAGACGCTGGGCGTGTCGCTGCGCGACGAGGACGGGCTGGCCCAGGCCATGCAGGGCATGGATTGCGTCTTCAACCTGGCGAAATCCACCGACAAGAGCTGGCAGGCGGCGCTGGAAAACGACGTGGCCACGACCGAGCGCATCGGCCGCGCCGCGATCCGCGCCGGCATCGGCCGGCTGGTCCATACCGGCACCATCGCCTCATACGACATGTCCGACCCGGCCCGCACCATCACCGAGGCCAGCGATTTCGGCCAGATGGACAGCCGCAACATCTATGCCCGGTCCAAGGCCGAGGGTGAAAAGCGGCTGCTCGCCCTGCAGGCGCAGGGGCTGCGGCTGGTCATCGCCCGACCCGGCATCGTGCTGGGCGACGGCGGACCGTTGCAGCATTGGGGCATCGGCCGTTGGCACGGCGCCGGGGCGGTCAGGCTTTGGGGCAACGGCCGCAACATCCTGCCTTTCGTGCTGGCCGACGACGTGTCGGACGGGCTGATCGCGATGATGGAGCGCGACGAGGCCATCGGCGAAGGTTTCAACCTGATCGGCGAGCCGATGTTTTCCGGCCGCGACTATCTCGAGGCCATCCACCGCCGCACCGGGGCACGGCTGAAGGTCAGCGGCTCGAACCTGACGGCGCTTTGGGCCGTCGATGCGGTCAAGCAGGGGCTGAAGCGCCACGCCCTGCGCCGCAAGGGGGCCGCGCCCGCCTCGCTGGCGGACTGGAAGTCGCGGGGGCATCTGTCGCCCTTCGACAACAGCAAACCCAAACGCCTACTGGGCTGGCTGCCCGAGGCCGGCCGCGACGCTTTCTGGCGCCGCGCCATCGACGAGGCGCATCTGTTCTGGTGATCAGATCAGCCCGTCCAGCAGCAGGAAACCCGGCAGCCAGCCGGTGAAGATCCCGGCCAGCAGCGTGACCCAGGCGGTCTGCCGCTGGATCGGGCGACCAAGCGCCAGCAGCAGGAAATACAGGAACCACAGCACGCCCCAGACGGCCCAGTTCGCCGCCAGCCAAAGCTCGGTCGCTGTTCCCGCTTCGGCCAGCGCGCGCAGGAACACCGGCACGGCCGTCACCGCGACGAACAGGCTGAACCAGCCCAGGCCGCGCCCATCCGCGCCGCTGAACCGGTTATAGGCGACCCAAAGATAGGTGGTGCAGAACAGCAGGCTCAGCGCGCCGTTACGGATGCTGGCGGGGCTGGCCCCGGCGCCGAAGGCATCGTGCAGCACCGCCGCGCCGGACACCAGCGCGGTGACGAGGTTGATGACGACGATCTCGCGATCGGCGATGCGGCCCATCAGCCAAAGGCCGTTCAGAAACAGCACGGCGCCGACATAGAACAGCACGAACCCGGTAAGCATTGGACCTCCTGCGCAAGCCTGGCCGCGCAGGGCGATTGCCCGGCGCGGTCACGCCTGCCAAGAGGCCAGAATCGCCGCCGGATCAACGACAATGTTTTCAATGATCCGTAAAAACAGCGTATGGGCTGCGGGCAGGTCAGAGCCCGGTCAGCGGTTCGGCGCTGACCACCTCCCAAACCAGCTCCTGCATGCGCCGCGCCAGTTCGGCCGAGGGCGCCACGGCCGGCTTGCCGTCGGCGCGCAGCAGTTCATGCGGCAGACCCACCGGACTTTTGCCGTAAAGCACCGCGTAATGCGTCAGCGCCACCAGATAGACGCCGAGGTCGCTCGGATGGATGGTGTCCAGCGAGCCGTCGGGATTGCGGGCGAACAGATCCTCGCGCGATTTCAGTTCGGCGATGCCGCCCTTGGCCTCGGCCTCGGCCACCAGCCGCGCCATGACCTGGCCGACCGGGATCAGCCAGACCGGCTTGCCGGCGGCGCGGGCGGCCGGCCAGAGCAGGTCCGGCTTCCACATCCTCTCCAGATCGTCGGGCAGGCGCGACAGCCAGTCCGGCTGATCGTCCAGCGCGTGCCAGCTTTCGTAAAGGAAGATCTGCGCCCCAGGATTGCCCGCCGCCGCCTCGGCCGCCCATTTCCCGGCATAGAGACGACTTTCCTTGTAAAGGATCGCGTCCTGCAACCGCACCATCTCGGTCATGACAAAGGCGTCGTAATCGCCGCTTGCCAGAGCCTCATGCGCCTCGCGGTGGCGGGGCGTGGCGTTTTCCTGGTCGAAGCCGTTGACTGCCTGGGGGCCCTGGAAATGCTCGCGCAGCGCGGTGCCCCAGCCCAGTTGCAGCGCATAGTCGTGCCCGGCCAGCTGCGCCAGCATCGCCGGCATGTCGCGCCCGACCAGGCTGTGGCCCAGGTGATAGACCTGCAGCGGCTGCCGGGGCAGCATGCGTTCCGCCTGATAGAGCGCCTGCACATCGGCGCCTGCATCCTGCGCGGCGCCGGCCTTTTGCACATGGCGCCAGTAGACCAGCGCCGCGACCGCGGCGACCACCAACAGGGCAAGCAGGTAACGCATAATCATCCTCGTTCAAACCACACGCCCAGAGATAGCAAAAAGGCCGCCGGCCCGAAAGGCGGCGGCCGTCTTCTGTCATGGGATGAGGCTTACGCCTCGACCGCGTGATTCTTGCGGTTCCAGCGGATCGAGGACCAGAACGATATGCCGATCAGCGTCGCGCCACCCAGGCCGGTGATGACCTCGGGAATATGCATCAGCGGCTGCACGAACATGATCACCGACAGCGCGATGATGGCATAGAAGGCGCCATGTTCCAGGAACCGGTATTCGGCCAGCGTGCCGCGCTCGACCAGCATGATGGTCATCGAACGCACATACATGGCGCCGATGCCCAGACCGATGGCGATGACGAACAGGTTGTGGGTCAGCGCGAAGGCGCCGATCACGCCGTCGAAGCTGAACGAGGCGTCCAGCACTTCGAGATAGAGGAAGGCACCGATGCCGCCCTTGGCCCCGGCCTGCAGCGTCTGCTGCGAGCTGTCGAGCAATCCGCCCAGCACCTCGACCAGCAGGAAGGTCAACAGGCCCCAGATCGCCGAGCTGAAGAAGACCTGCGATTCCGCCCCTTCCAGGAAGCGCGAGAAGATCAGCACCGTGACCAGCACCACCGCCACCTCGATGCCGCGGATGGTGGCATAGCGCTGCATGCGGTCTTCCAGCCACTTGACCCAGTGCACGTCCTTTTCGTGGTCGAAGAAGAAGCTCAGCCCCACCATCATCAGGAAGGTGCCGCCGAAGGCCGCGATCGGCAGATGCGCCTCGTGCATGATGCGCGAATATTCGTCGGGCTGGGTCGCTGCCAGCACCATCGCCTGCCACGGACCGATATTGGCGGCGATGACCACGATCAGCAGCGGGAAGACGATCCGCATGCCGAAGACGGCGATGATGATGCCCCAGGTCAGGAAGCGCCGCTGCCACTTGGGCGTCATGTCCTTGAGCTTGTTGGCGTTCACGATGGCGTTGTCGAAGCTCAGCGAGATCTCCAGCACCGCCAGCACGGCGCAGATGAAGAAGACCGAGAGCGTGCCGCCCAGGGTGCCGGTCGTCTGCCAGCCCAGCAGGCCGCCCAGGGCAAGACCAAGCACGGTGACGATGAAGGCCCAGGTGAAATAGTGCAGGGTCGAACGCCGGGCGCCATCGCCGAGACCACCTCCGGAAAGGGGACTGTTTCCTTGCGTCATGTGAATAATTGTTCCAGGCGGCTGGCCAAGTATCGATGCCGACATCACGAACGCGCCGCCACGTTCGCCAGAGGGGCCCGGCCATCAAACCGTGTTCACGATCCCCGTGAACGCCGGAAAGATGAAGAATGTCGCAGGAAATTGCAAGGGATTCGTGAAAGCCCGGCGTCTGGCCGCTTGTTCACGGGACCGCGATCCGCTAGTCAGGCGGCGCGCTGCCGTCCGGTCGGGGCCGCGGCCGGCGCATCCCTGAGCAGAGAACGGACATGCGCTCGAGCCAAGACCCGCAACAGTCGCTGCCCTTGCCCTGCCCCGCACCTGCCCGCCCGCGCATCGCCGCCCTGGTCGTGACCCATAACCGGCTGGACAAGCTGCGGGTGACTGTCGGCCGGCTGCTGGCCGAGGATATCGACCATGTGGTGGTGTTCGACAATGCCTCGGGCGACGGCACCCGCGAATATCTGGACATGATCGACGATCCCCGGCTGCTGGCGCTGCGCAGCCTGGAAAACCTGGGCGGAGCCGGCGGCTTCGCGCAGGGGATGCGGCACCTGGTGCAGGCGCTGGACCCGGACTGGCTCGTGGTCATGGACGATGACGGCCGGCCCTTTCCCGGCACCATCGCGCAGTTCCGCGCGCTGGACCTGACCGGCTGGGACGCGCTGGGGGCGGCGGTGCTGACCCCCTCGGGCGAGGTCTGCGAGATGAACCGGCCCTATCGCAACCCGTTCTGGCGCTTGCCGGAATTCCTGCGCACCCTGGCCGGCGCCGGCCGGCGCGGCTTTCACCTGGGCGATGCGACCTATGCCGGCCAGGCCGATCCCATCGAGATCGACATGACCTCCTTTGTCGGTCTGTTCCTGTCGCGCGCCAGCATCGCCCGCGCCGGCTATCCCGACGAACGGCTGTTCATCTATGGCGACGACCAGATCTACACCCTCGAGATGCGGCGCAAGGGGCTGCGCATCGGCTTCCTGCCCGAGATCCGGTTCGAGCACGACACCGTCTCGATCCAGCCCGGCGGGCATCTGGTGCTGCGGCCGATGTGGAAGGTCTATTACATGTATCGCAATGCGCTGCTGGCCTATCGCGTCGCGGCCGGGCCGTGGTTCTGGCCGCTGCTGCCGGTTCTGGCGCTGCGCTGGCGCGGCAAGGCACGGCATTACGGCCCGGATGCGGCGCGTTTCCGCAAGATCCTGCGCCGCGCCGCCCGCGACGGCCTGCGCCGCCGGCTCGACCGCCCGCATGCCGAGATCGTCGCCATGTCGGAACAGCGCGACTAGGCCCGGTCCTTGACTAGGCCCGGTCCGCGAAGCGCCGGATCGCGACCAGGATCGCCTGGAAGCTGCGCCGCGCCCGGTCGCTGTGGCGGCGGGCCCGCAGATAGCCATGCGGCAGTTCGGGCTCGTTGCGCCAATGCGCCGCGACGCCCTCGGCCCGCAGCCGCCGCGCATAGTCGCGCCCGTCGTCGCGCAGCGGATCGATATCGGCGGTGACGACGAAGGCCGGCGCCAGCCCGGCCAGGCTTGCGGCCAGCAAGGGACGCGCCAGCGGATCGGCCGGTCCCTCGCCCGCTCCCTCGCCGTGCAGCGCGGCGTGATAGCCGGCCAGGTCCTCGGTCCGCAGCAAGGGCGCCTCGGCATTCTCGCGATAAGAGGGCGCGCTGCCGTCGCCGCCGAGGCCGGGATAGACCAGCACCTGACCCAAGGGCTGCCGCGTGCCGCGCCGCGACAGGCAAAGCGCCGCCGCCAGAAGCCCGCCGGCGCTGTCGCCCACGATCACCGCCGGGCGGGCCAGCGCGTCCCAGACCGCCTGCACATCCGCGATCTGCGCCGGCCAGCGATGCTCGGGCGCCAGCCGGTAATCGACCGCGACCACCTGCAGGTCGGTGGCATCGGCGATCTCGGCGCAGACATCGTCGTGGCTGTCCAGCCCGCCGACCACGAAACCGCCGCCATGCACATAGACCACGGCGACCGGGGTTTCCGGGCCGTAGATGCGGCAGGGCACGCCGCCGATGCGGCGATCCCGAACCGGCAGGCCGGGCGGGCGCGAGGCCCGGAAGACGGCGCACATCGCATCGTAGAAGCGCCGGTTGTCGGCAGCGCTGGCGCCATTCGCCTCGGGCGGATAAGCGGCCTCGGTCCGGGCGATGAAATCCAGCACCTGCGGGTCGCGGATCATGCCGCGCCCCCGGCGATGCGGCCCTCGGCGATGCGGCGCGTCAGCCAGTCCGGGTCCATCTGCGGCACCGAAGCCAGCAATTCGCGGGTATAGGCATGGCGCGGCGGGTCCAGCACCTCGGACCTCAAGCCCTTGTCCATGACCCGGCCGCCTTTCATCACCACCACCTCGTCGGCGATGGCGCGGACGGTGGCGATGTCATGGGTGATGACCATGTAGCTGACGCCGGTTGCGTCCTGCACCTTGCTGAGCAGCCGCAGGATGCCCTCGGCCACCAATTGGTCCAGCGCGCTGGTCACCTCGTCGCAGATGATGAATTCGGGATCGGCGGCCAGCGCCCGGGCGATGCCGATGCGCTGCTTCTGCCCGCCCGACAGCTCGCCCGGCAGGCGGTCAAGGAAGCGCGCCGGCTCCAGCTCGATCTGCTCCAACAGCTCGTTGAGCCGCGTCTCGCGCGCGCGGCCGGTCAGGCCCAGGTAGAACTGCAAGGGCCGCGACAGGATCTGCCGGATGGTCTGGCGCGGGTTCAGCGCCGTGTCGGCCATCTGATAGATCATCTGCACCGCCCGCTTCTGTTCCAGCGTGCGCTGCGCCAGGCGCGGCGGCAGCGGCGTGCCGTTCAGCGCGATGCTGCCCGCGCGCGGCGGCAAAAGCCCGGTGATCGCCCGCGCCGTGGTGGACTTGCCCGAACCGGATTCGCCCACCACCGCCACGGTGGCGCCGCGCGGGATGTCGAAGCTGACCGCGCCAAGCACGTCCAGCGACGAATAGCCCGCCGTCACTTCGCGGATGCTGATCGTCGGTGCGCTGGCCCGCGGCAGGGCGCGCGGCGGCCGGCGGAACTCGCGCACCGCCCAAAGCGAGCGGGTGTAATCCTGCGCCGGCGCCTCGATCATCCGGCGGGTCGGCGCATCCTCGACCTCGCGGCCATGACGCATGACCTTGATGCGGTCGGCCATCTGCGCGACTACGGCCAGGTCATGGGTGATGTAGATCGCCGCCGTGCCGGTGGTCTCGACCGCCTGCCGGATCGCCGCCAGCACGCCGATCTGCGTGGTCACGTCCAGCGCCGTCGTCGGCTCGTCGAAGACGATCAGGTCGGGCTTGCAGGCCATGGCCATGGCGACCATGGCCCGCTGCAACTGCCCGCCCGAGACCTGATGCGGAAAGCGCAGGCCGAAATTCTTCGGGTCGGGCAGGTGCATGGCGGCGTAAAGCTGGCGCGCAAAGACCTCGGATTCGACGCGGCCGGCGGTGTGGTGGATCGCCGGCCCCTCGCAGAACTGGTCCAGAAGCCGCCATGCCGGATTGAAGCTCGCCGCCGCCGATTGCGCGACATAGGCGACGCGGCGGCCGCGAAAAGCGCGGCGCCGGTGCTCGGGCAGTTGCAGCAGGTCGGTGCCGTCGAAGATCACCCGGCCGCCGGCGAAACGCAGACCGCCCTGGGCGAAACCCAGCGCCGCAAGACCCAGCGTGGACTTCCCGGCCCCGGATTCGCCGATCAGCCCGACGACCTCGCCCCGGGCGACCTGCAAATCCACGCCATGCAGGATCGGGGTCCAGCCTTCTTCGCCCCGCGCCTCGACCTTCAGCTTCTCGATGTTCAGCAACATGGTTCAGTCCTTCAGACCCGAGGCGCGGTGCAGCATCCAGTCCACCACGAAATTGACCGAGACCGTCAGCACCGCGATGCAGGCGGCGGGCAAAAGCGGGGTGGTGTCGCCAAAGGTGATCAGCGCCGCATTGTCGCGCACCATCGCCCCCCAGTCGGCCATCGGCGGCGGCAGGCCGAGCCCCAGGAAGCTGAGCGCCGAGATGGTCAGGAATACGAAGCAGAAGCGCAGCCCGAATTCCGCGATCAAGGGCGCCGAGATGTTCGGCAGCACCTCGCGGCTGATGATCCACCAAGTGCCCTCGCCGCGCAGCTGCGCTGCCTCGACATAATCCATCACCATGACGTTCATCGCCGTGGCGCGGGCCAGGCGGAAGACGCGGGTGGAATCGAGGATCGCCACCACGACGACCAGATTCGCCACCCCCGGCCCCAGCGCCGACAGCGCCAGCAGCGTCAGGATCAGCGCCGGCACCGCCATCAGCACATCGACCAACCGCGACAGCGCCAGATCGACCCAGCCGCCAAGCGCCGCCGCCAGCAGCCCGGCAATGGCGCCGATGCCGAAGGCCAGCGCCGTGGTGGCCAGCGCCACGCCCACGGTATTGCGCGCGCCCCAGATCAGCCGCGACAGCATGTCCCGGCCCAGCGTGTCGGTGCCAAGGGGATAGGCGGCGCTCCACGGCTCGAACTGGGCGCCGACGATCTGCGCCTCGCCATGCGGGGCCAGCAGCGGCGCGAACAGCGCGATCACCGCATAGGCGGCGATGACCAGAACCCCCAGCATCGCGGTCGGCGGCATGGTTTTCAGCATCCGGATCATGGGCTTACCTCGGATGCAGCAGGCGCGGGTTCGTGGCGATCGCCAGAACGTCGGCCAGCAGGTTCAGCAGGATATAGACCGCGGCGAAGATCAGCGCGCAGGCCTGCACCACCGGAATGTCGCGGTTGGTGACGCTGTCCACCATCAACTGGCCAAGGCCGGGATAGACGAAGACCACCTCGACGATGACCACGCCGGTGATCAGCCAGGCCACGTTCAGCGCCACCACGTTGACGATGGGCGCCAAGGCGTTCGGCAGGGCGTGGCGGGTGACCACGCGCCAGCGCGACACGCCTTTCAGCCGCGCCATGGTGACATAGGACGCGCCCAGCACGTTGACCACCGCCGCCCGCGTCATCCGCATCATATGGGCGGTCACCACCAGCACCAGGGTGATCGCCGGCAGGAAGGCGCGGCCCAGCATCTCGGCCAGCCGCGGCGAGGCGCCGGGATCGGCGATCGAGGGGAACCAGCCCATCCTGACCGACAGCCAGAACATCAGGATATAGGCGATGAAGAACTCAGGGAAGGAAATCGCCGACAGCGTCGCCACATTGGCGATGCGGTCGAACCAGCTGCCGCGCCAGAGCGCGGCGAGCAGCCCCAGCCCCACCGCCAGCGGCACCGCGATCACCGCCGCATAGGCCGCCAGAAACAGGGTATTGCCCAGCCGCGCGGCCAGCAGCTCCGCCACCGGCCGGCCATTGGCCAGCGAGCGGCCGAAATCGCCCGACAGAACCCCGCCGACCCAGTCGAGATAGCGCCAGGCCAGCGGCTGATCGAGCCCAAGCTCGCGCCGGAAGGCGGCGACGGTCTCGGGCGTGGCGGACTGGCCCAGCACCTGCTGGGCGATATCGCCGGGCAGCAGGCTGACGGCCAGAAAGATCAGCACCGAGATGACGAACAGCGTGAAGACCCCGATGCCCAGCCGGCCCGCGATCATCCGCAGGATGGGCCGCCGCCGGGCATCCGGGGCGTTCATGCGGTGGCCTCCCTTTGGCGGATCGGGCGGATGCCGGCGCCGGCATGGTCGGGATGCGGCGCGCGGTCCTGCGCCGCCACCCGCTCCAGCGCCTGCAGCAGCGCCGGCGGCATCGGCATGGCGCGCCCCGCGCCGGTATCGACATGCAGCAGCATATGCTCGCCGGTCGCGGCCTCGCTGCCATCCGCGCGCAGGATGGCGTGATGCAGGCGAAAGCGCTTGGCGTCATGGCCCAGCAGCCGGGTCTCGACGGTCAGAAGCTCGCCCGCCTTCACCTCGGCCAGATGGCGGATATGGGTCTCGACCGTATAGGCCGAGCGGCCCTGCGCCCGGTAATCGGCATCCAGCCCGATATGGATCAGGAAGGCGTCGGTCGCGTCGCCCAGCACCTGCAGATAGCGGAACTCGGTCATGTGGCCGTTGTAATCGACCCAGCCGCCGCTGACGCGGGCCTGATGGAGGCGCAGCGGATAGCCTTCGGCCCGCGCGGGCTCGCGGGCATAGAAGCCGTCCTCCTGCGCGCGCACGGTCTGGCCGACGCCCCAGTCGTTGGCCTTGAGTGCCTGGAAGATGCCGACCAGGTTGTCGTCGCGGATCCGCTCCAGCGCGCGGATCGAATGCCGGCCCGACTGCGCGTCGGACTGGGCGGCGATGCGGTCGATCAGTGCCTCGTCCAGGTCGGGCACATCCATCAGCTTGGTCCAGGGCCATTTCAGCGCCGGGCCGAACTGGCCCAGGAAATGCCGCATCCCGGCCTCGCCGCCGGCGATGCGATAGGTCTCGAACAGACCCATCTGCGCCCAACGCAGGCCGAAGCCGAAGCGGATGATGTCGTCGATCTCCTCGGTGGTGGCGATGCCGTCATGCACCAGCCACAGCGCCTCGCGCCAGACGGCCTCCAACAGGCGGTCGCCGATATGGGCGTCGATCTCGCGCGCGATCCGGACCGGTTTCATGCCGATTCCGGTCAGGATCTCGCAGGCGCGCTCGGCCGCCGCGCCGCCGCCCACCACCTCGACCACCGGCAGAAGGTAGACCGGGTTGAACGGATGGGCGACGAGGATGCGGCCGGGATGCCGCGCGCCCTGCCGCAACTCGGAGGGCTTGAAGCCCGAGGTCGAGGAGCCGATCAGCGCCGTCCCGGGCGCGGCGGCCTCGATCTCGGCGATGATGCGGTGCTTCAGCTCCAGCCGCTCGGGCACGCTTTCCTGGATGTAGTCGGCGTCCCGGACCGCCTCGTCGACCGAGCCGGCCCAGAGGATGCGGCCCGGCCGGGGCAGCGGCGCCTGGAACAGCCTTTCCCAGGCGCGGGTCGCGTTCGCCAGCACCTCGCCGACGATGCGCTGCGCCTCGGGATGCGGGTCGAAAACCGCCACGTCATGCCCCGAGAGGAGGAAGCGGGCGATCCAGCCGCCGCCGATGACCCCGCCGCCGATTGCCGCGATCCTCATGCCCGCCACCACCGTTCCACGATCTTCCAGCCGTCGAGGAAGCGGTTCGACGCCACCTCGCCATGCGCCACCTTGTCATTGGCCACGTCGATATAGTTCACGAAGATCGGGATGATGGTGCCGCCGTCCTCGGAGACCAGCCCCTGCATCTCGCGATACATCTCGGCGCGCAGGCTGTCGTCCAGCTCGGCCCGCGCCTTGAGCAGCAAGTCGTTGAAGCGTTCGTTGTCCCAGTGGCTCTCGTTCCACTCGGCACCCCGGGCATAGACCAGGCTGAACATGTCGTCCTCGGTCGGGCGGCCGTTCCAGTAGCTGACGCAGAAGGGTTTCTTCAGCCAGACGTTGGACCAGTAGCCGTCGTCCGGCTCGCGCTTGACGGTCAGGTCGATGCCGGCCGCCTTGGCCGATTGCTGGAACAGCTGCACCATGTCGAGCGCCCCGACCGAGGCCGCGTCCGAGGCGGAAATCTCGACCTTCAGCCCCTCCATGCCGGCCTGCTTCAGGTAGTGCCTCGCCTTGTCCGGGTCATAGGCGCGCTGCGGCAGGTCGGCGGCATAGAAGCGGTTCGCCGGCGCGATCGGGCTGTCATTGGCGATCTGGCCATGGCCGCGCAGCACCTTGTCCAGCACCTCCTGCCGGTCGATGGCGTATTTCAGCGCCAGCCGCAGGTTCGGATCGGTGAAGGGCGCCTGGTCGCAGAACATCGGCATGGTGTAATGCGCGGTTCCCGTCACCTCGACCAGTTGCAGGCCCGGACGGCGCTGCAACAGGTGCAGCGTGGCCAGGTCGGGCGAGTTGATGACATCGACCTCGCCGGTCATCAGCGCATTCTGCCGGGCGGTGGCGTCGTTGATGGTCAGCAGCACCGCCTCGTCGAACCAGGCGCGGTCGGGTTTCCAGTAATCGTCGCGGCGCTTCAGGGTGATGCGCACGCCCGGCTCGAAATTCTCCAGCACATAGCCGCCGGTGCCCAGGCCCGATTGCCAGTCCAGCGTGCCGTCCTCGTTCGCCGGCATGATGACGAAGTGATAATCCGAGGTCAGATAGGCGAAATCGGCATTGCCCGAGCTTAGTTCGAAGACCACGACATTGTCGCCATCGGCGCGGATCTCCTTGACCTGCTCCAGCGAGCCCTTGGCGCCGGACTTGGTATCGGCGCCGCGATGGTGGTCGAAGGAGGCGATCACGTCCCTGGCCATGACCTTTCGCCCGTCCGAGAAGGTGACGCCGTCCTTCAGCCGGAAGGTCCAGACCCGGGCCTCGGCATCGGGCTCGAACTCGGCCAGCTCGGGCACGGCCCGACCCTTGGCGTCGATCTCGACCAGGTTGTTGCAGACCGCCAGCATCGCCGTCACCACCGGCCCGGCGGCATAGGTCGCCGGGTCCAGCGTGTCCGAGGTCGCGCCGCCCAGATGGCCGATGCGCAGCCGGCCGCCGCGCGTCGCCTCCTGCGCCCGCGCGCCGCGCGGCAGGATCAGCCCTGCCGCCGTCATGCCCGCCGCGCCGGCCAGCAAGCCCCGCCTTGTCAGCCCCCGCCTCGTCAGATTGATACTCATGATGGACCCCTGTCTTGCGTTATGGATTGGTTCGGCCTGCGGCTCAGCGCCGGGTCAGCTTCAGCCTGTCGCGCACCGCCTGCGGGCCGAGGATCCGGCAACCCATCGCGTTCAGGATCGTCGCCGCCCGCTCGACCAGGTCGCCGTTGCGGGCCAGCACGCCCTTGTCGAGCCAGATGTTGTCTTCCAGCCCGACGCGGACATTGCCGCCCGCCAGCGCCGCCTGCGCGACATAGGGAAGCTGCATCCGCCCGATTGAGAACATGGAATAGACCCAGCCCGGCGGGATGTTGTTCACCATCGCCATCAGGCTGTTCGGATCGGCCGGCGCGCCATAGGGGATGCCCATGCACAGCTGGATCATCACCGGATCGTCGATCAACCCCTCCTCGACCAGCGTCTTGGCCAGCCACAGATGGCCGGTGTCGAAAACCTCGATCTCGGGCCGCACCCCCGCCGCCTGGATGCGTGCCGCCATGGCGCGCAGCGTGCCGGGGGTGTTGGTCATGACGTAATCGGCCTCGGCGAAGTTCATGGTGCCGCAATCGAGGGTGCAGATCTCGGGCAGCAGTTCCTCGACATGCACCAGCCGCTCGCTGGCGCCGATCAGGTCGGATTGCGGCGACAGCGGCAGAGGCGCCTCGGCCGAGCCCAGCACGATGTCGCCGCCCATGCCCGCCGTCAGGTTCAGCACCACGTCGGTGCCGGATGACCGCACCCGCTCGACCACCTCGCGATACAGCGCCGGATCGCGCGAGGGGGCGCCGGTCTGGGGGTCGCGCACATGCACATGGGCGATGGCCGCGCCCGCCTTCACCGCCTCGATGCAGGCTTCGGCGATCTGGCGGGGCGTGATCGGCACCAGCCCGGATTTCTTGTGGCTCTGCCCCGAGCCGGTCACCGCGCAGGTGATGAAGACGTCACGGTTCATTCATGGCTCCGGCAATGGCTGCTTTCCACCGCAACCTGCCAGCAATTCCACTGGCATGATGTGCATTCTCCGCCATATATTTTGCCGATGTTGCCAAAATCGCCGCTGCACCTGACCTTCCTGCTGTTCGACGGTTTCTCGAACATGGTGCTGGCCAGCGCCATCGAGCCCCTGCGGGCGGCGCGCGACCTGTCGGGGCAGCGGCTGTTTTCCTGGCAGGTCTGCTCGCTGGAGGGCGGGGCGGTCATCAGCTCATCACGGCTGGCGATCTCGGTCGATCTGCCGCTGGCGCGGGTGGGGGCGACGGATGCGCTGATCCTGGTCTCGGGCTACGGCATGCGCGACCATCTGCAGCGCGACTCGGCCCGGGCGGTGCTGCGCAAGGCGCGCGGCCTGCCGGTGGTGGGCGGGCTCGATACCGGGGCCTGGCTGCTGGCCCGCATGGGCCTGCTGGCCGGACGCCGCGCCGCCATCCACTGGATGGAGCGCGAGGCGCTGGCCGAGGCCTTTCCGGAAATCACCGTGGTGCCGGACCCCTATGTCGCGGATGGCAATATCGTCACCTGCGGCGGCGCGCAAAGCGTGCTGAGCTGGTCGCTGGACCTGATCGGCGCGCAGGCGGGCGAGGCGCTGCGCTTCGACGTGGCGAACATGTTCGGCCGGGTGATGGGGCGCAGCACCGATCCGGTGGAATGGCAATTGCCCAGCCGCATGACCGACAGCGCGCTGCCGCCGTCGCTGCAGCGCGCCATCGTCGCCATGCGCGAGACCGCCGAACAGCCCTTGCCCCTGCCCCGCATCGCCGAGCGCGCGGCGCTGTCGCCGCGCAGCATGGACCGGCTGTTCCATGCCCATCTAGGCCTGTCGGCCGGCGGCTATTACCGGCAGATCCGGCTGTCCCATGCCCGGGCGCTGGCGCTGGAAACCCGGCTGACGCTGGGCGAGATCGCCTCGCGGACCGGGTTCTCGTCGCCCGCCACGCTGGCGCGCGCCTATCGCCGCGCCTTCGGGGAAACCGTGCGCAAAAGCGTGGCGGGCTGAGGCGCTACCACAGATGCCGGCGCAGCGCGTCGCCTTCCTGCAGCGGGGCGGCCGCGTCGCTGCGCGTGTCGGCGACACCGATGTCACGCAGCAGATGCGCGGGCAGACCGGCCAACGCCTTGCGCGTCGCCGGATGGTCCAGCGCCGCCATGCGGTCTGGGCATGGCGATAGGCTGGGCTTATCGCGGCGCAGCACACCGAAAAGCAGCCGGGTCAGGCCCGGCAGGAAGGGGCGTTGGCGGTCACATGCGGAATTGTCGGACATTTTGCCCTCCTTTCGGTGGTCATGGTTGATCCACCCTCCGATCATGCTAGGTTTCCCCGGCGATGACCAACAAAGCCTCGGCAAGCATCCATAAGGCACGCTTATGTCGATACCCCCTCTCGCCGCCCTGCGTGCCTTCGAGGCGGTGGCGCGGCATCTGAGCTTCACCCGCGCCGCCGAGGAGCTGGGCATGACCCAGGCCGCGGTCAGCTATCAGATCCGCCTGCTGGAGGAGCGGCTGGGCACGCCGCTGTTCCTGCGCAAGCCGCGCGAGATCGTGCTGACCGAGACCGGGGCGCTGTTCGCCCGCCCGACCATCGACGCCTTCGACATGCTGCGCGAAGCCTATGCCGACCCGTCGGCGGATTCGGTCTCGACCCTGTCGATCTCGACCGTGCCGACCTTTGCTGGGGCCTGGCTGTCGCCGCGGCTGGGCAAGTTCCAGATGAACCATCCGAACCTGGCGGTGCGGCTGGAGACCAGCGACAACCTGGTCGATTTCGGGCGCGAGGACATCACCGTCGCCATCCGCGCCGGCGAGGGCGGCTGGCCGGGGGTCGAGGAGCATTGTCTGATGCCCATCGAATACACCCCCATGCTGTCGCCGGCGCTGGCCAAGAAACACGCGGTGCACGAGCCGGCCGACCTGCTGAAATTGCCGCTGCTGGACCGGGTGGACCCGAACTGGGCGGTCTGGATGCGCGAGGCCGGGGTGGATTTCTGGGAAACCCCGCCCCGGCCCGGCCTGACGCTGTCGACCGACCTGCACGAGGCGCGGGCGGCTCTGGAGGGTTACGGCGTGGCGCTGCTGACGCCGCGCTTCTTCCGGTTCGAACTGGCGACCGGCAGCCTGATCCAGCCCTTTCCGCTGGTGGCGCGGAACGGCCGCAGCTTCTGGCTGGTCTATCCCAAGGGCCGGCGCAACCGTCCCGCGATCCGCAAGTTCCGCGCCTTCCTGCTGGACGAGATCGCCTGCGATCCGGGCTAGGCCGGCTGCCCGCGCCCCTGCTCCCGACCGCCGCCTTGCGGCGCGGCCGGCAGCGGGAAGATCCGGTCATAGGCGATGTTGAAGACGAAATTATAGACCAGATAGAAGGCGACGATGAACAGGTCGAGCAGCAGCGTCTGCCACAGCGTCATGCCCAGATACCAGGCCATCGGCGGCAGCAGCATGACCAGCAGGCCCAGCTCGAACAGCGCGGTATGCAGCAGCCGGTGGCGCAGCGACTTCCGGACATCGCCGACCCAGCGCCGCATGGCGTGGTCGAACCCGAGGTTGAAAACGAAGTTCCAGACCGTGGCCAGCGTCGCCGCGCCGACGCCGACGACGCCCATGTCGAATAACGGCTTGTCGTAGATCCAGGCGGCCAGCGGGGTGACGATCGCCAGGCCGATCAACTCGAAGCTCACCGCGTGGCGGACCCGGTCCGGAAAGCTGCGCATGGTCATTGTGATTCCTCATTCTTGCGTGACGCGCTTTCTATCTGTATTTCCCAGAATACAAAGTTGGATACCATCTGATTGACAGATAGATGACCGTCACGCTGGAGCAGTTGGAAGCCTTTGCCGCCGCCGCGCAGCACGGCTCGTTCTCGGCCGCCGGTCGGGCGCTGCGCAAGGCGCAGTCGGCGATCAGCACCCAGGTCTCGAATCTCGAGGACGATCTGGGCGTCGCGCTGTTCAGCCGCGAGGGGCGCAACCCGGTGCTGACGCCGGCGGGCGAGCGGCTGCTGGCCGAGGCCCGGGTGGTGCTGGACCGCCGCGAGCATCTGATCGGCGTCGCCGCCAGCCTGACCGCGCATGTCGAGCACCGGTTGGTCGTCGCCATCGACGAGCTTTATCCCGAGGAGCCGCTGGCGACGCTTTTCGCCGAGTTCGCCGCCCGCTTCCCGCATGTCGAGCTGGAGCTGCTGTTCCCGATGATGGAGGATGTCAGCCGCCTGGTGTTGGACGGCAAGGCCGATATCGGCGTGATGTGGCGGCAAGAGGTGCTGCCGACCGAGATCGCCTTTCACACGCTGGGCTGGGTGCCGCTGAAACTGGTCTGCGGCAAGAACCATCCGCTGGCCGATACGATGGTGGACTGGGAGGATCTGAAGCGCCACCGCCAGCTGATGGTCGCCGTGCGCAGCGAGGGGCCGGAAAAGCAGCGCCTGCGCAGCGCGGCCGAGGTCTGGTGGGTGGAAAGCCATTGGGTCATCCTGCAGATGGTCCGGCGCGGCATCGGCTGGGCGCTGGTGCCCGACCACATCATCGAGGAATCGCCGGTTCGCGACGATCTGGTCACGCCGGTCCTGCAGTTCGACGGCGCCGATTGGCCGGTGGCGCTGGAAATGGTCTGGCACAAGCAGCGCCCCAGCGGCCCGGCCGCCCGCTGGCTGCGCGAGCGGTTCGCGGCCATGCGGATCAACGATTGGCCCGGCCCCGTCGGGGGGTGACCGCGCCCGGATCGGTTCCGGGCGCGGCAGCTGTCACTTGCCGGCAAGCACCTTGGCCCGCGCGACGATGGCTTCTTTGGTGATGCCGAACTCCTGATAGAGCCGGTCGATCGGGGCCGAGGCGCCGAAGCCGGTCATGCCGATCACGTCGTCCTCGCTGGTGACATAGCGGGTCCAGCCGAACTTGCCCGCCGCCTCCACGGCGATGCGGGGCGCGTCGCCCAGCGTTTCCTTGCGATAGGATTCCGGCTGGGCGTCGAACAGCTCCCACGAGGGCATCGAGACCACGGCGACCGACAGCCCGTCCGCGTGCAGCGCCTGCGCCGCCTCGACGGCGATGGCGACCTCGGTGCCGGTGGCGATCAGCGTCACGTCGCGGCCCCCGTCATCCTTGGCACCGAACCGGCGCAGCACATAGGCGCCCTTGGCAGTCAGGTTCTCGGCGCCCGCGTCCAGACGCAGTTGCGGCACGTCCTGCCGCGACAGCGCCAGCAGCGAGGGCACATGCCGGTTGCGGATGGCGATGTCCCAGGCCTCCAGCGTCTCGACCGTATCGGCCGGGCGCAGCACGGTCAGGTTCGGGATGGCGCGCAGGCTGGCCAGATGCTCGATCGGCTGGTGGGTCGGGCCGTCCTCGCCCAGGCCGATGCTGTCATGGGTCATGACATAGATCGTGCCCACCCCCATCAGCGCCGACAGCCGGATGGCGTTGCGGGCATAGTCCGAGAATACCAGGAACGTGCCGCCATAGGCGATGAAGCCGCCATGCAGGTTGATGCCGTTCATCGCCGCGGCCATGCCGAATTCGCGCACGCCGTAGCCGATATAGCGGCCGGGCGCCTCGCGGGTATATTGGCTGTCCACCGCCGGCACCCGGGTCAGGTTCGAGCCGGTCAGGTCGGCCGAGCCGCCGATCATCTCGGGCAGCGCCGGGGTCAGGGCCTCCAGCGCCATCTGGCTGGCCTTGCGGGTCGCGGCCTTTTTCGGCGCGGCGAAAAGCTGGGCGCGGGCGTCCTGCAAGGTCGGCTCGTAATCGCCGGGCAAGGCGCCGGCCTGGCGGCGGTCGAACTCGGCGCGGGTCTCGGCCGGTGTCGCGGCCAGGCGGGCTTGCCAGTCGGCGCGGGCCTTTGCGCCGCGTTGGCCGATCTCGCGCCATTCTGCCGCCAGATCCCCGGGGATGACAAAGGGCTCGGCCGACCAGCCGATGGCTTCCTTGGTCAGCGCCGCCTCGTCCTTGCCCAACGGCGAGCCGTGCACGGCATAGCTGCCGGCCTTGTTGGGCGAGCCGAAGCCAATGACGGTTTTCATCGCGATCAGCGAGGGCTTGCCGGTTTCGGCCTTGGCGGCGGTGATGGCGGCGTCGAGCGCCTTGCCGTCATGGCCGTCGCAGGACTGGACGTGCCAGCCCATGGCCTCGAACCGGGCCGGGACGTTTTCCGAGAAGCTGACCGAGGTCGGCCCGTCGATGGTGATCGAGTTATCGTCGTAAAGCACGATCAGCTTGCCCAGGCCCAGATGGCCGGCAAGGCTGGCGGCCTCTTGTCCGATGCCCTCTTGCAGGCAGCCGTCGCCCAGCATGACCCAGGTGTGATGATCGACCAGGTCGGCGCCGAATTCGGCGGCCAGCCGGCGCTCGGCCAGGGCCATGCCGACGGCGGTGGCAAGCCCCTGCCCCAGCGGGCCGGTGGTGGTCTCGATCCCCTTGGCATGGCCGTATTCCGGGTGGCCCGCCGTGATCGCGCCCCATTGCCGGAAGTTGCGGATCTGCTCGATGGTCATGTCCTCGTAGCCGGTCAGGTGCAGCACGCTGTAGAGCAGCATCGAGGCATGGCCGTTCGACAGCACGAAGCGGTCGCGATCCGGCCAGTCGGGGTGTTTCGCATCGAATTTCAAGTGCTTGGAGAACAGCACCGCCGCGGCATCGGCCATGCCCATCGGCGCGCCGGGATGGCCGGAATTGGCGGCGTTCACCGCGTCGATGGACAGCGCGCGGATGCAATTCGCCAGCGCGAAATTCGCGGGGTCGAGCGCCGCCTTGGCGGCAATCGCGGGGTCTTTGGGGGTGTCAAAAGGCATGTTCGGTCCTCCGTTTGCCCCTCAGATACTGCGCGGCGGCAAAAATAACAATCAAAAATCACAAATTCACATAATTGATGTTGTGTTTGCGTGAAGTATTGTTAGAAAAGTATCGGGCCGCGGCGAATCCGGGCGCAGGGAGGGATGTTCGTGAAACGCGAAGAACGCAGGCAAGCCATCATGGATCTGCTGGTCGCGGCGCGCGCCGTCGATCTGGACGATCTGGCCGAGCGTTTCGCGGTCTCGAAGATGACCATCCACCGCGACCTGGACGACCTGGAACAGGCCGGGCTGCTGCGCAAGGTGCGCGGCGGCGCGACCATCGAGGCCGGGACGCAGTTCGAAAGCGATTTCCGCATCCGGGCCCTGCAGGATTCCGACGCCAAGACCCGCATGGCCCGCGCCGCGCTGGACCTGGTCGAGCCGGGCATGACCGTGATGGTCAATGACGGCTCGATGGCGGCGCTGCTGGGCGCCAGCCTGGCCGAGAAGGCGCCGCTGACGGTGATCACCAACAACGCGGCGGTGATCGAGCCGCTGAAGGACATGGCGCGGATCACGCTGATCGCGCTCGGCGGCATCTTCAGCGCCAAGTTCAACGGCTTCTTCGGGCTGGTGACGGAAAATGCCCTAAGCCGGCTGCGGGCGGACCTGGCCTTCATCTCGGCCCCCGCCGTGTCCGGCCTGCAGGCCTTTCACATGGACGATGCGGTGATCCGGGCCAAGCGCGCCATGATGCTTGCCGCCGGGCGCAGCGTGCTGCTGGTCAACCACCGCCGCTTCGGCCGTTCGGCGCTGCATGCGCTGGCCGATCTGTCCGAGTTCCAGGCGATCATCACCGATGCCGCCCCCGACCCCGAGGACCGCGCCGCGCTGGACCGCGCCGGCATTCCCCTGACCATTGCCAAGCATTCTGACCGTTAGGACGACGACATGACCGAATTCTGGATCGGCACCAGCTGGAAGATGAACAAGACCCTGGCCGAGGCACGCACCTTTGCCAAGGGACTGGCCGCCGCCGATGCCGCGCGCGCGCCGCGCATCCAGCGCTTCGTGATCCCGCCCTTTACCGCCGTGCGCGAGGTCAAGGCAATGCTGGCCGAAACCTCGGTCAAGGTCGGCGCGCAGAACATGCATTGGGCCGACGAAGGCGCCTGGACCGGCGAGATCAGCCCGCTGATGCTGCGCGACTGCAACCTTGACATCGTCGAGTTGGGACACAGCGAGCGCCGCGAGCATTTCGGCGAAACGGACGAGACCGTGGGCCTCAAGACCGAGGCCGCCGTGCGCCACGGCCTGATCCCGCTGATCTGCATCGGCGAGACGCTGGCCGAACGCGAATCCGGGCGCGCCCGCGCGGTGCTGGAGACCCAGGTGCGCGGCGCGCTGGCCAGGCTCTCGGCCGAGCAGAAATCGGCGCCGATCCTGCTGGCTTACGAGCCGGTCTGGGCCATCGGCGTGAACGGCATCCCCGCGACGTCGGATTATGCCGACGCGCGGCAGGCCGAGATCATCGCGGTGGCGCAGGACGTGCTGTCGCGCCGCATCCCCTGCCTCTATGGCGGCTCGGTCAACCCCGGCAATTGCGCGGAGCTGATCGCCTGCCCGCATATCGACGGGCTTTTCATCGGTCGCTCGGCCTGGAACGTCGAGGGCTATCTGGACATCCTGGCGCGCTGCGCCGCAACCATCGGAGACACGAAATGAAACTGGCAATCGCAGGCGACAGCGCGGGCGAAGGTCTGGCCAAGCTGCTGGCCGACCACCTCAAGGACAAGCACGAGGTTTCCGAGATCAGCCGCACCGAGGCCGGCGCGGATGCCTTCTACGCCGATCTCTCGGACCGCGTGGCGAACGGGGTGCTGGACGGCACCTATGACCGCGCCATCCTGGTCTGCGGCACCGGCATCGGCGTCTGCATCGCCGCGAACAAGGTGCCGGGCATCCGCGCCGCCCTGACCCATGACACCTATTCGGCGACGCGCGCGGCGCTGTCGAACAACGCCCAGATCATCACCATGGGCGCGCGGGTGATCGGCACCGAACTGGCCAAGGCCATCGCCGACGCCTGGCTGGGCGAGACGATGAACTTCGACCCGAACGGCCGCTCGGCCGGCAATGTCTGCGCCATTGACGAAGTGGACGCGAAATACAACAAGGCCGGCTGAGCCCGCACGCAAAGGCCCGCCATGCTGAAACTGCCGAACGACGGCCCCGCCACCGGCCGCCCGCTTTCCGACGTGCTGGCGGGCGACGGCCCCGCCGCCATCACCCTTGCGATTGCCCGGGCCCAGCCGGCGTTGGCCGCACGGCTGGCCGCCGGCCGGCTACATGGCGACCCCGAGGCCGTGGTCGGCACCAATGACAGCGGCGACAAGCAGAAGGCGCTGGATGTCGCCGCCCATCACCACATGCTCGACGCGCTGGCCGCCGCCGGCGTCGGCCGGGTGCTCTCCGAGGAGGCCGAGGAGGTCGTCACCCTGAACCCGGGCGGCGCCTGGGACGTGGCGATGGACCCGATCGACGGCTCGGGCAGCATCGGCATCGGCGCGCCGCTGGGCATGCTCTATTCCATCCTGCCCGCCGCGGCCGAGGGCTTTCTGCGCAAGGGCCGGGCCGTGGTCGGCGCCGGCTACGCGAGCTTCGGCCATTCGCTGGATTTCGGCTGGTCGCTGGGCGACGGCACCCATGTCGCCGGCTATGATGCCGAGGCGGACCAGTTCCGCCTGAGCCACGAGCGCGTGCAGCTGAAACCCACCGCCTCGACCATCGCCTATAACGCCTCGAACGAACGCCACTGGTCGCCGGGCCTGCAAGCCTGGGTGCAGGAACTGCGCCAGGGCAAGGACGGCCCGCGCGGGCGCGACTTCAACATGCGCTGGCTCGCCGCGGCCGTCGGCGAATTGCACCGCATCCTGCTGAAGGGCGGCGCCTTCCTCTATCCCGCCGACCGCCGCCCGGGCTACGAGAACGGCCGGCTGCGGCTAATCTACGAATGCTGCCCGATCGCCTTCCTGGTCGAGCAGGCCGGCGGCATCGCCTCGGACGGCCGCCAGCCGATCCTCGACCGCCAACCGCAGGGGCTGCACGAGATGGTGCCGCTGTTCTTCGGCGCCCGCGAGGAAGTCGAAACCATCCTGTCCCATCTCGCCATCAGCAAAGGATAACAGCCCATGGCCATGATCACGCTGCGCCAGCTTCTCGACCATGCGGCCGAGAACGGCTATGCCGTTCCCGCCTTCAACATCAACAACATGGAGCAGGGGCTCGCGGTGATGAACGCCGCCGCGGCGACCGACAGCCCGGTGATCCTGCAGGCCAGCCGCGGCGCGCGCGCCTATGCCAACGACGCCGTGCTGGCCGGGCTGATCCAGGGCCTGTCGCGCGCCTTCCCGGACATCCCGCTGTGCATGCACCTGGACCACGGCAACGGGCTTGCGACCTGCGCCACGGCGATCCAGAACGGCTTCACCAGCGTGATGATGGACGGCTCGCTGCAGGCCGACGGCAAGACGCCCGCCGACTATGCCTATAACCGCGACATCACCGCCCGCGTGGTCGAGATGGCCCATGCCTGCGGCGTCTCGGTCGAGGGCGAGCTGGGCGTGCTGGGCAGCCTGGAAACCGGCATGGGCGACCAGGAGGACGGCCACGGCGCCGAGGGTCGGCTCTCCGAGGACCAGTTGCTGACCGACCCGGCCGAGGCCGAACAATTCGTGAAGGACACCGGCGTCGATGCGCTGGCCGTCGCCATGGGCACCAGCCACGGCGCCTACAAGTTCACCCGCAAACCCGACGGCGCCATCCTCGCCATGCATGTGATCGAGGAGATCCACCGCCGCCTGCCGAACACGCATCTGGTCATGCACGGCTCAAGCTCGGTGCCCGAGGATCTGCAACAGATCATCAACGCCTATGGCGGCGACATCCGGCCAACCTGGGGCGTGCCCGTCGAGGAAATCCAGCGCGGCATCAAATCGGGCGTGCGCAAGGTCAATATCGACACCGACAACCGGCTGGCGATGACCGCCGCGATCCGCAGGAAGCTCAGCGAGGAACCGGCCGAGTTCGACCCGCGCGGCTATCTGAAACCCGCCATGGCGATGATGTCCGAGGTCTGCAAGGCGCGTTTCGAGGCCTTCGGCACCGCCGGCCATGCCGCGAAGATCCGCCCGCTGCCGCTGGCGGCGATGGCGAAACGCTACGCCGCCTGAACGGTTGCCGGGCGCGGGCGCCCGGCCCAGCGGCAGCGTTCGGGACGAGCCCCGCTCGTCCCGTTCCCCCCGCCGTCAGTCCGCCAACAGCCGCGCCGTGGCCTCGTCGGTGATCAGTCCCGACAGACGCCGGCTTTCCAGCACCGCCCGGATCGCCCGCACCTTGTCGGTGCCGCCGGCAATGGCGACGATCCGGCTGCCCTCGGGCCCGTCCAGGCTGACCGACAGCGTGCGCGCGCTCAGGGTGGTTTCCAGCACCCGGCCCCGGGCGTCGAAGAAATGGCCCAGCATCTCGCCCTGCGCGCCGGCGGCGTTGATCTCGGCGATCTCATGCGGCTCGATCATGCCCGAGGCGACCAGTTGCGCCCCGGCATCCGCCGTGCCGATGCCGACCACCTTCAGGCTGGCGCCGTTCGACAGGTCGAACAGTTCGCGCACCCCCGGCTGGGCCAGCAACACCGCCAGATCCTGTTCGGAATTGGCGAAGAACGGCACCGGCAGCACATAGGATTGCGCGCCGGTCTTCTGCGCCAGCGCATACATCACGTCATGCGGGTTGGTGGCATAGCTGCGGGTGAAGCCGCCCAGCAGCGACACGAAGCGCACCCCGTTCGCGTCGAAACGCGGCAACTGGTGCACCGCCGCCGCCAGCGTGCGGCCATGGCCAAGACCGATCACCGGATCTTCGCCGCGCTCGATCTCGCGCCGCAGGAAGCCCGCCCCGGCCAGACCCAGCGCGCGCAGCGGCATCCCCTCCTCGCCCAGTTCGGGCGCCACCTCGCAATAGTCCAGCCCGTAGCGGGCGCAAAGCCGATCCTCGAGCGCGGCGCATTCCACGATCTCGCCGTCGATCGAGACCTTGACCACGCCCTCGGCCACCGCGCGGGCGATCAGCCGATGCGCCTTGACCGAGGGCACGCCCAACCGTTTCGCCACCGCCGCCTGCGTCAGCCCGCCGGCGTAATGCAACCAGGCCGCGCGGATGGCGAGGCTTTGTTCCGGGTCCAAGGCTCCGCGCCGCGCCATCAGGCGGGCCGGCGGCAAGGGGGGCGGGGCTGGCGGGTCATGCGGGCGTCCTTTTCGGGGTGTTCCGGGGTCAGATATTCAGCGTATCCGCGCCGGTGTCGATATGCGGCGCCCAGAAGGCGACGCTTTCGGCGATCTGCGGGATCACCTGGCGGTCATTCGGCTCGCGCTCCTTGAAGCTCAGCTCCAGGCAGATCTCGTTATCGGCGGCGCCGCCTTCGGCGAAGGCCGCGAGCAGCGGTGCGGGCTGGATGCGGCCCTTGGCATTGTATTCGGCGGTAAAGGGCCGGTGGCCCGACTTGTCCATCATCGACTGCTTGATGTGGATGATGGGGCTGACCTTCGGCACCGCCCGCGCCCAGGCATAGGGGTCGGTGTCGTCGGGATTGGCGCTGGTCACGTCGCCGTGGTCGATATCGGCCATCATCCACATCGGCACCGCCATGTTCGCCGCCGTCAGCCGGTCCTGCAATGCCATGCAGGCGGCGATGGTTTCCCCGAACTCGCGCCCGACGCTCATCGGTTCCCAGAAAAGGTATCGCAGCCCGGCCGCCCTGGCGTGCTCGGCCACCTCGGCCCAGGCGTCGATGGCGATGCGGATCAGCTCCTCGCGCCGGGCGGGTTCGTCATAGTCGCGATAGGTGAAGATGGCGAATTGCGTGCCGACCGAGAGCCCGCCCAGATCGCCGATGATGTCGGCGAATGTCTTGAACCAGTCGACATAATAGCGCCGCACGTCGCGGTCGGGATGGCCGAAATGGTTCAACCGCCCGTAGGGCCCGGTCATGCCGCTGGTGACGCGCACGCCGGTGCGGGCCAGCGCCGCGGCCATGTCGCGGGTCAGGCGGCGGATCACCGGGGCGGGCCAGCTCGGGTTGATGAACTCATGCGTCAGTTGCAGGTCGCGGATCTTCAGATCGCGCGCCACGGTGTCGATCAGGTCGCCCGGCTCGGCGAAGCGGTTGACCAGCGGATTGGTGTTCAGCGACAGCGTCAGGGCCATGGTGTCCTCAGGCAGCTTGGGCCAGGTCCGAGCCGGCGAACCACTCGGCAAAGGCGCGGCGCTGGTCCTCGGTCAGGTGCAGGTAATGCTTGGTGCGGCGATAAAGGATGTCCTCGGGCGTTTGCGCCCATTCCCGCGCGACCAGGTAGCGGACCTCGGCCTCGTAGAGCGTGCCGCCGAAATGCCGGCCCAGGTCGGAAAGCGACAGCGCCCCCGCCACCACGTCGCGGGTGCGGGTGCCGTAAAGCCGGCCATAGTGATGCAGCAGCCCGCGCGGCATCCAGGGGTTCAGCTCGCGCAGCAGTTCTGCATAGCTTTCGTAATCGGCATTGGCCATGTCGCCGCCGGGCAAGGGCGCGTTTTCGGTCCAGTCCGGACCCATGGCCGGGAACACCTCGCGCAAGCGATGCATGCCGCGCTCGGCCAGTTCGCGGAAGGTGGTGATCTTGCCGCCGAACACGTTCAGCAGCGGCGCGCCGCCGGCCTGGTCCAGATCGAAGACATAGTCCCGCGTCACCGCCGAGGGGTTGCCTTTGCCGTCGTCGAACAGCGGCCTGACGCCCGAGAAGCTGTGCAGCACATCGTCGCGCCGCAGCTTCTGCTTGAAATAGCGGTTCACGGCGGCGAGCAGGTATTCGATCTCGGATTCGTCCGCCGTGACGTCCTCGGCCCGGCCCTCATAGGCGATGTCGGTGGTGCCGATCAGCGCCTTGTCGCCCTCGTAGGGGTTGATGAAGATCACCCGCTTGTCGTGGTTCTGTACCAGATAGGCATTGGCGCCCGCCCACCATTTCGGCACGATGATATGGCTGCCCTTGACCAGCCGAACGTTGCGGCTGGACTGCGAGCCCGCCACCCGGCCGATCACGTCCGACACCCAGGGGCCGGCGCAGTTCACCACGCAGCGGGCGCGGAAGCGCCGCAGCGCGCCGGTGATCTCGCTGCGGGTCTCGACGGTCCAGGCGCCGTTCTCGCGCCGGGCCGCAATGCAGGGGCTGCGGGTCAGCACCTCGGCGCCGCGCTCGGCGGCATCGACGGCGTTCAGCACCACGAGGCGGGCATCATCGACCCAGCAATCGGAATATTCGAAGCCCTTGGCGTATTGGTCCAGCAGCGGCGCGCCCTCGGGGTCGCGGCGCAGGTCCAGCGTGCGGGTGCCGGGCAGCTTCTGGCGCCCACCCAGGTGGTCGTAGAGGAACAGCCCCAGCCGCACCAGCCAGGCGGGCCGGTCCTGCGGCGAATGCGGCAGCACGAAGCGCATCGGCCAGATGATATGCGGGGCGGCGTTCATCAGCACCTCGCGCTCGATCAGCGCCTCGCGCACCAGGCGGAACTCGTAATATTCCAGATAGCGCAGCCCGCCATGCACCAGCTTGCCCGAGCGCGACGAGGTGCCCTGCGCCAGATCGTCCTTTTCGCAAAGCACCACCTTCAGGCCCCGGCCGGCAGCGTCACGGGCGACGCCGGCGCCGTTGATGCCGCCGCCGATGACGAAAAGGTCGATCATGTCTTGGTCTTGGCTCATTTCAATCTCCTTTCGGGGCGCGGGCCAGGGCCAGGGCGTCCCATGCGGGCGGCAGGGCCTGCCGCGCGGCGGAAAATGCCGGGAAGAGCCGCGCATAGGCGGCCACGAGATCGGGGTCGGGCGCCTCGGCCGCGCCCAAAAGCGGCGTGACCCATTCGGCGATGCAGGATTCCATGTCGGGATAGGCGCCGATGGCGACGGCGGCCATCATCGCGGCGCCGGCCGCGCCGGCCTCGTCGCGCTCGGACACCCGCACCGGCGCGTCCAGCGCCGCCGAGAGGATGCCGCGCAAGCCGCGCGAGCGCGCGGCGCCGCCGGTCAGCCGCAGTTCGGACGGCAGCGGGCCCATGGCGGCGTAGCAGTCGCGCATCGCCATGCCCAACCCCTCGGCCACGGCCCGGATCAGGTCGGGATAGCGGTGCCCGGCCGACAGGCCGACGAAGCCGGCGCGGGCATCGGCGTTGACGAAGGGACCACGCTCGCCCGCCTCGGAGATATAGGGGTGATAGACGATCTGGCCGGGCTTCGATTGTGCCAGCCAGCCCTCGATATGCGCCACCAAGTCGCGATGCGTGACCGGCTGGCCGACGTCCGAGAGGATGCCCGCCGCGACGCCCAGGATCCAGTCCAGGTTCAGCGTCGCTGCCATATTGGTCTGCACCTGGGTCACGATGCCGGGGATCGGCAGGCAGATGACATAGCCGGTGCCCTGCGCGTTCAGATGCACGTCCTGCGCCCGCACCGCCCGCAGATGCACCCCGGTCGAGCCCACGGTCGAGCAGGCGACATCGCCCGCCCCGCCATAGACCCCGGCACCCAGCGCGGTCATCACCATATCGACATAGCCAAGGCTGACCGGCGTGCCGGCGCGCAGCCCCGTTGCCCGCGCCGCCTCGGCGGTCAGCGGATGGGTCTGCTCGGCGCCATCGACGATCTCGGGCAGCAGGGCGCGGCGATGCTCGAGCCCCAGCGCGGCGATCACCGTGTCGTCATAGCGCCGGTCGCGGAAATTGCCGAAGGTGAAACTGGCCTCGGACGGGTCGGTCGCCCGCACCCCGGTCAGGTTCAGGTAAAGCCAGTCCTTGCAATGCAGCGCCACCTCGGCCCGGTCCAGCAGGTCCGGGCAATGCGCATCCATATGCGCCATCTGGCTGCCCTGCTGGCAGGTGTTGAGCCCGGTGCCGGTCGCCTCGAACCGGGCGCGGTTCGCCGGGCCAGCGGCCAGCCGCGCCACCGTGGGCGCAGCACGGGCGTCGAGCCACAGCCAGGCGTCGCCGACCGGCCCGTCGCGCCCGACCAGCCAGGTGCCGTCGCCCTGCGCCGTGACCGAGAGCGCGGCGGTGCGGCGGGCCAAGTCCGGCACCTTGTCACCCAGGCCCCGCAGCGCGGCCGCGCAGTCGTCCCAGGTCTGGGCCAGGGATTGCGTGGCCGAGCCGTCGCCGCCGGCCTGATAGCGATTCGGCACCGAGGCCGCGGCCAGCTGCGCCCCGCGTAGATCGAAGGCCACCGCCTTGATGACCGAGGTGCCGGCGTCGATGCCGATCAGGATGTCAGCCCCGGCCATGGCGCGCCGTCCTGCGGGGGTCGGTGGGGTGGTGATGCATGGTGCCCTCCTCCGCCCGGGTCAAGGCCCCGGCGGCAAGCCAGCCCGGACGGGCGTGGCGAACTCCTCGGTCATTTTCATACCGCAGATTTCCCGCCGCGGGAATGCATTTTTTTACGGACACAGCAAAAAATTTCAGTTACTGTTTCGAAGACGGCGGGATTCGGGCGATGCCCCGCACCCGCCGGCAGCAGGAGACTGCCAGGCATGACCAGCCAGAGGAGGGGCCGGACAATGCAAGGAAATCCCAGACATTTCCCGCGGGATGCCCGCCGCGCGCGCCGTCCGGCCGCCTGATCCGCATCCGCCCCGCCCGCGCAACATTCATCAGATCCGAGGCCCGAACATGGTCCAGAGCACTGCCCCGACCGGCTCCGCCCCCAAGGCCCCCGCGGCATCGCGGCGCGGGCTCATCCTCAGCATCGCCGCGGCGGCCGTCGTGCTGGCCGGCATCGCGCTTGACACCAAGGTCGTGCATATCGGCTCGGACGCCGACGTGCGCCAGCAGGCCTTCTCGCCCGACGGCTACGGCCAGACCGAGTTCCCGCGCATCCGCGACGCCGTGACGGCCAAGGCCGGCGACGCCGCCGAAGTCGCCGCCGCCATCGCCGCCGACAAGGATGCGGCCATCGCGAAATACGGCACTCCGGCCTCGACCGGCGCCATCATGGCGGTGCGCGTGACCGGCACGGCGGGCGAGCCCAAGGCCGGGATCTATCCGCTGGCGGCCGAGGGTCTGCCCGAAGGCGTCGCCGTCCGCGTCCAGACCGGCCCGGCGATCAACGGCACCGACCTGCGCGACGCGCCCGGCGACATCGCCTTCGGCAAGTTCAAGAACCAGATCGAGTATCAGAACGCCGGCGCCGGCATCAACCGCGCCATGAAGGCCGAGGTGCTGGACAAGATCGACGCCACGAACCTGACCGGCAAGACCGTCGAGGTCGTGGGCGCCTTCCGCCTGATCAATCCCAAGAACTGGCTGATCACCCCGGTCGAGGTCAGCGTCAAATGAGCAAGATCCTTTCCGGCAAGCCCGATACGGCCGAGGTGGTGCTGGCCGCCCGCAACGTCGCCAAGTCCTATGGCAGCGTCCATGCGCTGAAGGGCGTGAATTTCGACATCCATCGCGGCCAGGTGACGACCTTGTTCGGCGAGAACGGCGCCGGCAAGTCCACGCTGATGAAGATCCTGTCGGGCGTCATCCAGCCCACCACCGGCGAGATCATCCTGGACGGCCAGCCCGTGACCTTTGCCAGCGCCAACGAGGCGCGCGACCGCGGCATCTCGATCATCCACCAGGAGCTGAGCCTGGCCCCGAACCTGTCGGTGCGCGACAATATCTTCATGGGCCGCGAGATCATGGGCCCGACCGGCGTCGATTTCGCCGAGGAGGAACGCCAGGTCCGCCGCCTGATGGAAGAGCTGGAGGAGGACATCGACCCGCTGACCCCGGTTGAGGAGCTGCGCCTGGGCCAGCAGCAGATCGTCGAGATCGCCCGCGCGCTGTCGGTGGACAGCCGCATCCTGATCATGGACGAGCCGACCAGCGCGCTTTCGGCCAGCGAGGTCGAGGTGCTGTTCAAGGTGATCCGCGACCTGACCGCCAAGGGCGTCAGCATCGTCTATATCTCGCACCACCTGGAGGAGGCGCTGACCATCACCGACCATGCGGTGGTGCTGCGCGACGGCACCATGACCGCCTATGCGCCGCGCGCCGAGATCGACCTGGAATGGATCGTGCGCAACATGGTCGGCGACAATTACGACCTGGGCGCGCCGCCCGCGACCCGCATGGGCGAGGTGGCGCTGTCGATCCGCAATCTTTCGGTGCCCGACCCGGCCGGCTTCAACCTGGTGGACAAGCTGTCCCTGGACGTCCGCGCGGGCGAGATCGTCTGCATCTACGGCCTCATGGGCGCCGGCCGCACCGAGCTTCTGGAAACCTGCGCCGGCCGGCTGACCGCCTCGGGCGGCGAGATCGTGCTGGAGGGCCGCGAGATCTCGCACCTGTCGATCGCCGAACGCATCGCGCGCGGCCTCGCGCTGGTGCCCGAGGACCGGCAGCGCGACGGCCTCGTGCAGACCATGACCGTGGGCGAGAACCTGTCCCTGGCCTCGATCGGCCGCTTCACGCGGGGGCTGTTCACCAGCCGCAGCGCCGAGAAGAAGCTGATCCAGGACAGCATCCGCGAAGTCACCGTCAAGACCTCGGGCGGCCATGCCGCCATCGGCTCGCTCTCGGGCGGCAACCAGCAAAAGGTCGTCATCGGCAAGATGCTGGCGACCCGGCCCAGGGTCATCATGCTGGACGAGCCCTCGCGCGGCATCGACATCGGCGCCAAGGCCGAGGTGTTCCGACTGCTGGCCGAGGGCGCGAAACAGGGCCTCGCCGTGATCTATTCCACGTCCGAGGTCAGCGAATGCCTGTCCATCGCGCACCGGATCATCGTCATGCACAAGGGCCGCATCTCGGCCGAGTTCGATTCCACCGT
This sequence comes from Paracoccus simplex, assembly GCF_042648325.1. Lineage (NCBI taxonomy): Bacteria > Pseudomonadati > Pseudomonadota > Alphaproteobacteria > Rhodobacterales > Paracoccaceae > Paracoccus > Paracoccus simplex. Next base: position 16,614 of record NZ_JBHRXE010000004.1, on the reverse strand, counting down.
CACCAAGGAAAAGATCATGGCCGCCTCGGGCGAGTCCGTGGCTGCCTGACGGATCATGTGAGGGAGGAAAACCCATGTCTGCCACGACCGCAACCCCGGCTCCGGCCAAGAAGGGCGACTTCAGCCTGGGCCGCATCCTGCTTCAGGGCCGGGCCTTCTTCGCGCTGATCCTCATCATCGCGGTGTTCTCGTTCCTGTCGCCCAATTATTTCACCCTGTCGAACTTCCTGATCATGTCCAGCCAGGTCGCCATCTACGGCATCCTGTCGGTCGGCATGCTGCTGGTGATCCTGAACGGCGGCATCGACCTGTCGGTCGGCTCGATCCTGGCGCTGTGCGGCGTGGTCGCCGGCGCGATGATGCAGGGGGTCGAGCTGGACTGGGCCGGGGTGATCCTTTACCCGCCGGTCTGGGCGGTGGTGGTGCTGACCGTCACCGTGGGCGCGGCGGTGGGGGCGCTGAACGGGGTGCTGATCTCGATCTTCAAGGTGCCGCCCTTCGTCGCCACGCTGGGGGTGATGTATGTCGCGCGCGGCGTCGCCCTGCTGATGACCAACGGGCTGACCTACAACAACCTGCGCGGCAATCCGGACCTCGGCAATACCGGCTTCAGCTGGCTGGGCTTCAACCGCATCGCCGGCATCCCGATCTCGGTCATCGTGCTGGCGACCGTCGCCGTGCTGGCGGGGCTGATGCTGTCGCGCTCGGCCTTCGGGCGCTGGCTCTATGCCTCGGGCGGCAACGAGCGCGCGGCCGAACTGTCGGGCGTGCCGACCCGGCGCGTCAAGATCGCCGTCTACACCATCTCGGGCGCCCTGGCGGCGATTGCCGGGCTGGTGCTCAGCTCGCAGCTGACCTCGGCCGGGCCGACCGCCGGCACCACCTATGAGCTGACCGCCATCGCGGCGGTGGTGATCGGCGGCGCTGCCCTGACCGGCGGGCGCGGCACGGTGCGCGGCACCATGCTGGGCGCCTTCGTCATCGGCTTCCTGTCGGCGGGCCTCGTCATCATCGGCGTCAGCTCCTACTGGCAGACCGTGTTCACCGGCGCGGTGATCGTGCTCGCCGTGCTGATGAACTCGATCCAATACGGGCGCGGCATCCGCAAGGGCTGACCCCGCCGGACCTTCCCGCCGGGCGGAACACCCGCCCGGCGAAAGCCTGCCGCAGGGCAGTGAACCAACCCCAAGGGAGTGAGACCCATGTTCAAAATGACCCGCCGCGCGCTGCTTGCCGCCGCTGCCTCGATTCCGCTGATGGCGGCTGCGGCATCGGCCGAGGGGCTGATCACCATCATCGTCAACGACCCCGCGAACCCCTATTGGTTCACCGAGGGCGAGGTCGCCAAGAAAACCGCCGAGGAGCTGGGCTATACCGCCAACGTGGCCGCGCATCGCGGCGACACCAACACCGAAAGCACGCTGATCGACACCGCGATCACCAACAAGTCGGTGGCGATCATCCTGGACCCGGCCAATGCCGACGGCTCGGTCGGTGCGGTGCAGAAGGCCGTAGCCGCGAACATCCCGGTGATCCTGGTCAATGCCGAGATCAACCAGGAAGGGCTGGCCAAGGCGCAGCTCGTCTCGAACAACGCGCAGGGCGCGGCTCTGGGCGCCCAGGCCTGGGTCGAGACCGTGGGCGACAAGGGCAAATATGTGGAACTGTTCGGCGCGCCCTCGGACAACAACGCCCAGACCCGCTCGAACGGCTTCGAGACCGTACTGAGCCAGTATCCGGACCTGCAGAAGGTCGGCCAGGAGGTCGCGAACTGGGACCGCACCCAAGGCTATCAGAAAATGCAGTCGCTGTTGCAGGCGAACCCGGACATCAACGGCGTGATCTCGGGCAATGACGAAATGGCGCTGGGGGCCATCGCCGCGCTGAAGGAAGCCGGCAAGCTGGACGCGGTGAAGGTCGGCGGTTTCGACGGCTCGCCCGACGCGGTCGAGGCGGTCAAGGCCGGCGAGCTGCAATACACCGTGCTGCAGCCGGTGGCGATCTTCTCGGCCGAGGCGGTCAAGCAGGCCGATGCCGTCATCAAGACCGGCAAGACCGGGGTGGATACCGAAAAGCAGCTCTTCGACTGCTTCCTGATCACCAAGGACAACGCGGACAAATACACCGCCCCCTTCGTGCTGGAACAATAAGAACAGCGGGCGCGCGGCCCTGCCGCCGCGCGCCTCCGTCCGCCTTCTGCCCCTGCCGGCCCGGCCGCGACAGCGCCGGGCGCGATCACATCATCCGGGACCGCCCATGCCCCTGCTGCTTGGCATCGACAACGGACTGACCGTCACCAAGGCGGTGATCTTCGACGAAACCGGGCGGGTGCTGGCCGTGGCGCGGCGGCGCGTGCCGCAACTGATGCCGCGCCCGCGCCATGTCGAACGCGACATGGACCTGCTCTGGACCCAGACCGCCGCCGCCATCGCCGAGGCGGTCGCCGGCTGCGGCCGGCCGGCCGGCGCCATCGCCGCCGTGGCGGCGACGGCGCATGGCGACGGCGTCTATGTGCTGGACGGCGACGCCCGCCCGCTGGGCCATGGCATCCTGTCGCTGGACAGCCGCGCCGGCGCGGTTGTCGCCGGTTGGCAGGCCGATGGCACCGCCGAACGCGCGCTGCTGCGGACCGGGCAGACGCCGCATGCCTCGGCCCCCTCGGCGCTGCTGGCCTGGATGCGCGACCACGAGCCCGAACGGTTTGCCCGCATCGCGCATGTGCTGGCCTGCAAGGACTGGCTGCGCTTTTGCCTGACCGGCCGCATCGCCACCGACCTGACCGAGGCCAGCACCTCCTTCACCGATGTCGCGACCCAGCGCTACGCGCCCGACATCCTGCCGCTGTTCGGGCTTCAGCCGCTGGCCGGGACGCTGCCGTCGATCCTGCCGCCCGGCGCCGTCGCCGGCCATGTCACCCCCGAGGCCGCCGCGGCGACTGGCCTTGTCGCCGGCACGCCCGTCGCTGCCGGTCTGCACGACGTCACCGCCTCGGCGCTTGGCGCCGGCGGCCACACGCCCGGCACCGTCGCCATCGTCGCCGGCACCTATTCGATCAACGAGACCGTCTCGGCCGTGCCCAGGGTCGATCCGCGCTGGTTCTGCCGCAACGGGCTGGAGCCCGGCGAGTGGAACGCCATGTCGATCTCGCCCGCATCGGCAGCGAATTACGACTGGTTCCTCGACACGCTCTGCGGGGCCGAGCGCCGCGCGGCCGAGGCCGAGGGCCGCGCCTTCCACGCCGAAATCATCCCCGAGATCGAGGCCGCCATGGCCCGTCCCTCGACCGCGCTTTTCCATCCGTTCCTGTTCGGCTCACCGCTGGGCCCCACGGCCAGCGCCGGCTTCTTCGGGCTGCGCGGCTGGCAGGATCGCGGCGACCTGCTGCGCGCGGTGATCGAGGGCATCGCCTTCAACCACCGCATCCATGTCGATGCCCTGCGCGAGGGGTTTCAGCCGACCGAGGCTCGACTGACCGGAGGAATATCCCGCAGTCCCTTGTTCGCACAGCTTTTTGCCGATGCTTTGGGAATGCCGGTCAGCACCTCGGACACCGACGAGGCCGCCGCCTGGGGCGCGGCGCTTTGCGCCGGCGCGGCGGTCGGGCTTTACCAGAGCCCGCGCCACGATCCGCGCGACATGGCGGCGCTGATCCGCTGCCATCGTCCCGAACCCGGGCGCAACGCCGCGCTGGCCCAGCGTTATGCGCTGTTCACCGACCTGACCCTGGCCCTCGCCCCGCTCTGGCCGCGGATCGAGGCGCTGGCCCCGAACGAAGGCTAGGACATGACCCAAGACATCGACGTGCTGATCCTGGGCGCCGGGGTGAACGGCGCCGGGCTGTTTCGCGATCTGTGCGAGCAGGGCGTGACCTGCGTGATCGCGGACAAGGGCGATTTCGGCGGCGGCACCTCGGCAGCGCCGTCGCGGCTGATCCATGGCGGCATCAAATACCTGGAAACCGGCGAATTGCGGCTGGTCGCGCAATCGACGCTGGAGCGCAACCTGCTCTTGAAGAACGCTCCGCATCTGGTGCGGCCGCTGCCGACGGTGATCCCGATCTTTTCCTGGCTCCGGGGCATTCCCGCCGCCTTGCGCACGCTTTTCGGCTCGACCACCGCGCCCCGCAGCCGCGGCGCGGTGCTGATGAAGATCGGCCTGGCCATGTATGATTTCTACGGCCGCCGCCACCGGGTCATGCCGCGCCATCAACTGTGGTCGCGGGCGCGGGCGCTGCGCGAGATCCCGCCGCTGACCCCGCGCATCGTCGCCGCCGGGCAATATTACGACGCCACGGTGACCCAGCCCGAGCGGCTGGTCTGGGAACTGATCGCCGACGGGCTGCGCGCCAACCCGGCCAGCCGTGCGCTGAACCACACGGCCATTGTCGGCACGGACGGCGACGCCGTGACGCTCGGCACGTCCCAAGGCCCGCTGGCCCTGCGCCCGCGCATCGTCGTCAATGCCGGCGGCCCCTGGATCGACCGGATCAACGCCCAGCTCGGCGCACCCTCGACGCTGATCGGCGGCACCAAGGGCTCGCATATCCTGCTGGACCACCCCGGGTTGCTGGCGGCGCTGAAGGGCCGGATGATCTATTTCGAGGCCGATGACGGTCGCATCTGCCTGGTCTTCGACTATCTGGGCCGGGCGCTGGTCGGCTCGACCGACATCCGCGCCGACGACCCGGACGAGGTCGCCTGCGAGGATGCCGAGATCGACTATTTCATCGCCGCGTTGCAGGGCCTGCTGCCGGGCCTGCAGTTCGATCGCGGCCAGATCGTCTATGCCTATTCCGGCATCCGTCCCCTGCCCGCCTCGGACGGCACCGCGCCGGGGCTGATCAGCCGCGACCATTCCGCCCCGGTGGCCGAGCCCGGGGGCGCGCGGCGCTGGCCGATCATCTCGCTGGTGGGCGGCAAATGGACCACCTTTCGCGGCTTTGCCGAAGAGGTCGCCGATACGGTGCTGGCCCGGCTGGGCCGGGCGCGGCGGATCGGCACGCAGGCGCTGCCCATCGGCGGCGGCCGCGACCTGCCGCGGGATCCGGCGGCGCGACAGGGCTGGATCGCCCGCGCCGCCGTCGCCACCGGCGCCCGTCCCGGGCGCGCCGCGCTGCTGCTGGATCGCTACGGCAGCACCGCCGGACCGATCCTGACCGCCGAAGGGCCGGCGCCGGAATTGCTGCAGGACGCGCCGGAATACAGCCTGGCCGAGTTCGACTGGCTGATCCGGCACGAAAGCGTGGTTCACCTGGCCGATCTGGTCATGCGCCGCAGCGCCATCGCCGTCACCGGGCGGCTGTCCGGGCGCGACCTGGACGCCATCGCCGGTCGATGCGCCGCCGCGCTTGGCTGGGACAGCATCCGGCAGGCGGCGGAACTGGCGCAAACCGAAGCGCTGCTGACCCGGCGGCACCGTCTCCGACTGCTGGCCGAGGCCGGGGCTTCCCCGCCTCCGCGTGCCGGGCTAGCTTGCGCGGATGGGCCAGAATGACGATATCTTCGCGCGGCTCGAGCGGTCGCGGTTTCGCAGCCGCTTCCATCTGGGCGCCAAGGAGCGCGCCTATGCCGATGCCAAGGGGCGCGCGACCATCGCCCGCCATGCCCGCGAGCTGATCGCGGCCCGACTGGCGCCCGAACAGCCGCGCAACGACGGCAAGCAGACGCCGATGCGCGGCCATCCGGTCTTTGTCGCCCAGCACGCCACGGCCTGCTGCTGCCGGGCCTGCCTGGCGAAATGGCACGGCATCCCGGCCGGTCGAGCGCTGAGCGCCGAGGAACAATCCCGCATCGCCGCCCTGCTGATGCGCTGGATCGACCGCGAGATGGGCTACCGGCCGCCGGACCGGAGCCCGGCCGGACCGGCGGGATAGCGCCGCCTCAGCTCAGCACATGGCCGCGGACCGGGACGGGCTCGGGCAGATCCTGCGCCTCGAGCGCGGCCAGCATCTCGCGCTCGACCGTGCGCGTGAGCGCGTCGAGCGGCAGGGCGTTCGGCGCGGTGCCGAACGGATCCTCGAGCTGGTGGCCAAGCGCGTCGAGCCCGAAGAAGGTATAGGCCACCAGCAACACCGGCAGCAGCGTCCACCACCCCAGCGACCCGGCCAGCGCAAAGGGCAGCGTCACGCAAAAGACCAGCGCCGTGCGGTGCAAGAGCAGCGAATAGGCAAAGGGCACCGGCGTGGTGACGATACGCTCGCAGGCCGCCTGCGCCGCCGAAAGCTGCGCCAGATAGCCCTCGAGCACCGAATAGCGGATCCCGTCGATCCGGCCGGCGGCGGCCAGCGCCAGCAGGTGCCGGCCCAGCTGCTGCAGCACCGCATCGGTCGGGTTGGGATGGCGGGCGGTTTCGGCCCCCGGACACCAGGCGGCGATGGCCGCGCCCTCGTCCTGGCGCCGCAACCGCGCCGCCAGCCCGGCGGCAAAACCGCAGGCCGGGACCAGCAGGTCGCGCCGCTCGGCCGCATCCAGATCGGCGCTGGCGCGCGCCAGCCCGCGGCAGGCGACGATTACCTGACCCCAGAGTTGCCGCCCTTCCCACCAGCGGGCATAGCAGGTGCCGTTGCGAAAGCTCATGAACACCGACAGCGCGATGCCGATCAGCGTGAAGGGGATGGCGCTGATGCGGGCGAAGATGCCGGGATGCACATTGGCCGCCAGCACCGCGATGACGCTGACCGCGCCGATCACCGCCAGCCGCCCGATGATGGCCGGCACGATTGAGCCCTGCACGGTGAACAGGATGTCGCGAAGATTGGGCTGGGAATGCAGGATCATGGCTGGTCAGGAGCTGAGAGGCATACAGCCGGCCTAAGGCCGGGGCCGCAGGAATCGGCTTGCCGCGGGCCGGGCGTCACGGTTTCGACCCAACCGGGGGGCCGGCAATCCGGGCCGGGCGGTATTCCCCCCGCACCGGCCGGCCCTCGGCAGGGACGGCATCGGCGGCCGCCAGGTCGACGACCAGCAGCGCCTCGCCCCGCGCGCCGGCCGTGGCCAGCGGCTGCCCGTCGGGCCCGGCGATGACCGAAAGGCCGCCGAAGCGCAGGCCGCCCTCGGTCCCGGCGTAATTCGCATAGGCCACCACCGCGTCGCTTTCATGGGCGCGGGCCGGCACCAGCGCCCGCGGCACATGCTCGAATCCCAGGGGATTGGCGGTCGGCACCAGCAGCAGCCGGGCACCCGCTTCCGCCAGCGCCGCGGCATGGCCGGCGAATTCGATATCGTAGCAGATCAGCAGCGCCGCCGGCCGGCCGTCCAGGGCAAAGACCGGCGCCAGCGCGGCGCCGCGCGCAAAGCCCGCCCGCTCCATCGCGCCGTAAAGCTGGACCTTGCGGTAATGCGCCAGGATCGCGCCATCCGCGCCGATGGCAGTGGCGGCGTTGTAGACCGCGCCCCCCTCGCGTTCGGCCCAGCCGAGGCAGAGGCCGCAGCCCGCCGCGCGCGCCATCGCCCGCAGCCGGCCGATCCATTCCCCGTCCAGCGTCTGGGCCAGCGCGGCGTGCAGGTCGGGACGGTTGTAGCCGGGCAGGATCAGCTCGGGCAGGACCAGAATCGCCGCGCCCGCCGCCGAGGCGGCCTGCAACTGCCGACAGATCGCCGAAAAAACCTCGTCGATCCGGCCATTTGTCGGCGCCGCTTGCCAGAGTGCAAGCTTCACTTCGGACCCCTCTCATGCCCATAATCCGCCCGCAGTCTAGACGATCCGCGGATTTTGGCCATCCGGTCCCGCCTCTTACGGAGCAGCGCATGAGCGACAGCAGGCCGGTCACCGCCTTCGGCCCCGACTTCCCCTTTGCCTATGACGACTGGCTGCGCCACCCGGCCGGGCTGGGCACCATCCCGCCCGAGCGCCTGGGCACCGAGGTCGCGGTCATCGGCGCCGGCGCCGCCGGCATCATCGCCGGGCATGAGCTGATGAAGCTGGGCCTGCGGCCGATCCTTTATGAATCGGCCCGCTTCGGCGGCCGGCTGCGTTCCGAGATCTTCGAGGGCACCGAGGACATCGTCGCGGAACTGGGCGGCATGCGCTTCCCGGTCTCCTCGACCGGTTTTTACCATTACGTCGATCTGGTCGGGCTCGACAGCGCCCCGTTTCCCAATCCGCTGACCCCGGCCGCCGGCTCGACCGTCATCGACCTGGAGGGCGAGACGCATTTCGCCCGCACCCTGGACGACCTGCCCCGGCTTTACCACGAGGTCGCGGCCGCCTATCGCGCCGCGCTCAATGAACATGCCGATTTCGCCGCGCTCCAGCAGGCGGTGCGCGAGCGCGACGTGCCGGGCCTCAAGCGGCTTTGGGATCCGCTGGTCGCGCAATGGGACGAACGGACCTTCTACGATTTCGTCGCCTCGTCGCGGGCCTTCCAGGCACTGAGCTTCCGCCACCGCGAGGTCTTCGGCCAGGTCGGTTTCGGCACCGGCGGCTGGGACAGCGACTTCCCGAACTCGATGCTGGAGATCCTGCGCGTCAACCTGCTGGAACTCGACGACAACCAGCACTTCATCCTGGGCGGGGTCGAGACCGTGCTGCATCGGCTGTGGCGCCAGCCGGCGGCCTGCGCGCATTGGCCGGCAGGCACCACCCTGGCGGGCCTGAACGGCGGCGCGACGCTGGGGCGGGCCTGCCGCATCGCACGCCGGGGCGGCGGCTTCACCGTGACCGACCAATGGGGCAATGCCCGCGACTATGCCGCGGTGCTGGCGACCTGCCAGAGCCATCTGCTGACCACCTCGGTCGCGGTCGAGGAGGCGCTTTTCGACCAGAAGCTGTGGATGGCGCTGGACCGCACCCGCTATATGCAGGCGGCGAAAAGTTTCGTGATGGTGGACCGGCCGTTCTGGAAGGACATCGACCCGGCGACCGGCCGGCCGGTCCTGTCGATGACCCTGACCGACCGGCTGACCCGAGGCAGCTATTTCTTCGACAACGGCCCCGACCGGCCGGCGGTGATCTGCCTGAGCTATTCCTGGATGACCGACGCGCTGAAGGTGCTGCCGCTGGCCCCGGAAAAGCGCATCGCGCTGGCGCTGGACGCGCTCGAGAAGGTCTATCCGGGCGTGGACATCCGCAGCCATATCCGCGGCAACCCGATCTGCGTCAGCTGGGAAAGCGACGAGAATTTCCTGGGCGCCTTCAAGGGGGCGCTGCCCGGCCATTATCGCTATAACCATCGCATGTACGGGCATTTCATGCAGGCCGACATGCCGCCCGAGCAGCGGGGCATCTTCCTGGCCGGCGACGGCATCAGCTGGACCCCGGCCTGGGTCGAGGGCGCGGTGCAGACAGCGCTCAATGCCGTCTGGGGGGTGATGGCGCATCTGGGCGGCGCCTGCCATGCCGAGAATCCGGGGCCGGGCGACCTGTGGCCGGCCATCGGCCCGGTCGCCCTGCCGGACTAGGGCCGCCGGCCAGCCAGATCGGCCTCCCGGCGGCTCCGTTCCCGTGCCGGAATAAGAGCCGCGGCCTTGCCGGCCGGCTTGCTGTCGCGCGCCATGTGACCGCCCCATGCCGTGGGGCCAAGCAACCGGCACGGCAACACTGTCGGAATATTCAGGTCGGCAAGGCTCGCCAAGCCGCGCGCTTCGATTAAGATATGTATAGTCGAAAGAGCATGGAGAGCCCTGATGGCCAACAGCGAAAGCAGCCCGGTGGTCGATCCCGAACTCGACGCGGCGCTCTGCGAGCTGCTGGCGCAGACGGCAAGGGAACCGATCTCGCCGCGGCTGCACGCCTTGGCACAGCGCCTCGAGGCGGCACTCGAGGCGGCCCGGCTGGGCCAGACCGGTCAGCGCGCCCACAGGAAAGCCGGCGGCGAAGGCGACCCGGCCGACCGCGGCGCGGATCGCCGGCGCGACGGCGGGAACGGCACCGCCTGAGGCGGTCCGCCCCCGGGGCCTCCCGGCTTCGGCCGCTTCCAGCCGCCCGGCGGCATGCGCGCGGAACCATCCCGGCGCGGCGGCATTGACTCGGCACCGGAACCGGCACCGCAGGCCCCGCCCGGGACGGCCGGCCCGCCACCGAACGAACCGCCGAACCGAACCTTCGAGGAGCGTGAAGCACTGCCATGTCGGATGACATCATCGGCCACATCCCCGCGCTTCGGGCCTATGCGCGCGCGCTCTGCCGCTCGGTCCCCGATGCCGAGGACCTGGTCCAGGAAACCCTGCTGCGCGCCATCGAGAACGCCCATCGCTACCGGCCCGGCACCAACATGCGCGCCTGGCTTTTCACCATCATGCGCAACCGCTTCTTCACCAATTGCCAGAAGGCGGCGCGCGAGCGCACCGGCGCGGCCGACTGCGCCTCGGCGTTGCCGCAGGTCCGGCCCGACCAGGAATGGCACATCCGGGCCAGCGAGATGCGCTCGGCGCTGATCGAGATGCCGCGCCACTACCGCGAGGCGATCATCCTGGTCGGCGCGCTTGGCGAAACCTATCTCGACGCCGCCCGCATCCTCGACTGCGACATCGGCACCATCAAGAGCCGCGTCAACCGCGCCCGCGCCATGCTCAGAAAAACCCTGGAACCCGCGTTGTAAGGACGGGACGGGGCTGCCGGCGCGGCCGGGGGCAAAGCCGGCCGGAACCTCGTTCGCCCCGGTCCCGGCGCCATGGCCGGATGACGGCCGCACAGGGCGCCGCGGTGCCGCCTTTGGCAATCACGCGCGGCGGGCGACGGCTATCGCCCATCCGCCCGCCTACCCTCAGGCCGCTTCGCGGTTCGCCTCGCTCTCGGCGATTTCGGTCAGTAGCTGGACGGTTCAGGTTTCCTCCTCCGGACTCTGCTCGAACAGCGCCGCCGCCTTCTTGATGAGACCGGCGATGGCCGGGCCGGTCTTGCCGCGCAGCGCCTTCGGGATCTGCCGCTCGGCACGGAATAGCGGCCCTTCAGCGCGTCATGGCACGGATCGCCAAGAAGCTGGTCAAGGTGCCCCAAACCGGCAAAGGCCAGGTTTGTTCCCGGGAACAAAGCGCCGAGGAAACGGTTCGGAAGGAAACAGGAACGGAGAAAGCCCATGTCCCGTCCCACGCCCCCTTCCGTATTCCATCCGACCCCGCGGCGGATCGCCATGGCCGGCTTCGACCGGGCCTGGCCGCTGGCCGCGCTCTGCGCCGCGCTGCTGTCCGCCTTGGTGCTGGGCGCGCTGGCCGCCGGTCGCGGCCTGCCGGTCTGGATGCCGCTGAACGCCACCAGCCACGGTCTGCACGGTCCCGAGGCCGCCGGCGTGACCGCGCTGGATCTTGCGCATACCGGCCTTGGCGCCGCCATCCATATCGCCTCGTGCTTCTTCTGGGCGGCGGTGGCGGTGCTGCTGATCCGCCGGGCGGCGCAGGGCGGCGCCTGGCTGGGCTGGTCGATTACGGGCTGATGCCCGCCCGTCTGCGCCCGGGATGGGAGCTGGTGCTGCCGCCCTGGGGCGTCGTCGCCGGGTTGGCCGCCATGGGCGTCGGCCTGTCCCTGGGGCTGATCGCGGCGCGGAGGCTTGACCGCGGCGCTGCGGGAACATCGACGACCCGCGAAGGTTATGCGCCCCTCTCCGGCATGGCCGGGACGCCGCGCGAACCGCCGCTTACGGCGGTCGAGCGGCTGCGCCATCCGGCGCCGCATGTGCTCGACCAGCGCCAGCAGCGCATGGACCCGGCCAGTGCCGTCACCGAAGACCCGAACCGCCTTGGCAACGGCAACAAGCAGCCCGGCGATCCGCATCCTGACGAAAGGCCCGACCGATGAGCGATTATCCCAAGCCACCCTTTCCGGAACAGCAGCAATCGCTGCCCGGCAGCTTCCGGAAGATGAACCCGCGTCCCGACCATGGCGAGGAAAGCTGGAAGGGCACCGGCCGGCTGGAGGGCAAGGTGGCGCTGATCACCGGCGGCGACAGCGGCATCGGCCGCGCCGTCGCCATCGCCTATGCCCGCGAGGGCGCCGATCTGGCGCTGTCCTGGCTGGACGAGACCGAGGATGCCGCCAGCACGGCGGAACTGGTGCGCGAGGCCGGGCGCGACTGCCTGTCCATCCCCGGCGACATCGCCGATCCCGGGCATTGCCGCACGCTCGTGGCCCAGGTGGTCGAGCGCTTCGGCCGCATCGACATCCTGGTCAACAACGCCGCGCATCAGAGGCTGTTCGACAAGATCGAGGAAATCCCCGACGAGGAATGGCGCCGCACCTTCGCCGTGAATATCGACGCGATCTTCTACCTGACCAAGGCGGCGGTGCCGCACATGCCGGAAGGGGCGGCGATCATCAACACCGCCTCGATCAATGCCGACAAGCCCAATCCCAAGCTGCTGGCCTATGCCACCACCAAGGGCGCGATCCAGAACTTCACCACCGGGCTGGCGCAGATGCTGGCCGAACGCCGCATCAGGGTGAATGCGGTGGCGCCGGGGCCGGTCTGGACGCCGCTGATCCCCGCCAGCATGTCGCCCGAGGACGTGTCCCGCTTCGGCGCCGACTATCCGATGCAGCGCCCGGCGCAGCCGGTCGAGCTGGCCACGGCCTATGTCATGCTGGCCGAGCCGATGTCGAGCTATGTCTCGGGCGCCACCATTGCCGTGACCGGCGGCAAACCGATGATCTGAAAGGAAAGGAGCCGATCATGAACAACCGGCAACTGGCCTTCTTCTGCGGCCTTGCGGCGGGCTTCGTGCTCAAGGGGTTTTGCGACCTGGCGATGACGCCCCGTGGCGAGCCGGCCGGCCCGCCACGGGTGCGCACCGCCGGCCGGCACGAGATGGAGGACCCGCCCCGAGACTGGGACATGGTGGACGAACAGGGCGACGAATCCTTCCCCGCCAGCGACCCGCCGGGGAATTACTAGCAGAAAGGGCGGGGGTTGGTGCCCCCGCCCGCATCCGTTCCGGTTGGTTCGTGTCAGTGCTTGTGCTCGGGTTTGCCCTTGCGCTTGGTGCTGGCAAGCTCCTCGAGCTCCTTCTCGGTCATCGATTCATACATCTGCTTCGATGATTCGTGCAGCTCGCTCTTGCTGGTCTCGCCGCGCTTGGCGGACAGCGCCGCGCCGGCGGCCTTTTGCTGCGCCTTGGACTTGGCAGGCATGTCATCATCCTCCGAAGACCGGCGGAAGCGGCCGTTCCTTGCGGAAGGTCACTCGCCGCCATTGGTTGCACGGTCGTTCTGCCGGGCCTTGCGGTCGCCCGCCTCGCGGTTCTGGCCGCCGGCATTCGGCTCGTTCGAGCGCTGCATCTGCTTGGGGTTCAGCACCGGATCGGCATTGCCCATCTTTTCCTGCTGCGCCCTTTGCTGGACATTGAACCTTTCGTTTTCCGCTTTCGGGTCGAATTTCGCGCCCATGGCGAATCCTCCTGTTTTGCCGGGGCGGCCGGTCCGAATGGCGGCCGGCCGCGCCGGATCAGTGGCGATGTTCCGGCATTTCCTTCAGCTCGTCCTTGGTCCAGCGCGAGACGGCGTGGACGCTGTTGCTGGCGTCGCGCATGAAGTCCAGCTCGGTTGCCGGGACGGAAACCGGCTTCGAGCCGATGCCGAGGAAACCGCCGACGTCGATCACCACCGTCGCTGTGTTTCCGTCGCCGTGGACATGCGAGACATGGCCGATCCTTTCGTCCTCCGGGCCATAGATGGTGGCCCCGGTCAGCGTGGCCTCGGTCAACTCGGTTTCGTTCAGACGGGTATGCGTGGCATGGTCCATTGGGAACCTCCTCTGCTTGTCCGGTTGAGGTTCTTCCAACCACCGCAGGGCCCAGATGTTCCATAACGCGGATGTGAGGCGCGGCGCAGAGCCCCGGAAACGGCGGTCATTCGCCCAAGGGCAGGCCGCCGGCAAGCACCCTTTCGGCAAGCTCGGCGGGGATCGCGCCGGACAGCCGGCCGCGCTCAGCCGTCAGCCGGGTGGCCACGAAAGCCTCGGCAACCGGGCCGGGGCCGGATTGCAGCAGGGCGGCGGCTGCCAGCAGCAGGGCGCTGCGCTCGGCGAACCAGCGCGCCTCGGCCTCGGCCACGCCCCGGCTCCAGCGCGCCCGGTGCGCCGCCAGCGCGGCGTCATAGGCCCGGTCCAGGCCGGCCGCGGCATCCAGCCGCGCGTTCAGCACCTCGGCAGCCAGAGGCTCGCGCGCCAGCGTCCGCAGCGCGTCGAGGCAGATCACGTTCCCCGCCCCCTCCCAGATGCCGTTCAGCGGCGCCTCGCGATAGAGCATCGGCAGGGACGTGTCTTCGATATAGCCCGTGCCGCCCAGCACCTCCATCGCCTCGACCACCACCAGCGGGCAAAGCTTGTTGGCCAGGTATTTCGCCAGCGCCACGCCGATGCGGGCAAAGGCGCGGTCCGCCTCGTCCGCGCCGTCGAAGGCCCGCGCCACCGACAGGCCAAGCGCCAGGCTGCCCTGCCAGTCCAGCGCCAGGTCGGCCAGCACGGCGCGCATCAGCGGCTGGTCGATCAGCCGGCGCTGGAAGGCGCTGCGCTGCGCGGTCCAGTGCCCGGCCTCGCGCAGCGCCGCCCGCATCAGCCCGACCGGCGCCATGGCGGTGTCGAGCCGGGTGTGATGCACCATCTCGACGATGGTGCGGATGCCGCAGCCCTCCTCGCCCACCTGCCAGGCCAGTGCGCGGTGATATTCGATCTCGGCCGAGGCGTTCGAGCGGTTGCCGAGCTTGTCCTTGAGGCGCTGGATACGGATGCCGTTGCGGCCGCCCTCCAGCCAGCGCGGCATCAGGAAGCAGGTCAGCCCGCCCCCGGTCTGCGCCAGCGTCAGGAAACCGTCCGACATCGGCGCCGAGCAGAACCACTTGTGCCCGGTCAGCCGCCAGGCCTCGCCGTCGCGCTCGGCCCGCGTGGTGTTGGCGCGCACGTCCGAGCCGCCCTGCTTTTCCGTCATCGCCATGCCCAGCGTCAGCCCGGCCTTCTGCGCCATCGGCCGGACCGAGGGATCGTATTGGCGCGACAGCAGTCCCGCGCGCCACTCGCCCGGCAGCGCGGCGCCCGAGATCACCGGGACGGCCGCATGGGTCATGGTCAGCGGGCAGCAATGCCCCGGCTCGACCTGGCTGGCCAGATAGACCATGGCGGCATGGGCCAGATGGCCGGCGGGGCCGCCCTCCCAGGCAACAGCGTGATAGCCGGCGGCGGTCGAAAGCCGCAAGAAGCGGTGATAGGCGGGATGAAAGCGCAACTCGTCCAGCCGCCGGCCGCCGCTGTCGAACAGCCGCAGTTCCGGCGGATTGCGGTTCGCGTCGCGCGCTGCCTCGCGCAGCTCGGCCCGGCCCAGGGCGGCACCGTAGCCGGCCAGCCCGGCCTGCGCCGCGCCGCTGCCGGCCAGGGCGGCGCGCAACGCCGGATCGTCCTGCCACAGGTCGCGGTCGCCGGGCGGCGCGGGCTGGTTCAGCACCTCATGCGTTTCCAGCTCCGCAGTCGCTTCAAGCGCTGTCATGGCGTCCTCCCTTCGACTGCTGCGCGACCAGTCTAACCCATCCCACGCCCGTCGGACGAGTCCCGCGGCCGGCGGCCCGGCTTCACCCATTCGTCTGATACCAAGAAGAATTGCTTGGAAAACGCCACCGGCCTCGGGTGAAACTTCCCGCAGGGAGAAGAAAAATGTCTCAGCTAGACCCCGTCGGGGCGGGCCCGGTCACCCGCCTTGCCGCAGATGTCGCCAGCGGCCTGGTCGGACACGAGCGCATGGCCGAGCGGTTGGTGATCGCCCTGCTGGCCGGCGGGCATGTGCTGCTGGAGGGCCCGCCCGGCATCGCCAAGACCCGCGCCGTCAAGCGGCTGGCCGCGCATCTGCCGGGCAGCCATGCGCGCATCCAGTGCACGCCCGACCTGCTGCCCTCGGACCTGACGGGGACGCAGGTGTTCCGCGCCGACAGCGGCCGGTTCGATTTCGTGCCGGGACCGATCTTCCACACGCTGGTGCTGGTGGACGAGATCAACCGCGCACCCCCCAAGGTGCAGTCGGCGCTGCTGGAGGCCATGGCCGAAAGCCAGGTGACCACCGGCGGCGTGACCCGGGCGCTGCCCGACCCGTTCATGGTCGTCGCCACCCAGAACCCGATCGAGCACGAGGGCACCTTTCCGCTGCCCGAGGCGCAGATGGACCGCTTCCTGCTGCACCTGGCGCTGGACCTGCCCGACGCCGAGACCGAGCGCGGCATCCTCGACCTGGTCGAGGCCGAGGCGATCCGGCCCCCCGCCGCGCCGGCGCCGCCGGTCGGCGCCGGCCAGATCCACGCCGCGCGCGAGGCGGTGGCCCGCGTGCATCTGGCCCCGGCGCTCAAGGATTACATCGTGCGGCTGGTGATGGCGACGCGGCCGGGCGGGGCGGTGGCGGAATGGGTCGAACATCCGGTCTCGCCCCGCGGCACGCTGGCGCTCGCGGCGGCGGTGCGGGCGCGGGCCTGGCTCGACGGCCGCGACCACGGCCTGCCCGAGGATGCCGAGGCGCTGGCCGAGGACGCGCTGGCCCATCGCCTGATCCCGAACTGGCAGGCGCTGGCCGAGGGGCGCTCGGGCCGCAGCCTGATCGCCGACGTCCTTCAGGCGGTGCGGCCGTGGTAGCGATGGCGGCGGCGCTGGACCGGCCCGGCCTGCGGCTGACCGCGGCCGAACTCATGGCGCTGCGCCCGCCGGCCCGCACGGCG
>NZ_JBHRXE010000003.1:0-15994 GCF_042648325.1 Paracoccus simplex | reverse complement strand
ATGTGGTTCGAGATCACCGCCACGATCTCGATCGGCAAGGCGCCGATGCGCCAGCGATACAGAAGGTCGTTCAGGCAGTGGCCGAAGCGGCTGACCATGATCACGACCTTCATCTTCTCGGATTCGTCGTGGATGGCATAGTCCATGGCGAAGGGCTTGGCCGGCTCGGCCAGGCCCTCGCGCAGATCCTCCAGCCCCACGCCCTCTTCCGAGACGAAGCTGACGCGCATGAAGAACTTGCCGGTTTCGGTATCGTCGAATTGCGAACTGTCGGTGATGTTGCAGCCATGCTCGGCCAGAAAGCCGGCCACGGTGGCGACGATGCCGCGGGTCGAGGGGCAGGCGACCGTCAGCGTGTATTTCTTCATCAGGCTCTCCACTGAAAAGGGCACGGGGCCCGATTTTCCTTCTTGTGCAAATCGGCGGGCATCCGGGGACACCCGGCCCTGCGCATGTCTCAGGCGGTCAGGCCCTCGGGCTCGGGCCAGCCATGGGCCCGGCAGCAGGCGGTCAGCGTGTTGGCCAGCAGGCAGGCGATGGTCATCGGCCCGACCCCGCCCGGCACCGGGGTGATGGCCCCGGCGACCTGCAACGCGCTGTCGAAATCGACGTCGCCCACCAGCCGGGTGCGGCCGGCCTCCTCGATGCGGTTGATGCCGACGTCGATCACCGTCGCCCCGGGCTTGACCCAGTCGCCGCGGATCATCCGCGGCCGGCCGACCGCCGCGACCAGGATGTCGGCGGTGCGGCAGAGCCCGGCCAGATCCTTGGTCCGCGAATGCGCGATGGTCACCGTGCAGCTGTCGCCCAGCAAAAGCTGCGCCATCGGCTTGCCGACGATGTTCGAGCGCCCCACCACCACCGCGTTCAGCCCGGAAAGATCGCCAAGCCGGTCGCGCAACAGCATAAGGCAGCCCAAGGGCGTGCAGGGCACCATGCTTTTCTGCCCGGTCCCCAGCAGCCCGACATTCGAGATGTGGAACCCGTCCACGTCCTTTGCCGGGTCGATGGCGTTGATCACCCGCTCGGCATCCATGTGCCCGGGCAGCGGCAGCTGCACCAGGATGCCATGCACCGCCGGGTCGGCGTTCAGTTTCCCGATCAGCGCCAGAAGATCCTCTTGCGGGGTCTCGGCCGGCAGCTTGTGCTCGAAGCTCGCCATGCCGGCCTTGCGGGTCTGGATGCCCTTGTTGCGGACATAGACCTCGCTGGCCGGATCCTCGCCCACCAGCACCACCGCAAGACCGGGAACCACACCGTGCGCCGCCTTCAGCCGCCCCACATGCTCGGCAACCCGCGCCCGAACCCCGGAAGCAAAGCCCTTGCCGTCGATGATCTGTGCCTTCATGCGCCCACCTCCTTCGCTATCCGCGCCGTGTCCGGACGGTTTCAACCGACCGCCACCTTCGCGCATAGCGCAGACGCCGGCAGCTGCAAACCCGGACCAAATGGCGGGCCTGTCCGTACCGGTTTCGCCTCTATCCCTGTTGGCGCAACTTTCCAACCGCGCCGCGCAAGAACCCCGCCGGTTTGCGACAGCGCGCCGCGCTTTTGCGACGCGGCTGCGTCAGCCCAGCAGATAATTTGCGACAGTCCCGGCGCCGACCCCCATCAGCGCCAGCGCCACCAGCCCCAGCAGCCAGCGCAGCGCCTGCGACAGGCTGGCCCGGCCGCGCAGCCAGCGGCCGAACAGGTAGAGCAGCAGCCACAGCGCCACCGCGGCGGCCAGCAGCGCCCAGCCGGCCCGGGCGATGCCCGAGCCGAGCCAGAACCCCAGCAGACCGATGGCAAGGCCGGCCAGCATGGCCAGATACAGCATCTTGTCGGCCAGCATCCGCCAATAGCTGCCCGGCATGGCAAAGCGCGCGAAGCCCGAGATCAGCCCGCCGCCGGCACGCAGCGCCGCCGCCGCCCGGCTGCCGAGGATGCGCAGGATGCCGTCATCGGGCAGGTCGTCGATCATCCGCGACAGGATCGCCATGCTGCGGCTGCTCCAACCGGCGATCTGCGGCGCGCGCGGACCCAGCGGCTTGAAGGCGCTGTAATGGGCGCGGAACCGGTCCAGGTCCAGCGCGGCGGCGTCCTTGACCCCCAGCGCCCGGGCGGCGGTTTCCTCGAACGCATCCTCGTCGATGCCGGAATCGCGCAGCTTGGCCTTGAGCAGCGCCAGCCGCCGGCCCTCGCCGGCCTGGTCGCCATATTCCTCGGCCAGGATCTGGTTGTGCAGCGCCTCGGTCCAGGTCTTGCGCGCCTCGGGGCTGCGGTCCGGCATCAGCGCCGCGATGATGCGCTCGGCGCCGTCGAGCCGACCCCAGAGGATGTCATGCTCGCGCCAGTCGCGGTTGAGGAAGCCGCCGAAGGCGCCGACGGCGATGCCCGCCAGCTTCGCGGGGCGGCCGTTCAGCATGCTGTCGGCGGGGCTGATGCGGAACACCTCGACCTGCGAATGCTCCTGCAACTCGGACCCCTCGAGGAAGGGATAGGTCATCACGTCATGCCAGTGGAAGCCGTCATAAACCTGCTGCAGCGCCGGCAGACGCAGCAGGTCCAGCCCTTCGCGGATACGGGCGCTGCCCTGGTCGAAGGCTTGCCGCATATCGACGCCAAGCTGCGCCAGCGCCCTGTCGACCAGCGGGCGGATCGCCGGTTTCTCATAGACCTGGCGTGCCAGCTCGTAACGGTTCTGCAGGGTCGGCTGTTGCATCGCCTCGCCGTAATGGCGGCCGATCTCGTGGGTCAGACCGGCAATTTCGTCGCGGTTCAGCAGCGTCTCGGCATCGGCTTCCAGCGGAGTGGCCAGGCGGCGGACGGCGGCCAGCTCGTTCTCGACCAGCAGCCGGGCCGCGCGCAACATCTGCGCCGAATCCGGCGGCAGCGGCGCATCGGGGCCGGGGTCCAGCCGCCTGTCGATCTCGGCCCGCAGGTGGATCAGCCGCCGCAGCCGGAAACCGATGTCATAGCGCGACAGGAAGGCGCTTTCCGTCTCGCGCCCCGGTTGGTGATAGGCCGAGAAATGGTCGTCCCGCCAGGCGCGCAGGATCTGGCGCAGATACAGCGCCTCGTCCGAATCCGGGGCGTAGCCGGCCAGGCGGGCGACGATGCCGGTCAGGCTGTCGCTGGTGTCATAGACCCGCAGGTGGTGATAGAGCGGATAGCTGCTGCCATAGCCACGCTCCATCTGATCGGCCAGGTCGAGCAGGTCCAGGTTTTCGGGCTTCGTCGGCTCGTCCATCGCCTGGCCGCGCATCGCCGCCTGCCGTTGGTCGCGCGCCCAGCGGGCCTGCAGGGTGCCCAGCCGCTCCAGCCGGGCGTTCATGCGGGTGATGGCGCGGATGTCGTCGCGGATCACCTCGGTCCGCGGCAGGGTCGAGGCGGCCAGCCGGGCGTTCTGCAGGAAATCCACCGGCTCGGGCGGCGGCGGCGGCGCCACGCCGGTCACCGGATCGGGCGGGCGGCGTTCCTCGGGGAAGGGGTCGATGAACAGGAGCTTGCGCTCGCCCGGCAGGGTGGTCGGGCGGAAGGGGATCAGGTCGATCGCATGGCTGAAGGGCCGGTTGTCCAGATAGCCGCCATCGGCGAACAGCCGCTGCTCATGCGGCCAGCCGCGCGGGAAGAAGCGCGCGTAATCCGCCCGCCGGGCGTCCGCGGGCATGTCGACAAAGCGCATCGGCGGAAAGGCCACCGGAAAGGACGAGGTGCAGCGTGCCGCAAAGGCCAGCATGGCATCGTTTTCCGGCGAGAAATCGTTGCGTCCCTCGCGCCCGCCGTCATAGGCGAAATGAAAGACCGTCTTGTGGATCTTTTCGTCCAGCCGCGCGCCGGTCAGGTGGATCGGCGCCGGCACGCCCTGCAGGTCGGTGGCGGTGACGAACAGGTCCACCATTTCCGACAGCGGCTTGCCGTCGCCCTTGATGCGGGCGATGGTCTCGTGCAGCACGCCATACATGTGGCCGCCGTCCAGCAGCGACTCGGTCGGGCGCAGCCGGGCGGCGCGAGCGGTGCGGTCGTTCAGCAGCAGGCCGATATCGGCCTTGTCCGTCCAGGCCTCGCGCAGCACCGCCATGTCGCGGCTGCCCACCACCAGCGCCTTGGCCAGCGCCACGCCGTTGATGCCGCCCGCCGAGGTGCCCGAAATGATGTCGATCACGAAGCGCTTGCGCCCGCCGCGCGGGCCCGCCAGCTCGCGCGACAGGCGGCGATAGATCATCTCGCCCGGCGCCAGCTCCTCGTCCGGCAGGTCGGAACTGCCGCGCACCATGCGCAAAAGCTCTTGCGCGATGCCGTTCATGTAGATCGCCAGCGAGACGCCGCCATAAAGGACGACCGCGAAACGCACCTCACCCGTAGCCTGTTCGACCATGATCTTTCCCCGAACCACAGTGCAAGGCCCCGGCCGGCAGTTCCGAAAGCCATTCCGTTTCAGCAGGATATGGGCAAAAGACCGTTTTGTCTTGGGCGTTTTTCAACCATCACGCGCCGGGCAGGTCGCCAAGCTCCAGCTCTTGCAGGGCGTCATAGGCGGCGATGACGGCGGCGCGCTGCGCCTCGTGCGCGGCGATGAAGCCGTCGCCCAGCAATGTCTGGTCCGGGCATTCGGTGACCAGCACCAGCGGCATGGGTGCGTGCATGTCCTGGGTCAGGATGCGGATGAAGCCCTGCGGCGCCTCCGGCGCCAGGCCATGCCGCCGCGCCAGCGCCAGTTGCGCGGCGTTGCGTTCGGCCAGGCCGGGCAGCTGGCGCAGCCGGGCGATCACCGCCTCGGCCAGCCGGGCGGCAGCGGCGCCCCAGCCGGGATGATGGCGCAGGATCAGGAAGAAGCCGCGCGGCATGGTCCAGCTTTCGAAGCCGCGCGGCACATAGCCGCTGAGCGGCCGGGTCCATTCATGCGCCGGATAGCCGTGCAGGCTGACATGCAGCAGCGCCGCCGACAGGCAATAGGCCTGGTCGCGCAGCGCCCGTTCGGCATCGGGCGGACCCTGGCGATAGTCCAGGTCGTCGCCCAGCGCCGTATAGCGCGCGGCATGCAGCATGTGGCGCGGATTGTCGCGGGCGAGCCGCTGGCGCAGCGCATAGCCGTCCGGATTCTCCAGCGGGCAAAGCGCGAAATGCGCGCCTTCGCGCCCGGCAAGCTCCTGCGCGGCGCGCAGCGCGCCCACCGGGCCCGAGACCTCGTTGGCATGCTGCCCGGCCGAGATCATCACCGCCCGGTCGCGCCCCGGCAGGTAACGCCCCTCGATCATCCGGCCGGCGACCGAGCGGGCGTGGAAGGGCCGGCCCGGCAGACGCGCCAGTTCGGCGGCGATCTGCTGCGGCGACAGCGCCTCGCGCGCCTGGTCGAGCGGCTGGCAGCCGGCCTCCTCGGCGCTGCGCTGCCAGGGCCGGGTCTCGATGCGCAGGGCGTGCTTGTCGCCCTGACGGACGCGCGGCACGATCTGGCCGGGACGCAGGCCGCGGTCGCCGGGGGGCCGGCCGAGGCGGTGCCGGAAATGCTCGATCAGCGAGAAATACAGATCCTCGTGCAGCGCCTCGACCAGCGACACCGCCTCGTCCCCCCAGCCCAGCGCCCGGTCGCGGACCGGCAGCGTGGCCGAGATCTCCAGTTCCTGGAAGAACGGCGCCTTCTGCCAGGGCGCGGCGGCGACGGTGCGCATGGCGTCGCGATACAGCGTCTCGTAATCGGTCAGCAGCGGCTCGCCCTGCCCGTCCTGGACCAGCCAGCCGCAGGGCGACAGCGCCGGCTGCATGGCGTGGTCGCGATGCATGCGGTTGGGCGCCGGCACCGTCATCTCGCGCCGCATACCCGAGACATAGCCGAGGCTCAGCTGATAGACCGGCATGGCGGCGCTGTCCGGCCCTTCCTGCAGGTCGAACTCGGTCAGCGGGAACAGCGCCGGCAGCGGATAGGCCTCCAGCAAAAAGCGGCCCGGCGCGGCCTCGGGGTGGCGCGGGCAGATGATCCGCGCCTCGGCCAGCCCGGCGGTCTCGATCTCTTCCAGGAAGGCGTGCAAGAGCGGCTTGTAGGCCGAGCGGCAATGCGCCCGCACCCCGCGCAGCGCCAGCGCCGCCTCGGCCGCGCGGCGGGTCGGCGCGTCGTCGAAGCTCCAGATCTCGGCGCGGGCGCAGGTCAGTTCGCGCACAAGCCGCGCCAGCGTGGCGGGATAGCTCGCCTGAAAGAGCAGCCGGGTGTCGTCCATCAGCCCGCCTTGCGCAGAACCTCGCACAGCTGCGCGACCGTGGGCGGGAAGGGATTGCCCTTCATCGAGGAACTGGCCAGCGACGCCTCGGCCACCGTCTGGTGCCGCGCCGGATCGAGGCCCTGCGCCCGCAGCCCCGGCAGGCCGGTGTCACGCGCCCAAGCGGCCAGGGCCTGCGGCGCCTCGGCCGCGTCGCAGCCCAGCACGGCCGCCACCTCGGCGCAGACCTCGCGGATGCGGGCGGGATCGCGGGTGTGGGCACGGTTCATCTCCAGCACCGGGCCCAGCAGCGCGCCGCAGATCGCACCATGGGCGGCGGTCGTCACGCCGCCGATCACCCCGGCCAGCCCGTGCACGGCGCCAAGCCCGCCATTGGCCAGCGCAATGCCGCCGCACAGGCTGACCCAGGCCATGGTGTCGCGCGCCGGCGCGTCCTCCTCCTGCATCAGCCGTTTCAGCGCCTGCAGGCCCGGCCGGATCACCGGGCGCACCAGCGCATCGGTGAAGGGCGTGGCCTTGCACGAGACCCAGGGCTCGATCACCTGCGCCAGCGCGTCGAGGCCCGAGGCCAGCGTCACCGCGCGCGGGCAATGGTCGGTCAGCGCCGGATCGACGATGGCCAGCCGCGGCAGCATCCGTTCGTCGCGGATCGAGACCTTGCGGCCATGGTCCGGCAGGCCGATCACCGCGTTCCGCGTCGCCTCGGCCCCGGTGCCGGCGGTGGTCGGCAGGGCGATATAGGGCAAGGGCGGAACCGACAGCGGCAGGCCGCGCCCGACCACCTCGAGATGATCCATGATCCCGCCCGGCGCCGGCACCAGCCCGGCCAGCGCCTTGCCCAGGTCCAGCGCCGCGCCGCCGCCCAGTGCCGCAACCCAGGCCGGGCCGAAATCCCTGGCCCGCGCCAGGGCGTCCTCCAGCATCGGCAGGCTCGGCTCGGCCCCGCAGGCGAGGGTCAGCACCTCGGCGCCCTCGGCGCGCAGGGCATCGACCAGCCAGGCGGCCCGGCCGGGATCGGCGCCATGGACCAGCACGCCGCGCGGGCCATGGGCACGGATCGCCGCAGGGGCCTTCCGCGCCTCGCCACGGCCAAAGACGGTGCGGCCCGGCAGGGCGAAGGCAAAGGAGGCAAGACCCGGAAAAGCGGCGGAATCGGTCATAGCTGGCCTGTTTGCTGCGTTGCGCCGCAAGCTGCACCGGCCCCGACGGGGGGTCAAGCGGCTTTCGTTTCGGGCTGGACCACGTCCGATCCGAACATCGGCGCCGCCCGTGCCCGACGCAAGGAACGCTTGCGCGCAGAAGCGGATCGCTTACAGTGAAGCCGTTCCAGCATGGAGAGCCCCTTGGCCCTCAGCATCCGCCAGAGCGAAATCCTCGAACTCGCCCGGGCCGAGGGCCGCGTGCTGGTCGACGACCTCGCCCAGCGTTTCGAGGTGACGCTGCAGACCATCCGCCGCGACCTGGGCGAGATGGCCGAGGCCGGATTGCTGGACCGCGTCCATGGCGGCGCCGTGCCGCGGGCCGGCGCGGTGAACCTGGGCTACGAGGCGCGGCGGCGCATGAATGCCGAGGCCAAGGCCGCCATCGGCGCGGCCTGCGCGGCGGAAATCCCCGACAATTGCAGCCTGATCCTGAACCTGGGCACCACCACCGAGGCGGTGGCCCAGGCGCTGATCCATCATTCCAACATCACCGTGGTCACCAACAACATGAACGTGGCCAATATCCTGCTGGCCAATCCGGGCTGCGAGATCATGGTGGCCGGCGGCGCGCTGCGGCGCTCGGACGGCGGGCTGGTCGGCGAGCTGACGACGCAGTTCTTCGAACAGTTCAAGGTCGATTACGCGGTGATCGGCACCTCGGCGCTGGATCATGACGGCGACCTGCTGGATTTCGACCTGGCCGAGGTGCGGGTCAGTCGCTCGATCCTGCGCCAGTCGCGGCGCGCCTTCCTGGTCACCGACCATTCCAAGCTGGGCCGCCCGGCCCCGGCCCGCATCGGCAGCCTGTCCGAACTGGACGCGGTCTTCATCGACCGGCCGCTGCCCGAGGATCTGATGCGGCGCTGCGCCGAATGGGGGACCGAGGTGCGGGTCTGCCCGCCCGCCGGCTAGGCCCAGATCACCGCGGCCTTCACCGCGAAGCGCGGATCCCGCCAGCCGGCCCGGCTGGCGATTGCAGCGGCACTGCCGCCCTGTTGCGCAGATGCCGAAGGCGATTGGATGCCGGCGGACAGGGGCCATCACGCTGATGGGTTCGGGGATGCGTTGAAAGACACCGGGATAAAGATGTGCGTTCCCGGCCGGATAAGCCGCAAGAAAGCTGCTCAAGATACGACAGGTGCCCCCATCGCCTTCCTCTCGTCCGGCGCCCGTGCCGCTCCGGGTCCATTCTGGCTCCGAAATCCATGAGGCTGGGGCTGGTTGCCTCTGTTGTTATGGCATCCGTTTAATTCGGCACAGGTCCAACAGCGCCCAATCCGCGGCCCAGGCAATGCGCGGATATCGCATCATCCTCGCAGCCTGACTTCGCTGAGCGGATGCCCCGTGTCGATGAACAGGCGACCCGTCGGTTGCAATGCGGCCCGCAACCGGTCAAGGGCGCGTTGCCCGATCTCCGGGTGGCGGCCGTCCAATGCCCCGGCACGCATCGCGAAGGCGATGTCGAAGGGCGCCTCATCGGGCGGCAATTCGAAATCCTCGACCGCCGTTTGCATGAATCGCAGGCGACCGGTGGCGATTTCCGCCTTCGATCCGGCCACCGCGCTTTCGATCGCCTTGGCCGAGCGGTCGATGGCCAGGACGAAGCCGTTCCCGACGCGGCGGGAAACCGCCCGGGCCGCCACGCCCGGGCCACAGCCGATTTCCAGCACCCGATGACCCGGCGCCAGCGGCAGGGCGTCCACAAAGCACGCAATCCGGTTCGAAATCCGCGGGGCCATGATGTTCAGGTCTTGTCGGTCACCTTCGGCCACCAGGTTCCGAAGCACCACAGATTGCCCTCGGGGTCGCGGCAGATAAATTCGCGGCTGCCATAGTCGCGGTCGGTCAGCCCTTCCTCGATCACCGCACCGGCCGCCTTGGCGCGGGCGAACATCGCATCGGCATCGTCCACGGCGATATAGAGCGACCTGCCGCCCTGCGCCGATGGCTTGCCAACCAATTCGCCGTAAGCGTCCTCCCTGTCGTCGCCGCACATGATCATGGACGAGCCGAAGGCCAGCTCGGCATGGGCGACCTTGTCGCCATCCATGTATTTCGCGTGGGTGGTGAAACCGAAGGCCCGTTCCAGCCATGCGATCATCGCCGCCGCATTGCGAAAGCGGAAGGTCGGGTAGATGCGCGGAGCCTCAGGCATCATGCGTTCCTCCTTTGAATGATGCTCAAGGATGACATGCTGCCAGGGCCGCCGTCTTGAAGAAAGTGTCGCCGGCCAAGCGGATCTGGCGCCAGACCGCTTGACCCCGATGGCGGAACAGGGCGGATACCTGCGGGCAGCGGCTATTTATAGAAGCCGTCGCGCAGGTTGATGCCGTGCTCCAGCCATGCCTTCAGGGCGCAGATCATGCCGGTCCAGCCCTCGCTATTGGCCAGGCAGCCCTTCAGCCCCGCCTCGGTCTCGGGCCAGCCATATTCGCTGATCCGCACCAGCGTCCGCCCGTCCTCCAGGGCCTGGAAGGTCATGGTCACGGTGGTCCAGATGCGCGGCTCGCTGTCGGTTTCCCATTGCAGGGTAATGCGCTCGTTGGGGACGACCTCTTGCACCAGGACCGGGAAGGCGCCGGGGAAATCGTGGAAATCCCAGGTTACTTCGGCCCCGGTCTCCAATCGCCCCCTGGCGCCGCCGGTGGTGAAGAATTTCGACAGCCTGTCGGGATTCACGACGGTTTCGAAGACCTCTTCGACCGGTTTCGCGATTCGGCCGCCGACGGTGAATTTCAGTTCCATGTTGCATTCCTCCTTGTGCTGCACCCCATTATGTTATATTTTTATAACATGTCAATCGAAGATCAGGACGACGCGCTGTTCAAGGCGCTGGGGCACCGGGCACGCCGGCAATTGCTGGACCTGCTGAAGGAGGGCCCGAAGACCACCGGCGCGCTGTGCGAGGCGCTGCCGCAACTGGACCGCTGCACGGTCATGCAGCATCTGCGGGTGCTGGAGGCGGCCGGGCTGGTCGTGGTCGAGCGGCGCGGGCGGGAAAGATGGAACCACCTGGACGCGCTGCCCATCCACGCGCTGCACGAACGCTGGATCGGCCCCTATGCCGCCTATGCGGCAACCATGCTGGGGGCGCTGAAGCAGGCGGCAGAGGACAGCCAGCCCTTGAAGCATGACCGAACCCTGCCGGAGTGAGCGCCGCCCGTCGGGCCAAGGCTGTCATGCGGGGACCTCGCACCGCTTGCACACCAGGCGCCGAATACGTCGCCGAGCGCAATCGCCTGGTCGCCAGCCATGTCGATGACCGGGCCGCCAAGGAGAGGAAACTGACGAAGGTCATCAAGGAACAGGACGTCCTAGTGAACGCCCTGCTCTCCGGCCTGCCGCCCGAGCGCATCAGGGCGAAGATGGAACAGCTCGAAGTCCGGCAGAAGCAGCTCGAGACGGAGCTGGCCGCGGCCCCCGCCTCTACGACAACGACCCGGCTGCATCCGCGCATTGCCGAGACCTATCACGACCGCATCCAGGCGCTGATCGTCGGGTTGATCGGACCCTCGCAGAGGGCCACAGCGAAGCTCGCGTAGTACAGATACTCGGTCGTCTGGACCCGGCCACCGCCGCCACCCTTGCCGCCGTCCTGCGTGGTGGTCTTCGTCTCTTCGCGGAAATCCGTGGCCCAGATGATGTTGCCGCCGATGCGCATGCGCCCGTAAAGGCGCGAGATGATGGCGCCTTCGGTCGCAGACATGATCCGCAGGCTGTCGAGGCGCTGACCGTCGATCTTCTGATCTGGGGCCAGCGACGACATGATCCAGCTGTCCACCACCGACCCGATAGTCGAGCCGATGAAGCTACCGATGGCGGCCCCGGAAAAGCCGAGGATCGCGCCGCCAAAAGCCCCGCCGATGGCGGAGCCGACAGCGCCGAGGACGAGCGTGGCCATGGGAAAATCTCAGCGTGCAGGGAAAAGGAAGGCGAAAGCGATGCGGCGTCGCCATGTGGGCGTCAGCGGTTCCTCGATCACGCCGAGGCGTTCATAGGCGTGAAGGAAGGTGTCGGGGCCAGTGAGGATCCCGACATGCTTGGCGATGGCGCGCGGCATCATGCGGAACAGGATCAGCGCACCGGGAGGCGCATCTGCGGGTGCGATCTCCGGCATCATCGCCCGCGCCCCTTCGGCAAGCACCTCGCGCGGGCCGGTCTCGCCCCAGTCGCGACTGTACGGCGGGATCGGGAACGGCTCCGGCCCTACGACCTCGCGCCAGACGCCCCGTGCCAGACCAAGGCAGTCGCAGCCGACCCCGCGCAAACTGGCCTGGTCGTGATAGGGCGTGCCGAGCCACGACCGCGCGGCGGCGATGACGCGGGCAGGATCGGCGGCCTTCACAGCACCGCTCCCTCGTGGCC
This sequence comes from Paracoccus simplex, assembly GCF_042648325.1. NCBI lineage: Bacteria > Pseudomonadati > Pseudomonadota > Alphaproteobacteria > Rhodobacterales > Paracoccaceae > Paracoccus > Paracoccus simplex. The sequence continues at coordinate 4,233 of NZ_JBHRXE010000003.1, read as the reverse complement.
ACCGTCCTTGGTGGCGTAGCGCAGGACGGCATCCTGCCCGGGGATGTGCGGGAACCCTCGGAAGTTCGCGACGTTGGCGAACTTCGTCCCGCAGGTGGCGATCCGCTTGTCGCAGCCCGCCCGGACCACGAAGGCATCCGTCGGTGTGAACCGGCATGGAAAACTGACCCCGTAACGGGGTGATCGGCTTCCAAAACTGACCCCCCCTTACACTGATGTTCATGATGCCCCTGAGGTCATTGGGGGCGCGGTGCGGGATGCTGGTTGTGGAGACGATTGCGAAGATCCGTCGGGCGTATTTCCAGGAGCAGAAGACGATCAAGCAGATCTGCCGGGAGTTGCGGGTCTCGCGGAACGCGGTGCGGAAGGTGATCCGATCCGGTGTGACGGAACCGACCTATGAACGGACAATCCAGCCGTTGCCGAAGATCGGCCCCTGGAAAAACAAGCTCGACGAGATGCTGGCGGCAAACGCCCGGAAACCGAAGCGCGAGCGCCTGACCCTGATCAGGATCTTCGCTGTCCGGCGCTACGCGGCCTCGTGGTCCGCGCCTATGCCGAACGGGTCGAGTTCTGGCAGGACGGCAGGATCGTCGGCCAGCACATCCGCGCCTTCGGCCGCGACAAGGCCATCTACGATCCGCTGCACTATATTCCGGTGCTGGCCCGCAAGCCCGGCGCTCTCCGGAACGGCGCTCCCTTCCAGGAATGGGAACTGCCGCCAGCGATCAGGCGCGTTCAGCGCAAGCTGGGCAAGGTGCCGAACGGCGACCGGCAAATGGTCCAGATTCTGGGCATGATCCCGACCGACGGACTGGATGCGGTAGAATCCGCTTGCGCGGAAGCCCTGAACGAAGGCGCCCCGGCGGCAGCTGTGGTCCTGAACATCCTGGCCCGGCATCGCGAACCGCCACCGCCGCTGACCATCGCCACGCCGGATGCGCTGCGGCTGACCTGCGAGCCCGCGGCCGATTGCAAACGCTACGACAGCCTGAGGAGACCGATCCATGGAAAGACCACAGGTGCTGGACGCGTCGTGTCGAAGACGCGCACCTGCACGATGGGCCAACTGAAGCTCTACGGCATGAAAGCCGCCTACGATGAGATCATCGCCACGGCAGTGAAGCGACAGCACGAGCCGCAGCAGATCGTCGGCGACCTCCTGAACGCGGAGATCAGCGAGAAGCAGGCACGCTCGATCAAATGCCAGATGACGATCGCACGGCTTCCCTTGGCCAAGGAGATCGACGAGTTCGCCTTCGAGGAAACGCCCGTGAACGAGACGCTGGTGCGCGATCTGGCCAGCGGGGAGTTCCTCGACCAGCAGCGCAACATCGTGCTGATCGGCGGGACCGGCACCGGGAAGTCCCACCTTGCCGTCAGCATCGCCCGGTCGTGCATCAGGCGTGGCAAACGAGGCCGCTTCTTCAACGTCGTGGACCTGGTGAACAAGCGCGATGCTGAAGCCCGTGCCGACCGCCAGGGACGCACCGCGGACTGCTGTGCCGGCTCGACTTCCTGATCCTCGACGAACTCGGCTATCTGCCCTTCGCCCAGACCGGCGGGCAACTGCTGTTCCACCTCATCAGCCGCCTCTACGAGCGCACTTCCATCATCGTGACGACAAACCTCGACTTCGGCGAATGGCCGTCGGTCTTCGGCGACGCCAAGATGACTACCGCTCTACTCGAGAGCCTCACCCATCACTGCGACATTGTCGAGACCGGCAACGAGAGCTGGCGCTTCAAGACCAGGGAATAACCGAAACCCCGCTGGCCCGATACGGCTGCGCTGTGGGGAGGCTACACCGCATCGGGCCAGCTACCCCTGCGCCAAGCAGGGCGTCATTTTGGGACGCCTATAAGGGGTCAAAGTTCGGTGCCGATTGACAATCTTGTGCATCTCCTCACGAATCTCCGGGTTATCGGGCGGCCGCTTGCGCCGCACCGTCTTCGGATCGACACCGATCAGAACGCAGGCGCGACGTTGAGAGATCGGATGATCCCTCATCGCCCGCAGCACCGCGTCCCGCCGTTGCCCCAGCGTCGTCAGGGCTTTCCCAACAGATCCTTCAGCACCACGTTGTCAAGCATGGCATCAGCCAGCAGGCGCTTGAGCTTCGCATTCTCGTCCTCAAGCTGCTTCAGCCGCTTGGCGTCGGACAGGTCCATGCCGCCATACTTCGCCTTCAGCTTGTAGAATGTCGCGGGGCTCAGCCCATGCTTCCGACAAAGCTCGGACGTGGGCAAACCAGCCTCCTGTTCCTTGATCATCCCGATAATCTGCGCCTCGGTAAAACGGCTCTTCCTCATCTCGTCTGCTCCTTCAGATTGGGCAGACTCTGCATCACGCCGAGGGAACTTCCGGGAGGCAGGTCACCTGCTCTACGTCTTTGCCGCAACTCGGGACTATTTCGGGGCGCGTCCCTGGGTCGCCGCCCTGGTGACGGCGGGCTTCATTCCCTACGCCGCCGCGATGGTGCCGCTCTTCTCGATGATCCCCGGCCTCGGCTCCTCGGCCAGCTACGCGCCGGTGCCGCTGCTGATCCTGGTCTACGCGCTACTGCTGCGACAGCGCCTGCCCGATACGGCGCGCGGCCTCGCCATCGGCGCCGGGATCCTGATCCTCTCGCTGACCTTCCGCACGCTGGACCAGCCCCTGTGCGGCGCCCTGCCCTTCGGCACGCATTTTCTGTGGCCCTCCAAGATCGCAGCCGAAACACCCCGACCACCGGATCCGCCGAATAGCGAGCATCGGCACTATCCCCTCGGTCGACTCCGCTTGATCCAGTCGGCCCCTCCGTAAGTGACCGCATAGACAAGAATCTCCCTCATGCCATCGTCAACCTTGAAGACCACTACACCCTTGCGCCCCGCCGGGATAGCGCGGAGTCCCGGCGCAATCTCATCGCGCAAGCTGCCCTTGTGCGGGACATCGGACAGACCACGGATCACAGCCTCAATCTCCGCCAACTTCGCTGCAGCGGCAGATTCGCCCGCGTAATCCGCGATCCATCCGGCAATCCACTCAAGATCGTTCGCCACCAAGGGGTGGAAGCGTATGCGGTAGCTCAACGGCGGCCGCTCTTCGAGACTCGGCGCCGGGCACGGGCAAAGGCGTCATCCACATCGATAAAGTCTGCGGGCGATGTCTGAAGTCGGCTTCGGATCTCGTCAGCCAGGGCATCCAGCGCCACTTCGCGTTCCTGCTCGTCCTGGATCATCTGCTCCAAGGCCGCGGCCACCATCGCGGACTGGGACGCGAACATACCCGCACTCACCTTCTCGATAAGGAAGCGGTGGTGGCGGTCGGTGAAGCTCAATGTGGTCTTGACGGTCATGATGCAGCCTCCGGTATGACCTGATCATACTAAAGATCATTGCCAAGGCAAGCTTGGATGCAATCTGTGTCTACGCAAAGGGCGGAAAGCGGACTTGCGGCCGCGCGGCATGGCACTCGCAGCATTCACACGAAGCGGGCGCTCAGCCACGGACAACGCCATCAAGGGTAAGCCGGTCAGAGAGGACGCAGACCGGAAGTTCACTGCAAATGCAAAGGGAAATGTCACGGCTGCAGGGTGGACGTAGGCGACCAGTTCGAAATGACCTGCCAATCGAGCGGTCGTAGGTTCGGCCCCTACCGCCGGATCCCAAACCCCTCCATAAGATCAATCCCGTAGAGGCCTCTGAAGAGGCGGATTCTGACGTTTTCGCGCGCTGATGCAGCAGCAGCGCAACAAACTGGAGCGGTTGGCGTCGAGGCCCGCCATCGTCGGCCAAATCTCGTCCCGGAGCAAAGTAGTGCTTGCTGGAAGCGGAATGTTCCCTTTATGTTCTGGCCGTCTGCTCCCTACCTCCATTGACCAGATCAGTGAGGAATCCGATAAGGGCAGGAAAGCCTTCGATGAAGAGAGCAGGACGCCAGTTGACACTCGACATCCGCGGAAGCCTAAAGAATACTCGGATCAGCTCGAATCCACTTGTGGTGGTTGACGAGCTTCTCGCGAATTCCATCGACGCTTTTCTCATCCGCCATTCCGATGAAGCTGCTGACGTTCCCCTTCGGATTCAGCTTTCTGTCAAAGCGACCCAAGCGGACCTTCTCGGCAACGATTACGATCTCGAGATCGTGTGCACAGACAATGGATGCGGGCTAGGTCCCGAACAACTCAACAGCAACCGCACCGGCATCACCCGCCAGGAACTGGAGGGCCGGATCCTGACCATCCTCTCC
>NZ_JBHRXE010000002.1:19729-44414 GCF_042648325.1 Paracoccus simplex | reverse complement strand
ATGTGGTTCGAGATCACCGCCACGATCTCGATCGGCAAGGCGCCGATGCGCCAGCGATACAAGAGATCGTTCAGGCAATGCCCGAAGCGGCTGACCATGATCACCACCTTCATCTTCTCGGATTCGTCGTGGATGGCGTATTGCATGGCGAAGGGCGCCGCCACTTCGGCCAGGCCCGCGCGCAGATCCTCCAGCCCCACGCCCTCTTCCGAGACGAAGCTGACGCGCATGAAGAACTTGCCGGTCTGCGGGTCGTCGAACTGGCTGGAATCGGTGATGTTGCAGCCGTTCTCGGCCAGAAAGCCCGAGATGGCGGCCACGATGCCGCGCGTGGATTCGCAGGCAACGGTCAGGCAGAACTTGTTCATCGGTTTCTCCACTTGTCTTGATGGGCAAAGCCCGTTGTTCTTCGGTTTCATCGGATCCGGGGACACCCGGCCCTGCGCATGTCTCAGGCGGTCAGGCCCTCGGGCTCGGGCCAGCCATGGGCCCGGCAGCAGGCGGTCAGCGTGTTGGCCAGCAGGCAGGCGATGGTCATCGGCCCGACCCCGCCCGGCACCGGGGTGATGGCCCCGGCGACCTGGGCCGCGCTGTCGGAATCGACGTCGCCCACCAGCCGGGTGCGGCCGTCCTCCTCGATGCGGTTGATGCCCACGTCGATCACCGTCGCCCCGGGCTTGACCCAGTCGCCGCGGATCATCCGCGGCCGGCCGACCGCCGCGACCAGGATGTCGGCGCTGCGGCAGAGCCCGGCCAGATCCTTGGTCCGCGAATGCGCGATGGTCACCGTGCAGCTGTCGCCCAGCAAAAGCTGCGCCATCGGCTTGCCGACGATGTTGGAGCGCCCCACCACCACCGCGTTCAGCCCGGAAAGATCGCCAAGCCGGTCGCGCAACAGCATCAGGCAGCCCAAGGGCGTGCAGGGCACCATGCTTTTCTGCCCCGTCCCCAGCAGCCCGACATTCGAGATGTGGAACCCGTCCACGTCCTTTGCCGGGTCGATGGCGTTGATCACCCGCTCGGCATCCATGTGCCCGGGCAGCGGCAGCTGCACCAGGATGCCATGCACCGCCGGATCGGCGTTCAGCCGGCCGATCAGCGCCAGAAGATCCTCTTGCGGGGTCTCGGCCGGCAGCTTGTGCTCGAAGCTCGCCATGCCGGCCTCGCGGGTCTGGATGCCCTTGTTGCGGACATAGACCTCGCTGGCCGGATCCTCGCCCACCAGCACCACCGCAAGACCGGGAACCACACCGTGCGCCGCCTTCAGCCGCCCCACATGCTCGGCAACCCGCGCCCGAACCCCGGAAGCAAAGCCCTTGCCGTCGATGATTGCGCCGCCATTCCTTGCAGCCATGTTCATGTCCTTTCTCCCTTCAGGCGCCCGGCGGATTCCTCGAGCGTGTGCCAGAGCGCGGCGGCCAGAGACCGCATGCCGATCACCGCCAGCCGATCCTCGGCCCGGCGGATCAGGAAGACGCTCATATGATGCAAGCCGGTGCGCGTGGCCGAGCCCGACCCGAAGGCCGCGGCGTCGATGTTCACCAGCTTTTCCATCAGTGCCCGGATCGGGGCGCCGCCCCGGTCCGAAACGATTTCGAATACGGTCCAGCCGTCGGTCTGTTCGGTGACCGAGCAGCCCGGCGCCTCGACGGCCAGCGCGGCGGCGAAATCCTCGGCGGCGCGCCCCTCGGCCTCGATCATCCATTGGCCGGGCCCGGTCCAGAAGGCGCCAACGCCTTGCCCGGCCCGCCATGCCCCCGGCCCCGGCAGCGCCAGACCCAGCGGCGCGGGCTCGGCCGCGCCTTGGCGCAGCGCCAGCGAGGCCAGCGCCAGGCCGGCATTCTCGGTGATGGTCAGCGCACCGAAGGCGTGCCGGGCGGGCGCCCGCGCACCCAGAGCGGTGATGGGAGTCAGGTCAGTCACGCAGGCGCCCTCCTTCGGGGTCGACGAAATGCGGCGAGACGACGCGCAGCGCCACCTTCTGCCCCTGAAGCGGGTTGGCGGCGATCACCGTCTCGCCCAGGCGGGCGCCGCCATTGGCCAGGAAGCCCAGGCCGATGCTGGATCCCACATGCGGCGAATGGCAGGCCGAGGTGATCCAGCCCTGGTCGGTCTCGGTCCGGTGCTCGGCGCCTTCGGCGAAAAGATGCATCCCGGCCAGCACCGGCTGCGCCGGATCGACCGGCTGCAGCCCGACCAGCACCCGGGTTTCGGCTGCCAGCCCCTCGCGCCGGGACATCACCGCGCCGATGCCGTCCTTTTTGCTGCTGACCATGCGGCCCAGCCCCAGCATCTGCGCCGTGGTCTGGCCGTTCAGCTCGTTGCCGGCGGCATGGCCCTTTTCGATGCGCATCACGCCAAGCGCTTCGGTGCCATAGGGGGTGGCGCCCAGATCGGCGCCCTGTTCCATCAGCCGCTCGACCAACGCCTGGCCATAGCGGGACGGAACCGCAAGCTCATAGGCCAGCTCGCCCGAGAAGCTGATGCGGAACAGCCGCGCCCGCAGCCCGCCGCAGACCGTCAGCCCGGCGCAGGCCATGAAGGGGAAAGCCTCGTTCGACAGGTCGAACCCGTCCACGATCCGCTCCAGCAACCGGCGGGCATTGGGGCCGGCCACCGCGATCTGCGCCCAGGCGTCGGTGGTCGAGATCAACTGCACGTCCAGCTCGGGCCAAAGGCACTGCCGGGCGAATTCCATCTGCCGGTAGACCGGTCCCGCCTGGGCGGTGGTGGTGGTGACGACGTAATGGTCCTCGGCCAGCCGGGCGCAGGTGCCGTCGTCCCAGGCCGAGCCGTCCTCGCGCAGCATCAAGCCATAGCGGACCATGCCGACCTTGAGGCTTTTCATGGCATTGGCATAGATCCGGTCGAGGAACTCTCCGGCATCCGCGCCCTGCACATCCACCTTGCCCAGCGTGGTCACGTCGCAGATGCCAACGCCCTTGCGGGTGGCCAGCACCTCGCGGTCCACGGTCTGGCGCCAATGCGTCTCGCCCGGACGGGGGAAGTATTGCGCCCGCATCCAGGGGCCGACCTCGATGAACACGGCGCCCTGCGCGCGCGCCCATTCATGCGTGGGCGTCAGGCGGCGCGGGCGGAAATGCGCCCCCGTATCGCCGCCGCCCAGCACCGACAGCGACACGCCGCTATAGGGCGGGCGAAAGATCGTCGTGCCGGTTTCCGGGATCGGCTTGCCGGTCAGTTCCGACATGACCGCCAGGGCGGTGACGTTGGCGGTCTTGCCCTGGTCGGTGGCCATGCCCAGCGTGGTCCAGCGCTTCAGATGCTCGACCGGGCGCATGTTTTCCTGATGCGCCAGCTTGATGTCCTTGACGGTCACGTCGTTCTGGAAATCGACCCAGGCGCGGCCCTTGCCCGGCACATGCCAGAGCGGGCGCAGACCGGCCGGCGCATCCTCGGCCGCCGGCAGCTCGGCGGGCCGGGCCTCGATGCCGAGCTGGGCCAGCGCCTCGACCGCCGCGTCGGCGCCCGAGCGCAGCGCGGCAGCGGTGCTGCCCTGCCCCGTCGCGGCGCCGGCGACGATCAGCCCGCGCGGTCCGTTTTCGCCGGGGACGAAGGCTTGCAGCGTCTCGTCCCAGACCGGCCGACCGCGGTGGTGCGAGGCCAGATGCACGTTCGGGTTCCAGCCGCCGGCGACGCCGAGCGCGCCGCAAGCCAGCCATTCCCTGCGTCCGTTGCTGTCGATCTCGATACCGCGCAGACCCAGGCGGCCCTTGGCATTGCTGACCATGCCATGGACCAGCCGGTAATCGCCCTGGGCGCGCGCGTCCTGGCGGCTGTCGATCACCGCCGCGACATCGACCCCCTTGGCGGCCAGGTCCAGCGCCGTGCGGTGGCCGTCGTCGTTATTGGTAAAGATCGCCACCCGTTTCGCCGGGCTGACCGCCCAGCGGTTGGCATAGGCGCGCATCGCGCCGGCCAGCATGATGCCGGGGCGGTCGTTGTTCTGGAACGGAATGTGCCGCTCGATGGCGCCGGCGGCCAGCACGGCGCGGCGGGCGGTGATCCGCCAGAGCGTCTGGCGCACCTGCCGGCCCGGCTCGGGCAGGTGATCGGCGACCCGCTCGACCGCGCCATAGACGCCGTGGTCGAAGGCGCCGAACACCGTAGTGCGGCGCAGGATGCGGACATTGGGCAGCGCCGCCAGCTCGGCCTCGGCCCGCGCGATCCATTCGGCCGCCGGGGCATCGTCCAACGGGTGGGATTCCGCCAGCAGCCGGCCGCCCAGGCGGAAATCCTCGTCGGCCAGGATGACTCGCGCCCCGGCGCGGCCGGCGGTCAGCGCCGCCGAAAGCCCCGCCGCGCCGCCGCCGATGACCAGCAGGTCGCAATGCAGGAAGCCCTTGTCATAGGCGTCGGGATCGGGCTGCATCGACAGGCTGCCCAAGCCCGCCGCCCGGCGGATCGCCGGCTCGTAGAGCTTTTCCCAGAAGGCGCGCGGCCACATGAAGGTCTTGTAATAGAAGCCCGCGGCAAAGAACGAGGAGAACAGGTCGTTCATCGCCAGCAGGTCGAAGCCCAGAGGCCCGACATGGTTCTGGCTGGCGGCTTCCAGCCCGTCGTAAAGCTCGGCCACGGTGGCGCGGGTATTGGGCTCTTTCCGGGCGCCGCCGCGCAGTTCCACCAGCGCATTCGGCTCTTCGGACCCGGCCGAGAAGACGCCGCGCGGCCGGTGATACTTGAAGCTGCGGCCCATCAGCCGCACGCCGTTCGCCAGCAGCGCCGAAGCCAGCGTGTCGCCGGGATGGCCGGAATAGCTCCGGCCGTCGAAGGTGAATTTCAGGTCGCGGGCGCGGTCGATCAGCCCTCCGCTCAGGCGGGTCATGCGGCACCGCCTTTCAGCTTCGCGTCACGCGCCAGCTCGGCGCCCAGGATCTCGTGCGTGGTGGTGTCTCGGGTCACGACCAGCCAGGAGCGGTCGCCCTGCTCGTGGAACCACAATTCGCGATGCACCCCGGCCGGATTGTCGCGCAGATAGACGTATTCGGCAAAGGCGGCCTCGGCGCCTTCGGCCATGCCGTCGGGGCGGTCGATCAGGCGCGCATCGCCCAGATAGGTGAATTCCTGTGCGTCGCGCAGGCCAAGAAGGGGATGGGGGATCAGCATGGCGGCCTCAATGCAGGTTCGGTTGGGCGCCCACGCCCTTTTCGTCGATGACATAGCCGCGCGCGAAACGGTCCAGGCGATAGGCGCCGGCGGTTTCGTGCGGGCGGTCGGTGGCCAGCAGATGGGCAAAGGCATAGCCGCTGGCGGGCGTCGCCTTGAAGCCGCCATAGCACCAGCCCGCATTCAGATAGAGCCCCTCGACGGGCGTGCGGTCGATGATCGGACTGCCGTCCATGGACATGTCCATGATGCCGCCCCAGACGCGCAGCAGCCGCGCCCGGCCGATCATCGGCATCAGCGCCATGCCGCCCTCGGTCACGTCCTCGATCACCGGCAGGTTGCCGCGTTGGGCATAGGAGTTGTAGCCGTCGATATCGCCGCCGAAGACCAGGCCGCCCTTGTCGGACTGGCTGACATAGAAATGCCCGGCGCCGAAGGTGATGACCCCGGGGATGGTCGGCTTCAGCCCCTCCGAAACGAAGGCCTGCAGCACATGGCTTTCGATCGGCAGCCGCATCCCCGCCATCGCCATCACCCGGCCGGACGAGCCCGCCACCGCCACGCCGACCTTGCCGGCGGCGATATAGCCGCGCGTCGTCTCGACCCCGCTGATGCGGCCGCCGTCGATCCGGAAACCGGTGACCTCGCAATTCTGGATCAGGTCGACGCCGCGCATGTCGGCGCCGCGGGCATAGCCCCAGGCCACGCCGTCATGGCGCGCGGTCCCGGCCCGGCGCTGCAACAGCCCGCCCTTGATCGGGAAGCGGGCATTGTCGAAGTTCAGGAACGGCGCCATGGCCCGCACCTGCTGGGGGTCCAGCAGTTCGGCATCGGCGCCGGCCAGCAGCATGGCATTGCCGCGCCGGCGGAAGGCATCGCGCTGCGCATCGGTATGGCACAGGTTCAGGATGCCGCGCTGGCTGACCATGGCGTTGAAGTTGAACTCCTGCTCCAGCCCCTCCCAGAGCTTCATCGAGAATTCGTAGAAGGGCTCGTTGCCCGGCAGCAGGTAGTTCGAGCGGATGATCGTGGTGTTGCGGCCGATATTGCCCGAACCGAGCCAGCTTTTCTCCAGCACGGCGATGCGCGCCCGGCCGAAGGTCTTGGCAAGATAATAGGCCGTCGCCAGCCCATGCCCGCCGCCGCCGACGATGATGTAGTCATAGGCCGGCTGCGGTTCGGGATTGCGCCATAGCGGCTTCCATCCCTTGTGACCGGTCAGCGCCTCTCTGATGACCCGCAAGCCCGAGAAATGCATGGCGATAATCTCCTTCGTCGATTCGAATCTGGCACAGCTCGGCCCCGGCAATGCGCCCGATAAGGACATTGCCTTGCCTGTTCCGGACATGGATGGCAGGCTGAGGCGGAAAGCCAAAGGTCTGCCATGCGCCCCGATTCTCGCCCCCGCCGCTACGGCTTCCTGCTGCTGCCGGGTTACGCGCTGATGTCCACCGCCTCGGCGGTCGAACCGCTGCGCGCGGCGAACCTGCTGAGCGGCCGGCCGCTCTACGAGCTGCAATTCGTCTCGACCGAGGGCGGCTTCGCGCCCAGCTCGGTCGCCGGCGGATTCGAGACCATCGCCCTGGCCGAGGCCGACGAGAATCTGGACATCCTGTTCGTGGTGGCGGGGGGCGATCCGCTGGCGCAGCGCGATCCGCGGGTGCTGGCCTTCGTGCGCCGGCTGGCGCGGCGCGGGGTGGCGCTTGGCGGCATCTCGGGCGGGGCGGCGATCCTGGCGGCGGCCGGGGTGATGGCGGCGCGGCGCTTCACCATCCACTGGCAGCATCTGGACGCCATGCGCGAGACCTGGCCCGACGCGCTGATCGAAAGGCGGCTGTTCGTCATCGACCGCGACCGCTTCACCTGCGCCGGCGGCATGGCGCCCCTGGACATGATGCATGCGCTGATCGCCTCGGCGCATGGGGCGGGGCTGGCGCGGGCGGTCAGCGACTGGTTCATCCATACCGGCATCCGCGAGGCCGAGGCGCCGCAGCAGCTGGACCCGGCGCGCAAATACGACCTGCATCACCCGGCGCTGGTCGCCATGGTCGAGCTGATGACCAGCCATATCGCCGATCCGCTGGGGCTCGAGGATCTGGGCCAGCTTTGCGACATGACGCCCCGGCACCTGGAACGGCTGGCGCAGGCGCAGCTGGGCGAAAGCGTGATGCAGTTCTATCGCCGGCTGCGGCTGGACAAGGCCCGGGAACTGCTGAGCCAGTCCGGCCTGCCGCTGGCCGAGATCGCGCTGGCGACCGGCTTCGCCAGTCGCAGCCATTTCAGCCGCAGCTTCCGCGCGCAGTTCGGCACCAGCCCCTCGGCCCGCCGGCCGCTGCGGGCGGAGGCAATGGAAAACCCCGGCGGCTAGATGCCACCGGGGTTTCGCGGTGCCTGGGAGGGAGCAGCCGCTTAGATGTCCAGGGTGTTGTCCCGTTCCCATTGCGACAGATGCGCGCAATAGTGGTTCCACTCCCGGTTCTTGAGCTTGATATAGGCGGCAGAGAATTCATGCCCCATCGCGGCCTTGAGCCCCTCGTCCGCGTCGAAGGCGCGGATCGCGTCCAGCAGGTTCAGCGGCAGTTTCGGCGCGCCGGTGATGGTATGGCCCTCGGCATACATGTCGATGTCGGAACGCGGGCCGGGATCGGCCTTCGCGCGCAGCCCCGACAGCCCGGCCGCCATGATCGCCGCCTGCACCAGATAGGGGTTGGCGGCGCCGTCGGGCAGGCGGAACTCGAACCGGCCGGGGCCGGGCACGCGCACCATATGGGTGCGGTTGTTGCCGGTCCAGGTGACGCTGTTCGGCGCCCAGGTCGCGCCCGAGGTGGTGCGCGGCGCGTTGATGCGCTTGTAGCTGTTCACCGTCGGGCAGCTCAGCAGCGCCAGCGCCGAGGCATGTTTCATGATGCCGCCGACGAAGTGATAGCCCTGCTGGGACAGGCCCAGCTCGTCCCGGTCGTCGGCAAAGGCGTTGGTGCCGTCGGCGTTCCAGACCGAGATATGCAGGTGGCAGCCGTTCCCGGTCAGCCCCATGATCGGCTTGGGCATGAAGGTGGCGCGCAGCCCGTGCTTTTCGGCGATGGCCCTGGTCATGAACTTGAAGAACGAATGCTTGTCGGCGGTCGCCAGCGCATTGTCGTATTTCCAGTTCATCTCCCACTGGCCGTTGGCGTCCTCGTGGTCGCTCTGATAGGGCTCCCAGCCCAGTTCGAGCATGTAGTCCGAGATCTCGGCGATCACGTCCAGGCGGCGGAACATCGCCTGCTGGTCGTAGCAGGGCTTCATCGCGGTGTCGGCCGGGTCGCCGATGGCCAGCCCGTCCGGCGTCATCAGGAAGAATTCCGGCTCGACCCCGGTCTTGACGGTCAGGCCCATATCGGCGGCCTCGCGGCACAGCCGGGTCAGCACGTTGCGCGGCGCCTGCGCCAGGTCGATGCCGCCGCTCATCACGCAGTTCGAGGCGACCCAGGCCACCTCTTTCTTCCAGGGAAGCTGGATCACCGAAGAGGCGTCAGGCAGCCCCAGCATGTCGGGATGGGCCGGCGTCAGGTCAAGCCAGGTGGCGAAACCGGCAAAGCCCGCGCCGCCGGCCTGCATGTCGGCGATACCCTCGGCCGGGACCAGTTTGGCGCGCTGGCTGCCGAACAGATCGGTGAAGGAGACCATGAAATGCTTGATGCCCCGGTCGCGCGCATAGGCGGCCAGGTCCAGCGGTTCGGCGGATTTCTGTTGCGGGTTCGCGGCGCCCTGGCGGGGCTTGTCCCGCTTCTGCACCATGTCGGATTCGCGGGCAAAGGTGGCCATGTCGGTCATTCGATAATCTCCCTGTTGAAGGATGTCTGACCCAGGGCGGGATACTTCGTCCCGCCCTTTGGCTTCATGTTGTCAGTATGCGGCCTGCCCGGGAACCCAGCTCGTGCCGGCCAGCGGGACGCCCGCCATGGCGGCGGCCTCGACGGTCAGGGCGCAAAGATCCTCGGGTTCGAGATTGTGGACGTGGCTCTTGCCGCAGGCGCGGGCGATGGTCTGGCATTCCAGCGTCATCACCGCCAGGTAGTTGCGCAGCCGGCGGCCGGCCTCGACCGGGTTCAGCCGCATCATCAGCTCGGCATCCTGGGTGGTGATGCCCGCCGGGTCGCGACCCTCGTGCCAGTCGTCATAGGCGCCGGCGGTGGCGCCAAGCTTCTGGTACTCTTCTTCCCAGCGCGGGTCGTTGTCGCCAAGCGCGACCAGGGCCGCGGTGCCGATGGCCACCGCGTCGGCCCCCAGCGCCAGCGCCTTGGCCACGTCGGCGCCGCCGCGAATGCCGCCCGAGACGATCAGCTGCACCTTGCGATGCATCCCCAGATCCTGCAGCGCCTTCACCGCCGGGCGGATGCAGGCCAGCGTCGGCTGACCGACATGCTCGATGAAAACGTCCTGCGTGGCCGCGGTGCCGCCCTGCATGCCGTCCAGCACCACCACGTCGGCGCCCGCCTTCACCGCCAGCGCGGTGTCGTAATAGGGCCGTGCGCCGCCGATCTTGATGTAGATCGGCTTCTCCCAGCCGGTAATCTCGCGCAGCTCGAGGATCTTGATCTCCAGATCGTCGGGGCCGGTCCAGTCGGGATGGCGGCAGGCGGACCGCTGGTCGATGCCCATGGGCAGGTTGCGCATCCTGGCGACCCGCTCGGTGATCTTCTGGCCCAGCAGCATGCCGCCGCCACCGGGCTTGGCGCCCTGCCCGACCACGACCTCGATCGCGTCGGCGCGGCGCAGGTCGTCCGGATTCATGCCATAGCGCGAGGGCAGATACTGGTAGACCAGCTTTTCGGAATGGCCGCGTTCCTCGTTGGTCATGCCGCCGTCGCCGGTGGTGGTCGAGGTGCCCGCCATGGTCGCGCCGCGACCCAGCGCCTCTTTCGCATGGGCCGAAAGCGCGCCGAAGGACATGCCGGCGATGGTGATCGGGATCTTCAGCTCGATCGGCTTCTTGGCGAAGCGGGTGCCCAGCACGACCGAGGTGTCGCATTTCTCGCGATAGCCTTCCAGCGGATAGCGGCTGATCGAGGCGCCGAGAAACAGCAGGTCGTCGAAATGCGGCACGCGGCGCTTGGCCCCGCCACCGCGGATGTCATAGATGCCCGTGGCGGCGGCGCGGCGGATCTCCGAATTGATCTCGTTCGAGAAGGTCCAGCTCTGGCGCGGCAGGGTGCGAGGGGTTTGGTCCATCGTATGATCCTCAGTAATCGCCGGCGTGATCGACGTGGAAGTTATAGAGCTTGCGGGCCGAGCCATAGCGGCGGAACTCGGACGGGTCGGCATCGGCGCCGGCGCGCTGAAGCAGGTCGGCCAGGATCTCCAGATGCTCGGGCCGCATCTCTTTTTCGATGCAATCCGCGCCCAGCGACTTGACCTTGCCGCGCACGAACAGCCGCGCCTCGTAAAGGCTGTCGCCCAGCGCATCGCCCGCGTCGCCCAGCACCACCAGATTGCCCGATTGCGCCATGAAGGCCGACATGTGGCCGATATTGCCATGCACGACGATGTTGATGCCCTTCATCGAGATGCCGCAGCGCGAGCTGGCATTGCCCTTGACGACCAGAAGCCCGCCATGGCCGGTGGCGCCGGCATACTGACTGGCATCGCCCTCGACCACGACGCTGCCCGAGATCATGTTCTCGGCGACCCCCGGCCCGACCGAACCGGTCACATGCACTTGCGCCTCCTTGTTCATGCCGGCGCAGTAATAGCCGGTGGAGCCCTTGATCGTCACCTCCAGCGGCGCCTGCAACCCGACCGCCAGCGCATGGGCGCCGCGCGGGTTTTCGATCACCCATTCGCCGCCGGTCTGCGCCTGAAGCGTGCTGTTGAGATCGCGCAACTCGGTCCAGGCCATGTCAATGGTCCGGGGCTGCACGCCGATGTCAAGGTCTTCGCGGATTTGCGTATTGGCCATGGTAGTCATGTCAGCGCTCCCAGAAATACACGGTGGCGGGTTCCGGTTCCCAGATGCGGGCATCTTCGATGCCCGGCAGGTTCGCGAAGGCCCGGTATTCCGAACCGAAGGCGACGTAGCTGTCGGTCTCGGCCATCACCGCGGGCTTGCAGGCGATGGGATCGCGCACCACGCCGAAGCCGTTCTTGGTGCCGACGACGAAGGTGAAGAACCCGTCCAGATCCTCGAGCGTGCCTTCCAGCGCCTCGCCCAGGTTGGCGCCCTCGGCCAGCCGCGAGGAGATGTAGCAGGCGGCGACCTCGGTATCGTTCTGGGTCTGCGGGACGAAGCCCTTGCGGGCCAGTTCGCGCCGCATCCGGTTGTGATTCGAGAGCGAACCGTTATGCACCAGGCACTGGTCGTCATCGGTCGAGAACGGATGCGCGCCCAGCGTGGTCACGGCGCTTTCGGTCGCCATCCGGGTATGGCCGATGCCGTGGCTGCCGGCCATCTGCCGGATGCCGAAGCGCGAGGCCACGTCCTTCGGCAGCCCGACCTCCTTGAAGATCTCCATCGACTGGCCGGCGCCCATGACGCGGATGCCCTTTTCGGACATATAGGCCCGCACCTCGGCCTCGGAGCCTTCGGGCAGGCTCAGCACGGCATGGGTGTCGACCACCCGCATCCGCACCGGCGCACCCAGCAGCGCGTTCAGATTGTCCTCGAGCCCCTTGAACGCCTCGTCGGGCGTATCGGACTGGATCGTCATCTTGAGTCCCTGAGACTCGTCCCCATAGATCGCGATCCCCGCGCTGTCGGGCCCGCGATCCGTCATGGAAATCAACATGTCGGTCAGCAGGTCCCCCAAGCGGGGCCGCAGATCATCTTTTTTCAGGAACAGGCCAACGATGCCACACATTAGCAACCTCCGTTCAGCTGGCGTTGAAGCCGTCACGGATCAGCTAAGAGTAAAAATCATTGCCTAGCAAGATATTTTTTTTACCCGACAGAAAATTATGCGGGCGGGAAGCAAGTCGAAGGCGTCAGAAAATGGTGTTTCTTCTCAGGAATTTACTTTGACTGGGGATAGCATATCACCGACAGGTAGCGGGCCGGAAGATCGCGCAGAACTTCGGGCCCATGCGGGGCGTCGGCGTCGAAAATCAGGCTGTCGCCGGGCTCCAGATCATAGATCTGCTCGCCATGGCGATAACCGATTCTGCCCTCGAGCATGTAGAGCAGCTCGATCCCTTCATGCTGGAAGGTGGGGAAGTGGTCGCTTTCGGTGCTGAGCACGATCAGATAGGGTTCGACCACCACGCCGCTGTTGTTCGAGCCGATATGGCCCAGCAGATGATACTGGTGGCCGGCGCGGGTGCCGGCGCGCTCGACCTCGACGGCGGTGCCGGACTTGACATGCATGGCGCCGCGCGGTTCCTCATAGCCCGAGAAAAGCTGGATCAGCGGCACGCGCAACGCATCGGCCAAGGTCTGCAGCGTGGTCAACGAAGGCGAGATCACCCCGTTCTCGATCTTCGACAGCATGCCGACCGACAGGCCGGCCTGGCTGGCCAGTTTCGAGCCGGTCATCCGTTGCCGCTTGCGCAATTCCCGCACTTGCCGGCCGATGGCAACCTCAAGATTCTTCTCGCGGCTGTCGCGAATCGCATGGGGATTCTGCGTCAGCGAGCCATCTATCTTTGCCGTCTGGCTTACCATTTCACGTCATTCCTTTGTTGTTCCGATCAAACAGCTTGGCGGATTTTCACAGCAAAGCCTATACGATAGCTCGCATGGCGTGGAAGCTCCATGCGGTTTGCCGCCGCGTCGGCCATGCCGCCCCGAACGCCGCCGCCCCCGGCCGCGGTTCCCGAAGGGTTGTCCCGCGGCAGCGCCAGCCCGGTCGTCAGGGGATAATTTTTCTTGAGAGAATAATTTATTTCCTGCTAGTCTGGGAGAAGTTTCCGAGGAGGCACGCCATGTATTTTGCTGCGCAACGAAAGCAGTCGATTTACGAGCAGCTGGGAGGGGACGAGGGCATCCGCGCCCTCGTCAAGGAATTCTACGACATCGTCGAACAGGACGAGGACGCGAAAGAGCTGCATCTGCTGCATCTGCAGGGCGCCGGCGTCGCGCATTCGCGCGAGGAACAGTTCAACTACCTGTGCGGCTTCTTCGGCGGGCCACAATATTACGTCATGAAACACCGTCACGCGCGGCTGAAAGAAATCCACGCCCATGTTCCCATCGGCCCGCAGATGCGCGACCTGTGGCTGCAATGCATGGCCAAAGCCGTCGACAGGCGGGGCATCGAGGCCGAGCTGGCGACGGTGCTGATGCGGCATTTCACCACCGCCGCCGAAAGCAGCCGCAACATGGACTGACGCGGCGCGTCCGTCCGCCCCATTACCACATCCCATCAACAGAGAGGAGACGTTCATGGCGATCAAGAAATTCGGTACCTACCAGACCCCCTCGGTCCAACCGATCACCGAGGATCTGGACTGGTGGCATCCCGTCGAGGGCTCACCCAGCATGAAGACCTGGATCGAGAACCAGTCCGAGGACGGCAAGTTCCTGACCGGCTATTGGGAAGCCACGCCCGGCAGCTATCGCGTGCGCTACGACGTGGACGAGTACATCCGGATCTTCGAGGGCAAGGTGACGCTGACCGACAACGGCCAAGAGCCGCGCAGCTTCGGAGCCGGCGACACCTTCGTCATCGAGGCCGGCTTCGACGGCATCTGGAAGACCGAGGAAACCGTACGCAAGGCCTTCGCCATCCGCGTCCGCTAGACGGGGCGATGCCGCCGCGGCGGCGCGCCATCCGCGCCTTGCGACCGTTGCAGAACTGAAAAGGCCCCGGCGCTATGCCGGGGCCTGCTCTTTTGCCGGGGTTCAGATCGGCCGGTCCGGCAGCGAGGCCGGATTGGGCTTCATCCCCCAATAGATCTCGTCGAGGCCGGTCGCCTGGTCCTCCTCGTCCACGCGCAGGCCCACCGTCTGCTTCAGGATGAAGGTCAGGACCGCCGCGGTCAGCATGCCGGCGCCGACGCAGACCAGGGCACCGACCACCTGCATGGTCACGCCGATCCGGTTGTGCTGGAAGGCATAGGGCCCCTCCTCGATGCCGAAATAGCCGCCATGCGGGGTGCCGGCCTTGATCAGCCCGACCATGATCAGCCCGTAGACGCCGGCGCCCAGGAACAGCGGGAACAGCTTGTGCTCGTCGATGCCGCGCTTTTGCGTGAACTCGTAGACGAGCCAGGCGATCACCGGCGCCGTCAGGCCGACCAGGAAGGTCTGCCAGGGCGCATAGACGTCGAAGCCCGGCGCACCGGCCACATAGCCTGACAGCGGCCCCAGCAGCAGATAGGCGTAAGAGCGCTTGCGGTAGCCGATGATCGCGCCGGTGACCGCGCCGCCCGCCCAGGCCAGGCCGTAATTGTTGAAGACGATGCCCACGCTGGTATCGGCCATGGTGACGCTGACCGCCAGCGCCTGCGGCTCGAAGAAGAACAGGCAGGACAGGATCACCAGCGGCAGGCCGGAAAAGATCGTCATCAGCCCGGTCGCGGCCAGGCCGATGCTGGGCGCGTCATAGGAGTTCACCTTGGGATGCGGCTCGAACATGCCGGGCCGCCGGCCCAGCATCGGCACCAGCACCAGCGCCATGCCGGCCGGAAACAGGTAGACGAAGCCGACGCCGAAGAAGTCGTGGAAGCCGGCATTGGTCAGCGGCCCGACCGAGCCCCAGACCGCGAAGCTGAGCGCCGAGGACACCACCGACGCCACGACCGAGGTGATGTAATAGGCCAGCGGCTTCATCCGCTCGGACACGGCGAAATGCAGCAGCACGTTGATGATTCCGGAAAAGCAGGCCAGGAAGAACACGAAGATCTGGAAGGTGTTCAGCCCCGGGAACACCGCCGGATCGACATGCTGCGCCACGCCATTGGCCAGCGCACCACCCAGCCACCAGTCCTTGAGCGAATCCGCCAGGCTCGCGCCGCCCATGACGTAATATTGCCCGGCCCAGAAGCCGAAGCCGATGACGAAATAGGCGGCGAAGCCCAGGAAAAAGCCGATGGTCTTTTCGATCGTCGAGTTGAACAGGCTGCCGTTGCGGGTGGTGCCTGCGTCGATCATCAGCAGCCCCACCACTACGAGGATCGCCCCCGCGGTGCCCGAGCCATAGATCAGGTTCTGCACCAGCGAACTGAGCGTCACCTGATCCGGATAAAGCATGGTCGTCGTTGGTTCCATTGTCGTTCTCCCTGTTTTTGTCACTGCTCCGGGACTTTTCGGCCCGGAAAACGCCTTGCGGCGCTGGTCGCGCGTCATGACAGGCGGAAATGTCCTGTCGGTCGGAGAGGTGAGAAGGCCCTTGTCTGAAATGGATCTTGCAATGGCTGATGGAGCGACGGCTTCGGCTTTCCGGCGGCCTCGACCGGCCGGCGCAGCGCGAAGGAACGCATCAAGGAATGGCGTGGATCGGATGCAGGGCTTGCGCCGCCCTGGTTCGCGCCCCGAACCGGCGGGGCAGGTTCCGCCGACCGATCCGGAACGGCCGGGCGGTGGTCGGCGATGCCCTTGCATGCGAGACAGGGGCTGGCGCTCGCCCCCGGAACTGCTTCAAAGACAGCAAAAGGGCGCGCAATCGCGCGCCCAATGCCTGTTTGCCGGTCTGATGGATACGGCAAGCGGCTTTCCGATGCGAGCCCTCCGTCCCGCAAGGCAGAAGACGGGTGCGGCGCGGGGCGGCTTGATCGCCCAGGATCGGCGCAAGCGCGATCCCACGGGCGCCCGCCCCTGGTTGCCGTCCGGTTTTGGTCGCAAGATCCTGTTCCACCTGTCAGATCCCTGTCGGTTGTGGAAGGGGCGGTGATGTTCCGTTGTTCTTGCTGTTCCGCCGGGGGATTCCGGCGCCTTCTCCTGGCTGCGTTTTCGGCTGCCGGCCCGCGCCTCAGGCGCGGGGGCGTTCCTTCTTCGGGTCGTAATGCGGGAATGCCACGACCTTCGCGGCGATGCGCTTGATATGCCCGTCCAGCCGCCCGACCTCGACCTCGGTGCCGGGTTCGGCATGGGCGATGTCGATCCGCGCCAGCGCGATCCGCTGGTTGCTGCGCGGCGAATGCATCGCCGAGCAGATCTCGCCGACCTGCGCCCGGCCGATGCGGATGCAATCGCCATGGGCCACCGCGTCCTGGCCGTCGATCTCCAGCCCGACGAATTTCCGCGTGGGATGCTCCTTGCGCCGGATCAGTGCCTCGCGGCCGACGAAATCGGCATTCTTGGACTTGAGCGGCACCGTGAAGCCCACGCCCGCCTCGAACGGGTCGGTCTGGTCGCTGAAATCGTAGCCGGCAAAGACCAGCCCGGACTCGATGCGCACCAGGTCCAGCCCGGCAAGGCCCATCGGCTTGATGCCGCGCGGCTGGCCGGCGTTCCAGACCGCCTCGAAGACCACATCGCCATGTTTGGGATGGCAGAAGATCTCGTAACCCAGCTCGCCGGTGTAGCCGGTGCGCGACACCACCACCGGCACGCCGCGTTCGCCGCCGATGCGGCCGACGGTGAAGCGGAACCAGCCCAGATCGGCCACGGCGGGCTGATGCGGCGGCGTCCAGATGATCTCGGCCATCAGCTCGCGCGATTTCGGCCCCTGCACCGCCAGGTTGTGCATCTGGTCGGTCGAGGAGCGGATCATCACGTTCAGGCCCAGCTTCTCGGCCTGCTCGCGCATCCAGACCCCGCCCTCGTCGCTGCCGCCGATCCAGCGGAAGTTCTGGTCGCCCAGCCGGAACAGCGTGCCGTCGTCGATCATGCCGCCATGCGGATAGCACATCGCCGAATAGACCACCTGGCCGTGGCCCAGCTTGGCCACGTCGCGGGTCAGCACCCAGTTCATCAGCGCCTCGGCGTCGGGGCCGGTCACCTCGAACTTGCGCAGGGCGGACAGGTCCATCACCACCACGCCTTCGCGGCAGGCCCAGTAGCTTTCGACCGGGTCGCATTCGGGGAAGGAATTCGGCAACCAGAAGCCCCGATATTCGACGAAGTCGCGGGTCAGGGCGGCGAAATTCTTGTGGAAGGCGGTCTCACGGGTCATGGTCGGCTCCGCGTCGGGGGTGGCGCGCCAGGCGGTCGCGCGGCTGAACCGCTCCTGCGCGCCATAGCTGCGGACGTGAATATCGGTCAGGTGCCAGCCATTGGCGGCGGTGGTGTCGTCGGGACAGGCCGAGGAGACGCAGACCAGATCGGTCAGCGCCCGCAGCAGCACATAGTCGCCGGGGCGCGACCAGGGCTCATCGGCATACATCACGCCATGGGCGTCGATGCCGGTGTTGAAGAAGAAGTTCGCCGCCATCCAGCCGGCGCGGCCATCGACCCCATAAGAAGCCAGCGCGGCGTTGAAATTGTCCGTGCAGTTGGCGTGGCCGGGATAGCCGATATCGTCGTAATACTTTGCCGAGCAGGCCAGGGCGAAGGCATCGTGGCGCCCGCAGGTGTCCTGCACCACCTCGACCAGCGGCGTCAGGTCGTGGTCGTAATATTTCGCGTGCAGGCCCGGCATCGGATAGGCATGGCCCTGGATGGTGCGGGTCGTGGTCACGTCCAGCGGCTGGACGATGCCGCGGTCCAGCTTGCGCGCATCGAAGCACTGGAAATCCGTGCATTGCCGGCCGTCCACGTCGATGATCTGGATGAAATCCCCTGCCTTGACGGTATAGGCCTCGGCGGTGGCGGATTTCACCCGCAGGTCCAGGAGCGGATCGGCCAGCGGCACCGGCAGGGCGAACTGGCCCTTGCGGCGCGGATCAGCGCGGGTGATGCGCAGGGTCAGCGGCGTCGCGGTGTCCTGCGCCTCGAAATCCATGATCCCGCCCGGCGCGGCGGCGATCAGCCAGCCGGGGGCGGCGGCGGTCAGCGCCACGGCCTCGCCCGACCGGGTTTCCGCCCCGAACAGGCCGATGGCGCGGGCCTCGGCCAGCGCGATACCCAGCTCGGCCAGCCGGCGGCGCAACGATTGCAGCCCCGGCCCGTCCGAGGCGAGCAGCGCGCGCAGCCCCTCGGCCGCGATGTCGGCAGAGGCGCCCAGGATTCCGGCGTCCAGCCGGCCGTCGGCATGCGCGGCCAGCAGCTCGCAACGCTGGCCGCCCTCGTCGTTGATGATCTCGATCCGGTCGCCGGCGGCGATTTGCACCGCGACCGCGCCGGCACCGGGCACGGCATAGCGTTCAACCCCCGGCGGCAGGGTGAAACCGGCGGCGCGGCGGACATGGGTTCCGCGCGGCGGGCCGGGCCGGAATAGGCTTTCTGGCGACAGCTGAAGCATCTGGACCTCCCAGGAGGAAAAAGGTGGGGCCGGATAACCCGGCCCCAGTCGGGGGGAAAACCTTGCTCAGTTCATCAGATAGGCTTCCATCGAGTCGTCCAGCGCATCCTTCCAGGGCGTGTGATGCTTGGGCGCCATGGTGCCGGTGATGACCGAACGATAGGAATGGTTGCGGAAGGCCATGATGTCCTCGGCCTTGTGCTGCTTCCATTCGTAGAAGGCGGCGCAGGCGCCATCCACGTCGAAGCTGGGATAGTCGGTTTCCGCGATCAGCTCCTTGACGTAATCGGCCTGGTAGCGGATGGCGTATTTCACGTCGTCCGAAGTCTCCTCGCGCTCCTCGCGTTCGCGCACATCGGCCATCAGCGCCTGCTTGTCCTGCGGCACCTCGAGCCGGCCCAGCACGATGTCGCGCACATACCAGGCCTGGGCGTCGAACATGTTGAAGGTGAACCACTGGTCCTGCATGCCCAGGTAGAACAGGCGCGGATTGTGGACCCAGACCACCCCCTTGTAGAGATCCGCCGCTGCCAGCCGGTTCGCGGTCTTCAGCCGCAGATCGTCGGGCAGGAAGGGGAAATAATGCTTGTAGCCGGTGCACAGGATGATGGCGTCCACGTCCTTGCGCGAGCCGTCCTTGAAGACGGCGGCGGCGCCCTCAAGCCGGACCAGCGCCGGCTTCTCTTGCCAGTTGTCCGGCCATTTGAAGCCCATCGGCGCGCTGCGATAGCAGGAGGTGACGGATTTCGCGCCATATTTCCAGCATTGCGAACCGATATCCTCGGCCGAATAGGACGAGCCCATGATCAGCACGTCCTTGCCGGCGAATTCGCGGGCGTCGCGGAAGTCGTGGGCATGGACGATGCGGCCGTTGAAGGTCGAGAAGCCTTCGTATTCCGGCACGTTCGGGGTCGAGAAATGCCCCGAGGCCACGATCACATGGTCGAACTCCTCGACATACATGTGGTCCTTGACCAGGTCGTGCACGGTGACGGTGAAGATCTCGCGGTCCTCGTCATATTCGACATGCCGCACCACGGTCGAGAAGCGGATCCAGTCGCGGACCCCGGCCTTGACCACCCGGCCCTCGATATAGTCGAACATCACCGCCCGCGGCGGATACGAGGCGATCTGCTTGCCGAAATGCTCCTCGAAGGAATAATCGGCGAATTCCAGCCCCTCCTTGGGGCCATTGGTCCACAGATAGCGATACATCGAGCAATGCACCGGCTCGCCGTATTCGTCGAGCCCGGTCCGCCAGGTATAGTTCCACAACCCGCCCCAGTTCGTCTGCTTCTCGAAGCAGACGACCTCGGGGATTTCGGCGCCCTTCTGGGCCGCGGACTGAAAAGCTCTCAGCTGCGCAAGCCCCGAAGGACCCGCGCCAATGATGGCAACGCGCTTCTTCATGCTATTGGCTCCCTGTTTGCCGGTATGGACCAATTTTCTTAACTGGTTCCATCGGCCTGAACCAAGTAAGAGCAAATTACGCCCACAGGTCAACATTTTTTCTTCACTGGAATACCGATTCCGCGGTTTTCTGACGCCAGAACCGGCAATTTTCCGCTATAGAGAGGGCCATGCGTACGCCATCACTCGCCCAGCAGCTTGCCGTCACCGGTTCGATTCCCCGGCTGAATGCCGAGAATCGCTCGGCCCTGCGAGTCGGCTTCCTGGCACCGCTGTCGGGGCCCGAGGAACGCTGGGGCGCGCCCGGGCTCGGCGGATGCCGGATCTGGGCGGACTGGATCAACGACCATGGCGGGTTGATGGTGGCCGGCAAGCGCCACCGGCTGGAGATCGTCGCCCATGACAGCGCCGCCGATCCCGCCGCCACGCTGGAGGCGGCGCGCGACATGGTCGAGCGCAAGCGCGTGCGCCTGGTGCTGACGCTGGGCGGCGACAGTTTCGCGCCCGCCCTGCCCTGGCTGATGGCGCATCGGGTGCTGGTGGCGACACTGCTGCCGTCGGACCTGTCGCCCGACACCCCCTCTCTGATCGCGCCGGCCGAGCTGCATCCGCTGTTCAACGTCACCGGGGTCGAATGGCTGACCCGGAGGCATCCCGGGATGCGCCGGGTGGCGCTGTGCAGCCAGTCCGACCGGCTGGGCCTGCCTTCGCTGGCCGTCTATCGCGCCGCCTTCGAGGCGGCCGACCGGCCGATCGTGCGGGAAATCCGCTATGATCCCGGCGAGACCGACGCGCGCTCGATCGTGCGGGCGCTCATGGACGCGGCGCCGGATCTGCTGTGCTGGTGCACCTCGCCCGCGCCGATGACCCGCGCCCTGACCGAGGCGGCGCACGAACTGGGCTGGCGCGGCCCGATCCTGGCCTGCACCGGCGACGACTATCCCCGGCTGATCGCCGCCACCTCGGCCGAGTTCATGTCGCGCTATGTCTTCCAGTTTCCGGATTTCGACGACCCGCTGCTGGCCGACAAGGCCTTCTTCTTTCGCCGCCCCAAGGCGTTCTTCGACGCCTACAACGCCCGCTTCCCCGGCGAGTGGAGCGCGGTGAGCTGGGAATACGCCTCGATCCTGGACCTGTGGCAGAACGCGGTGGAAAGCGCCGACACGGTGGCGCCGATCACCGTGCTGGCGGCGATGAAGCGCCACCAGCAGATGCCGCATGTCTTCGGCACCGCGCGCTGGTGGGGCAGCGCGCTGTTCGGCATCGACAATGCGCTGGTCGGCGACTGGCCGGTGGTCGGCATCCGCGACGGCCGGGCGCGGATCATCGAATTCGGCTCGGTGCTGAACTGGCTGGAGCGCCACGCCCCGCTGCTGCGCCATCATCTCGAACAGCTCGGGCAGATGTGGCACCAGCGCCTCGATCCGGCGGTGGAGCTCAATCCTCCTGCAACAGAAGCCGCTGGTCCTCGATGAGCGCGAGCTTCATGAACTCGGTCGCCTCCTCGATGTCGCGGGCGGCGATGGCATTGAACAGGGCATTGTAGCTGCGCTGATAGATGGCGATGCGGTTGGGCGTCAGGTGCCGGCGATACATCGCGGCGCGGAAGGCCTGCCGGCGGGCGTCGATGACCAGGTTGTAGCAGGCGATCAGCAGGGGATTGTCAGTGCCGCTGGCGATCTGGCGGTGGAACTCCTCCTCCAGCCGCACGAAGGCGTTGGCATCGGTCTGCACCGCCTCCATCTGCGACAGGGTCTCGCCCAGCGCCTCGATCCGGCGCGGCGACATGTTGATGATCGCCAGTCGCACCATCTCGGGCTCAAGGATGCTGCGCACCACCTGCAGGTGCAGCGGCCCGGTTTCCGCCGCGACCGGGCTCAGCGATTCGCTGCTGCCGCCGGCATCATAGGTGACGAACGAGCCCGACCCGGCGCGGCGCCGGATCATCCCCCGCGCCTCGAGCTGGTCCAGCGCCTCGCGCACCGTGTTGCGCGCCACCCCCAGATCCTGCGCCAGCTGCCGCTCGGAGGGCAGGCGCTCGTCCGTGCCGTATTCCTGCGCCACGATGCGCATGGCCAGCGTGTCGATGACATATTGCACCGTCGAGCCGACGACGGGCTCGGCCGAAGCGCCGGTCGGGCGGCGGGTGGGAATGGTCACGTCTTGCATTTCCTTTGGAGGCGACAGCCGGCCGGTACAGGATAGCGCGTCCGGCCGGCAAGGTCGATCTGGCCCGCGCCCGGCGTCTTGCGTGACCAATCGACGCAGGCCGCCGGACCGCAGAACTTGACATTCCGTGCCCAAGGCCGCCGTTTGGGAGCATTGCAATAACGAAAGACGGAATGATGGGACTCGACAAGATAGAAGAGGTCTTGGGAACGATCGGCGGTGTCGTCTGGGGGCCGTATCTTCTGATCCCGCTGTTGCTGGGAACCGGGCTTTACCTGACCATCCGGCTGCAGGGCATCCAGCTTGTCCGGCTGGGCGCGGCGCTGCGGCTTGGCCTGCTGAAGCGCAAGGATGACGATGCCGAGGGCGACATCTCGCAATTCCAGGCGCTGACCACCGCCATGGCTGCCACCGTCGGCACCGGCAACATCGTCGGCGTGGCAACGGCCATCGCCACCGGGGGGCCGGGAGCGCTGTTCTGGATGTGGGTCACCGCGATCCTGGGCATGGCGTCGAAATATGCCGAGGCCTTCCTGGGCGTGCGCTTCCGCACCACCGACGAGGTCGGCGAGAAGAACGGCGGCCCGCAATATTACCTGGAACGCGGCATCCCGAACGCCCTTGGAAAGGTACTGGCGCTGTGTTTCGCGATTTTCGCGGTCTGCGCCTGCTTCGGCATCGGCAACATGACCCAGGGCAATTCCATCGCCTCGAACCTGGAGCGCAGCTTCATGATCCCGACCTGGATCACCGGGGCGGCGCTGGCCGGCCTGACGCTGGTGGTGCTGGTCGGCGGCATCAAGTCCATCGGCAAGGTGACGGCGGGCCTGGTGCCGGCGATGATCCTGTTCTACGTGCTGGGCGCGCTCTACATCCTGCTGGCCAATGTCCAGTCGCTGCCCGACGCCCTGGGCGAGATCTTTTCGCAGGCCTTCACCGGCACGGCGGCGACCGGCGGCTTCCTGGGCTCGACGATCATGATCGCGGTGCAGTTCGGCGTGGCGCGCGGCATCTTCTCGAACGAATCCGGCATGGGCTCGGCGGCGATCGCGGCGGCTTCGGCGCAGACCACGCATCCGGTGCGGCAGGGGCTGGTCTCGATGACCCAGACCTTCATCGACACCATCATCGTCGTGTCCTGCACCGGCCTCGTCATCATCACCACCGGGGTCTGGAACGAGATCGACCCGCAGACCGGGCTGCAGATCTCGCCCTCGATCATGACCGGACAGGCCTTCACCCACGGCTTGCCGGGGCAATGGGGGCATTGGATCGTCACCATCGGCCTGGTGCTTTTCGCCTATTCGACCATCCTGGGCTGGGCCTATTACGGCGAGCGCAATCTCGAGCGTCTGGTCGGCCATCGCGGCGTCATGCCCTTCCGCATCCTGTTCTCGCTGGTGGTGCTGCTGGGCTGCACCGTGCAGCTGAACGTGGTCTGGAGCTTCTCGGACGTGATGAACGGGCTGATGGCCATCCCCAACCTGATCGGCCTGCTGATCCTGTCGGGCCTGATCGCGCGCGAGACCCGCTTCTACCTGCGCCACGATCCGCGGCTCGAAGCCAACCGCCAGAAGATCGAGACCTTCATGAAAGGCCAGCCCGGCTGGGAGGAATGGAAAGCCAGCGAACGGTCCTGATCCGTCCCGGCATGGCCCTGGGACCGCCCGGCGACGGGCGGTCTGCCAAAAAGGGCAACTCGCATCGCGGCGGGCATTGTGTTAATTGATGAGTCAATCAATTGGTGCTGCGTTAGCGAGTCGTAAATAGCCGGGCCTACGGGTCCGGCATTTTGTTTTCCGGACCGCCGGGCCTGCGGCTTCCCGGGGTGCGTGCCTTGGACGGCTCGGCTGATTCGCCCGCTCAGGCCGCGCCAGGCGCCTTTCCCCGGGACGAAATGGCGCGTCCGCCAGGCCGCCGGAAAAAGCGCCGATCCGGACAGAATGTCTCAATTTTGCCGCCCGTACCGCCTGTCCGATGGCCAGGATGTCCGGAACCTTGACCGATCCGGGCCGCCCAGCGGACAATATGTCCAGTCAAGCTATTGATATAAAACAATAAATAATTGACAGCCGGGCGCAATATGTCGTTTCTGTATCTGGGGGGTGTCGTCGGGACCGCTGAACGCGGGCACCGGCAGTCAGGTGAGGGAGGAAACGATGCATCATTCCAGGATGCCGGAAAGGCCGCAACCGGCGGCACCGGGCGCGCAGCAGGACACGGTCCGCGGCACCGAGCGGCGACAGCCGTTCCCGCCCTATCCAGGGCTTTGAACCGCGTCGCGGCCAAAGGCGTGCAGCGGCTTCTGCCGTCCCGCACCCCGGA
This sequence comes from Paracoccus simplex, assembly GCF_042648325.1. Lineage (NCBI taxonomy): Bacteria > Pseudomonadati > Pseudomonadota > Alphaproteobacteria > Rhodobacterales > Paracoccaceae > Paracoccus > Paracoccus simplex. The sequence continues at coordinate 20,127 of NZ_JBHRXE010000002.1, read as the reverse complement.
CCGCGCAAGAACCTCCGGAATCTGACGGGAACCGCTCGAGCCGGCGCGCGAAGCCGGCTTGCGGATGATCGTTTCGGCACAACCTTCAGCACCAAGAACATCATCATGACACAGAAGAGCGACTCGGAAATCGCCTCGGGGGCGGCCAAGCTGCCGATCCGGGACGTGGCGGCAAAGCTCGGCATCGCGATCGAGGACCTGCTGCCCTACGGCCACGACAAGGCCAAGATCAGCCAGCAGTTCATCGACCGGCTGCGGGACCGGCCCTCGGGCAGGCTGATCCTGGTCACCGCCATCAACCCGACCCCGGCCGGCGAGGGCAAGACCACCACCACCGTCGGCCTGGGCGACGCGCTGAACCGCATCGGCAAGCGCGCCACCCTCTGCATCCGCGAGGC
>NZ_JBHRXE010000002.1:0-19724 GCF_042648325.1 Paracoccus simplex | reverse complement strand
CGCAGGTGATCCCGATGGAGGACATGAACCTGCACTTCACCGGCGATTTCCACGCCATCACCAGCGCCCACAACCTGCTGTCGGCGATGATCGACAACCACATCTATTGGGGGAACGAACAGCAGATCGACCTGCGCCGCGTGGTCTGGCGCCGCGTGCTGGACATGAACGATCGCGCCCTGCGCCAGATCACCTGCTCGCTGGGCGGCGTGACCAACGGTTTCCCGCGCGAGACCGGCTTCGACATCACCGTCGCCTCCGAGGTGATGGCGATCCTGTGCCTGGCGACCGATCTCGACGATCTGGGACAGCGGCTGGGCGACATGATCGTCGCCTATCGCCGCGACAGGACGCCGGTCTATTGCCGCGACATCAAGGCGGACGGCGCGATGACCGTGCTGCTGAAGGACGCGATGCAGCCCAACCTGGTGCAGACGCTGGAGAACAACCCGGCCTTCGTGCATGGCGGACCCTTCGCCAATATCGCCCATGGCTGCAATTCGGTGATCGCCACCACCACGGCGCTGAAACTGGCCGATTACGTGGTGACCGAGGCCGGCTTCGGCGCCGATCTGGGGGCCGAGAAGTTCTTCGACATCAAATGCCGCAAGGCCGGGCTGCAGCCGGACGTGGCGGTGATCGTCGCCACGGTCCGCGCGCTGAAGATGAACGGCGGCGTCGCCAAGGCGGATCTGGCGGCCGAGAATGTCGAGGCGCTGCGCAAGGGTTGCGCCAATCTGGGACGCCACATCGTCAACATGAAGTCCTTCGGCGTGCCGGTGGTCGTCGCGGTCAACCACTTCTCGGGCGATACCGAGGCCGAGATCCGGGCGCTGCAGGACTATGCCAAGACGCGCGGGGTCGAGGCGATCCTGTGCAGGCACTGGGCCGAGGGCTCGGAAGGCGCGGTCGAGCTGGCGCGGAAGGTCGTGCAGATCGCCGAGGCGGGCGGCGCGGAATTCGCCCCGCTCTATCTCGACGACCTGCCGCTGTTCGCCAAGATCGAGACCATCGCCAAGCGGATCTACCATGCCGACGAGGTGCTGGCCGACACCGCGATCCGCAACCAGCTTAAGGAATGGGAAGCCCAGGGCTACGGCCACCTGCCGATCTGCATGGCCAAGACCCAATACAGCTTCACCACCGATCCCAATCGGCGCGGCGCACCCGAGGGTCATTCCGTGCCGATCCGCGAGGTGCGGCTGGCCGCCGGCGCCGGCTTCATCGTCGCCATCTGCGGCGAGATCATGACCATGCCCGGTCTGCCCCGGCAGCCTGCCGCCGAGGTGATCGGGCTGAACCGGGCGCGCGAGGTCGAAGGTCTGTTCTGACCGCCTGGCCCGTCGCCAGCCAAGCGACCCAAGGACCCAACGACGCTGCGGCGGCGGCGGCCCATGGCTGCCCCGGGACCGGGCGCATTATCAGGAAGCCAAGACAATGAATGCCAAGATCATCGACGGCAAGGCCTTTGCGGCGACGGTCCGGGACCGGGTGGCCGGGACCGTGGAACGGCTGAAGGCGGAAGCCGGCATCACCCCGGGACTGGCGGTCGTGCTGGTGGGCGAGGATCCCGCCAGCGAGGTCTATGTCCGCAACAAGGGCAAGGCGACGCTGGAAGCCGGAATGAACTCCTATGAGCACAAGCTGGATGCGGACACACCAGAGCCGGAGCTGCTGGCGCTGATCGCCCGGCTGAACGCCGACCCGGCGGTGCACGGCATCCTGGTGCAGCTGCCGCTGCCGCCGCATCTGGACCCGGACGTGGTGATCAACGCCATCGACCCGGCAAAGGACGTGGACGGGTTCCACATCTCGAATGTCGGGCTGCTGGGGACGGGGCAGAAAAGCATGGTGCCCTGCACGCCCTTGGGCTGCCTGCTGATGCTGCGCGAACATCACGGCTCGCTCTCGGGCCTGAACGCGGTCATCGTCGGCCGCTCGAACATCGTCGGCAAGCCGATGGCGCAGCTTTTGCTGGGCGACAGCTGCACGGTGACCATCGCCCACAGCCGGACCCGGAACCTGGCCGAGATCTGCCGCAACGCCGACATCCTGATCGCGGCGGTCGGCCGGCCCGAGATGATCCCCGGCGACTGGGTCAAGCCGGGCGCGACGGTGATCGACGTCGGCATCAACCGCATCCCGCATCCCCGGGACAAGGGCAAGACCCGGCTGGTCGGCGACGTGGATTTCGACAGCGCCGCGGCGGTCGCAGGCGCCGTCACCCCGGTGCCGGGCGGCGTGGGGCCGATGACCATCGCCTGCCTGCTGGCCAATACCGTCACCGCCTGTTCGCGGGCGCATGGCCTGCCCGAACCGCAAGGGCTGACCTCCTGACGGGGGCGGCGAACTGGAACCGAAGGAAGAAGGAACCCGATATGAGCTTTCACGTCATCGAACAGGCCCCCGCGCGACTGAACCGAAGCGAGCTTGCTGTGCCCGGCAGCGCCCCGCAGATGTTCCAGAAGGCCGCCGAATCCGAGGCCGACGTCATCTTTCTGGATCTCGAGGACGCGGTCGCCCCGGATGAAAAGGCCGAGGCGCGCCGGAACATCATCAAGGCCCTGAACGAGATCGACTGGGGCAAGAAGACCATGTCGATCCGAATCAACGGCCTGGATACGCATTACATGTATCGCGACGTGGTGGACGTGGTCGAACAGGCCGGCGAGCGGCTGGACCTGATCATGATCCCCAAGGTCGGCACCGTCGCCGATGTCTATGCCGTGGACATGCTGGTCACCCAGATCGAGGACGCCAAGGGCCTGAAGAAGCGCATCGGCTTCGAGCATATCATCGAGACGGCGCTGGGGATGCAAAATGTCAGCGCCATCGCCGCCGCCTCGAAACGCAATGAAAGCCTGCATTTCGGCGTCGCCGACTATGCCGCCTCGACCCGGGCGCGGACCACGATCATCGGCGGCGTGAATCCCGATTACGCCGTGCTGACCGATCCCGACGAGAATGGCGGCCGGCAGCGCCACTGGGGCGACATGTGGCATTATGCCCTCGCGAAGATGGTGGTCGCCGCACGGGCGAACGGCTTGCGGCCGATCGACGGGCCCTTCGGCGATTTCAGCGACAAGGACGGCTATCTGGCCGCCGCCTATCGCGCCGCGGTGCTGGGCTGCGAGGGGAAATGGGCCATCCATCCCAGCCAGATCGCGCTGGCCAATGCGGTGATGAGCCCCTCGGACGCCGAGGTGACCAAGGCGCAGCGCATCCTGACGGCGATGGCCGAGGCCGAGGCCGAGGGCAAGGGCGCGGTGTCGCTGGACGGCCGGCTGATCGACTATGCCTCGATCCGCCAGGCCGAGGTGCTGGTCGAAAAGGCCCGGCAGATCGCCGGCGCCGCATGATGTCCGTCGCGCTCAGATCCCGGGCCGAGACGCTGTTCCGGGCGGCCTGCGCCGCCGCCGACCCGGCGCAGGCCCTGCGCGCCGCGCTGCGGAAGCATCCGGTGCCGGACCTGGGCGCGGACGGCCGCTACATCCTTGTCGCGGTCGGCAAGGCCGCGACCGCGATGGCCGAGGCCATGCTGGACGCGCTGGGTCCGGTGCCGGTGCAGGCGCTGGTGGTGACCAATCGCGAAAACCGGCGCGATCTGCCCGGCGCGACGGTCATGACCGCCGGCCACCCGGTCCCGGACCGGGACGGCGCCGCGGCGGCCCAGGCGGTGATCGCCCTGCTGGGTGCGTCCGGTGCGCAGGACCGGGTGATCGCGCTGATCTCCGGCGGCGGTTCCGCCATGCTGCCGGCGCCGGTCGGAGACCTGACGCTGGCGGACGAGATCGCGGTCGGCCGGCTGCTGTTGGAGCGCGGCTTCGACATCCGCGCCGCCAACCTGATCCGCCAGCAGCTGTCGCGGCTGAAGGGCGGGGGCATGCTGCATTTCGCCGCCCCGGCGCCGGTGACGGCCTATATCCTGTCGGACGTGATCGGCGACGATCTGGCGGTGGTGGCCTCGGGGCCGACGGTGGCGCCGATCGGCAGCGTCGAGGAGGCCCGGTCGCTGATCGAGGCGCGGGGCCTGTGGCTGCTGCTGCCCGAGGAGGTCCGCGCGCATCTGGGCCGCGGCAAGGCGGCCGCTCCCGCGGCGGCCCCGGCCGAGGCGCGGAACCACCTGATCGGCTCGAACCGCAAGAGCCTTGAAGCGATTGCCGCGGCGGCGGCAGAGCTGAACCCGACGATCCTGTGCGACGCCCTGGTGGGCGAGGTGGCCGAAGCCGCGGCGCGCATCGTCGCGGCGGCGCAGGACGCGCCGGGCGACCGGCCGGCCTGCCTGATCTTCGGCGGCGAGACGGTGGTGAACGTCGTCGGAACCGGATCGGGCGGGCGCAACCAGGAACTGGCGCTGCGCGTGGCGCTGGCAATGCCGGCGCTTGGCCGGGACTGGGTGTTCCTCAGCGGCGGTACCGATGGCCGCGACGGCCCGACCGAAGCCGCCGGCGGCATCGTGGACGCCGGAACCGCGCAGCGCATCCGCGCCGCCGGCTGCGACGGCGCGGCGCTGCTGGCCAACAACGACAGCCACGCGGCGCTGAAGGCCGCGGGCGACCTGCTGGTCACCGGCGGAACCGGAACCAATGTCGCCGATGTGCAGATCCTGCTGCTCGGCGCCTGAACAAAAGGAGGAAACCAGCCAAGGTGAAGCAAACGGGCGATACCTTCGGCGTCTCGCCGATCCGTCTTGATCGGCATAGCCTTCAGGGCGCCCTTCACCTGCCGGGTTTCCATCAGCACGACAGGCTGTCCGGCCTCGGTCAGCCCGCGATGAATCCATTGCGACAAGGGACCAGCCTCGAGCCCAATAGCGGCGATGCTTCCATCCTGCTCATCGATCCAGCGTAGCAGCGCCTCAGGCTCGCTGGCCACCTGAGCCTCCCTGACGATCCGCCCATGTTCGCTGATCGCGCAGACCGCGATTTTCGCCAACGATACGTCCAATCCGACAAACAACCTCATCCCGCAGTCCTCCTAGTGGATCTGATACGGGAACGGCGACAGCTTGCCCCTGATCTTGCAAGCGGTAACGGACAGCGCGACGCAGGCCCCGTTACAGCATCTCGTTCTCGGATCATAACCAGAACATAACGGTTGCGGCTAGCATGATCGCAGAGAAGACGGTTTCCGGGCACCGGTCGTATCGGGTCGCGACGCGCCGCCAATCCTTCAGGCGGCCAAACATGATCTCGATGCGGTTGCGCCGTTTGTAGCGCCTCTTGTCGTATTTCACCGCCTTCTTGCGAGACTTCCGGCCCGGGATGCAGACCTTTATCCCCTTGTCTTTCAACGCCTCTCTGAACCAATCGGCATCATAGCCCCTGTCGGCCAGCAGCCAACCCGCTTTCGGCAGGCCGCCCAACAGCGCCGCCGCGCCGGTGTAATCGCTGACCTGGCCGGCCGACATGAAGAACCCGATCGGGCGCCCCTTGGCATCGGCGACGGCGTGCAGCTTGGTGTTCATGCCGCCTTTGGTGCGCCCGATCTGGCGCCCGCGCCCCCTTTTTCACGCACAGGCTCGACGCCGTGCGGTGTGCCTTGAGATAGGTCGCGTCGATCATGATCGTCTTGTGTTCGGCGCTCTCAGCGGCCAGGCCGACCACGATCCGGGCGAAGACCCCGTTGTCGCTCCAGCGCTTCCAACGGTTGTAGAGGGTCTTGGCCGGGCCGTATTCCTTCGGCGCGTCACATCAGCGCAAGCCATTGCGACTGACGAAGATTATCCCGCTCAGCACACGCCGGTCATCCACGCGCGGCTTGCCCATCCTCAGGAAAACAGTCCCCCGGACTGTTTTCTGATCTTCGGATACTCTTGGGAAAGAAGGGCCGTAGCCGCTCCATCCGCGCCTCGCTCAGCCAGAAAAGATTGCTCATCGATCAGCTCTCCTTGCGGAGCCTGAATCACGCCAAAGGCCTGAAATCAATGGGTCTGGAGCCTAGGAGCAGTGCCGCCCCGCAGCATGCATGTGTGCCGACCGACGGCGAAGGGCCGAAATGTTGCTGTCAGCGATGCGCCAGATAGTCCGCTGAAACGTAACCCGAGATACCAGGCCTGTCGGTGAGCGTGACCCTGCACCAGGCCTTGCCGTTGGTCGTGACGCAATTCTGGCGGGTGAGGCGCGTTCCGTCGGGCAGGCCGATTATGATGTTGTGGTTGAGGCCAGGGCCTTCGCGAAGCTTCAGGAGATCGTCCGGCCCGACGCCCTTGACCACCGCACCAGAGCCGACCGCGCATCCGGTGGCGATCATGAGAGCGAGAAGAGCAGCAAAATGAGTTCGCATTGCCTGACCTGAATCGTTTTGCCATCACTACGACACCATCACGCTGAATGACAGCAGGCAGGTGCCGGGCGCGGACAAGTGGTTGCACAAGACCTGCCACGACGGCCGGTTCCGTCTCATAGAGCGGCGATTCTGGTCACGATTTCGCCGCGGCGCCCGTGGACGGCAGCTTCGGAGAATGCGGCCACGCAGCATGGGATGAGCCAGATTGGCGGTTTTGGGCCGCCTGCGATGAACTGCGCGCGGAAGTCCTGCGGGAAGCATCGGAACCGGCCTCGATCCTCGTCACCTCTGCTCCCGGCGGTCCGGCTTTCCCATCCGCCCGGCAAGAAGGCAGCCGATCGCGGCCAGCTGTATCGCCGCAGCGCAGGCGAACAGCGGCACCGAACCGGATCCGCCGATCATGCCACCCCCTCGCAGCAGACCGAACGCCGCCGGCGCAAAGGCATAGCCGGCCTGGCCGATGGCGACGATCAGCGGCACCACGCGGGCGACCTCGGCCGGGGTGAACTCCTGCTGCGCGATCAGCGGCGGCAGCGAGGTGGCATTGCCGATCCCCAACCCGAACAGCGCGATGCCGAGGATCAGCCATGCCCCGCCCTCGTCCGCCGCCAGAAGGAACAGCAGCGATCCGGCCATCTGCACGCCATAGCTGGCACAGGCGACCAGGCGACGGTCGGCCGAGACCGGCATCATCCAGCCCACCACCGAACGCCCGAGGATCGCGGCGAGCGTCGCACCGCCCATCGCCAGCCCCGCCATGCCCTCGCCCAGCCCCGGCACCAGCAGCGAGAACAGATGCGCCAGCAGCCCGATCTGGGCAAAGAGCCCCAGCATCATGCCGGCGGCCAGCGTCACAAATTTGCGGTCGCGAAGGAACCGGCGGCGCGCGGGCGAACCGCCTTGCGGCGCCGGTGGCCGGGGATCGGCCCCCTCCTCGCCATCCGGGCTTTGCCCCATGCTGTCGGGCGTGTGCCGGAACACCAGCACCGACAGGGTCGCGACCGCGGCCACCATGACGCAGCCGACGGCGAGGGCGGCCGGCAGAAAGCCGATGCCGGCGATCAGCACGATCCACAGCGGCGAGAAGATCACCCCGCCCAGGCTCGCGCCGTTATAGGCCATGCCGAGCGCGGCGGGACGGCGCAGGATGAACCAGGGCGCGATCAGCGCGTTCACGGCGGCGGCCCCCATCGCGACCCAGCCGGCGCCGCTGGCCAGCGCGGCCGCGAACAGCTGCCAGGGCTCGACCGCCAGCGCCCAGCCTGCGATGCCAAGCGCCAGCAGCACGGCGCCCAGCACCGTCACCACCGGCACGCCGAAGCGCCGATACAGCTGCGGCAGATTGGCGACGACGACCGCCCCCATCAGGAAATGCGCCGTCACCGCCGCCGAGACCATCGGCACCGGCCAGCCGGTCCGCGCCACGACGGCATAAAGGAATACCGGCGGGCCGTAGAAGCCGGTGCCCCAGCCGAAAGCGGCCAGCAGGAAGGTTGCGGCGACGACATGCCAGCCGAAGAAAGGCCGAGGGGCGGATGCAGCAGGGCTCATGGGACGCTCTCGATGATATCTTGCCGCTTATGGCCGCGATCCCGCCGGCGATGCTTCGGTGAAAGCCGAAGCATTTCCCGCATTTCCGCGCTAGGATGCAGGCCAGCCGGAGGGATCGCCATGGCCACATCGAACCGCATCGCCGAGGTCGCCGCCGCCGTGGGCGAGCCCGCCCGCGCCGCCATGCTGGCGGCGCTGATGGATGGCCGGGCGCTGACCGCGACCGAACTGGCCGAGGTCGCCGCGATCACGCCGCAGACCGCCAGCGGCCATCTTGTGCGGCTGGCGGCCGTGGGGCTGATCGCCGCCGAAAAGCAGGGCCGCCGCCGCTATCACCGCCTCGCCAGTCCCGAGGTCGCGCGGATGATCGAAAGCGTGATGCAGATCGCCGGCGGTCTCGCGCCGATCCCGCCCCGCACCGGCCCAAAGGACGCGGCACTGCGCCATGCCCGCACCTGCTACGACCACCTGGCCGGTCGATTGGGCGTCGGCATCGCCGATGCGCTGCAGGCCAGCGGCGCGGTCGAGATCGCCGGCGATGCCGCGGCCCTGACCGAGATGGGCCGGGCCAGGATGCAGGCTCTCGGCATCCTGGCGGCGGATCGCGACATGCACGGCCGCCGTCCGCTCTGCCGGTCCTGCCTGGACTGGAGCGAGCGCCGCCCGCATCTGGCCGGGGCTCTGGGCGCCGCCATCTGCACCCATGCCCTGGATCACGGCTGGGTGCGGCGCCGCGCCGGGACAAGGGCGCTGGAGATCACCCCGACTGGCAGGATCGGTTTCCGGCAGGCGTTCGGGGTCGCGGATCCTGCCGGCTGATCAAGGCAGACCGCTTGCCTCCGGCATATCCGCATGGCCGCTGCGGCGAACACGAAGGACCGCGGTAAGGAAGCCGCACTACGGCACCGGGCTGTTCGCGAGTGGCCGGAATGGGCCGCGACATGTCGGCCCCAGCTTCGCTGGCCATCGTGCCCTCCCTGTCAGCATCCCGCCTTGAGATCGGTCCCGGCGATCTCGCGCCAGGTCTCGCGCAGCCAATGGGCGATGGCCACGTTCTGCTCGAACAGCGAATAGCCGACGCCGCCGCCGTAATCGGCCATGTCAATCATGTCGGTGGTCAGCCAGCGCAGCGGGCTGTCGGCGCGGTCGTGGTGATGTTGCAGCACCTTGCGGGCGACGTATTTGCTGGGCTCGACCTTCCAGGCGTGCCAGTCATGCTCCCATTCGCCGGGTGCCGGGCGCCGGAACGGATACTGGCAGGCGCGGCCGTAACGCCCGCCCGGTCCCGTCATCGCGGTGTTCTTCGGCCCGTTCGGCGCCACCGGCCGGGTCTGCAGCCAGACCACCATGTTCTGCGCCAGCCATTCGTCGATGACATTGCCCGGCTCATGGGGATCGAGGATCAGCCGGCCGCTTTCGACATCGGCGCGGATGCCGCAGGCGTCCTGTTCCTCGGGGCTTTCGATCTTCAGCAGCACATGCGAATGATCCAGCACGAAGTTGAACGGCACGCCGCGCGCGCGAACCTTCTCGGCGACGGGGGTGATGCGGCGGAAATCCTCGGTGAACATGTAGATATGCACCTCGGCCGCGATGGTGATGCCCAGCCTGTCGCCCTCCTCCATGGCACGCAGGTAGAATTCCACCACCTCGTCATCGGTCACGACATGGCCTTGCGCATGATGGGTCAGGATCATCAGGTTGTGGCATTCGGCACCGGCGCGCTGTGCCCATTCCAGGTTGTGCCGCAGCAGGCCCTCGTCCCGGCCGACCTGATAGGTCCAGAGCCCGGTGGTCATCGGCACGCCGAAGCGGTTCGAGGCCTCGACATAGGCGCGCTCCTCTCCGGGCTGAGGGATGCGGTCGAAATGGTCGAAGACGCCGCTGTCGCGCAGCAGCCGGAACTGCTCCTCGACCGGCAGGACGGCATGATGCATCACGCCACGGCCATTGCAGCCGAGCGACAGATTCTTTCGGGTCATGATTGGCTCCTACAATGCGATGCTGACGGCGCCCTGCGGACGGCCGCAGCAGGTCAGCACCATCCCCTGCTCCAGCTCGCCGGGGGCGAGGCCCTCGGTATCGTCCATGGCGACCTGCCCGGCGCTGCAATGCGCCTTGCAGGTGCCGCAAAGCCCCATCTGGCAATTGGTCGGCACGGCGATGCCTTCGCGCGAGGCGACGTCGAGGATGGTCTCGCCCGGCCGATAGGTTGCGGTCTTGTCCGACAGGGTAAAGCGGATCAGGTGCTCGCCTTCGGCTTCGGGCTGGCGGTCCGCCTGCGGCGACGGGGCGGCAACGGCCTCGTCCAACCCATCGGGACGCAGGCGTTCGGGCGTGGCGCCGTCGGGATTGCGCCGCTGGGCCGGGTCGCCGAAGCTTTCCTCGTGGTAATGCGCCATGTCGAAGCCGGCCTCGGCCAGCATCGCCCTGACCGCCCGCATATAGGGCGCCGGCCCGCAGGTCAGGACCGTGCAGTCATGCAGGTCGGGCACATGCGCCTGAAGCAGGTCGCGGGTCAGGAACCCCGCCTCCATGCCCGGCAGGGCGTCCCGTTCGCAAATGAACCGCGGCGTCATGCCGCCGCGTGCGGCGATCGCCGTCAGCTCGCCCTGGAACAGCAGGTCCGCCGGGCTGCGGGCCGAATGCAGGAAGGTCACGCGATATCCGGTCTCGCGCCGGTCCTGCAGGTAGCGCAGCATCGCCATCATCGGGGTGATGCCCGAACCGCCCGACAGCATGACGATATGCCGGCGCGGCGCGACCGAGAACAGATCGAAGCTGCCGCCGGGGCCCTGCGCGGCCAGCCGGTCGCCGATGCGCAGCACGTCATGCATGTAGCGCGAGACAAGTCCGTTCGGATCGCGCTTGACGGTCAGCGTCAGCAGCATCGGCCGCGAGGGCGGCGAGGCGATGGTGTAGGATCGCGGCACCAGCACCTCGCCATGCCGCAGCCGCAGGGTCAGGAACTGCCCCGGCCGGTGCAGGCACAGCGGCACCTCGCCCGCCGCATCGGGCAGAACCCGAAGGTGGAACGACTTCACGTCATGGGTTTCGGTTTCGATGTCGACGCATTCCAGCGTCAGCCGGGTCGGGGTCCATTGCAACGGCAGGGGCTGCAGCATGGCTCAGATATCGTCGCGTTCGGTGTCGAGGAAAGCTTTCAGCGCCTCGGGCCCCTGCGCCTTGGCCTTGCAAAGCGCGTAGAGCAGCCGGCGATAGGTCAGCGACACCTTGTCGGGCGCGACCGCGATCTCGTCGCGGGGATGCGGGATCTGTTCGGGATCCTGGCTTTCGACGATATCGACATCCTCCTCGAGGATACGCATCTGCTGGTCGATATGCGGCTGGTCCGGCCCGTCCAGATCGCCGTTCCGGCAGGCGAACCAGAAGCTGCGGCAATGGATGTCGTCCAGCGGCGTCGCCCAGACCCACAGCACGGTGCGGGCGCCGTTCTGCAAGGTCAGGTCCACGGTCACGCCGAAGGGCAGCCGGATGGTATAGTCCGAGAAGGCCAGCGGAGAGAAATTGCCGCTGGCATCGACCGCATTGCGCGCGCCCTCGGGCGGCGCATAGCGGAAGCGCATCCGGCCCTCCTTGCGAAAGGCGATCTGCGGGGTCAGGAAGGTCACATGCCCGGCGCTGCCCAGGGTTTCGGGATGGACGAAGGGGAAATGCGCCAGGTCGGTATAGTTCTCGACCCGCCGCGCCGAATGGGTCTTCCAGTCGTAGCTGGGGCCGGGCACGCAGCGGAATGTCGGGTCGTCGAAGACCGGATGCTCGGGGATCGAGGTCCCGGCGCTGCCGTCCAGCCGGACCCAGACCAGCCCGTAACGCTCGGCGCAGTCATAGCTGATGGCTTTGGCATTGGGCGGGATCGGGCCGTCGGGTGCCGCCGGGATGCCCTTGCAGGAACCGTCCGCCCCCCATTGCCAGCCGTGATAGGGGCATTGCACGCTGTCGCCTCGGTTCCAGCCCAGATGCAGCTTGGCCGAGCGGTGCGGGCAGCGGTTGTTCATCGCCACCACGCCCGAATCCAGCCGCGCGATCACCAGTTCGGTGCCCAGCAGCCGGGCGCAAAGCAGCTCGCCCCGCCCCTTGTCGGAGTCCGCCAGTTCCTTGACTGTGCAGACCGGGTGCCAGAAATAGCGCCAGGTGTCGTTGTCCAGAAAGCTCTCGCCCATGTATCGTCCTCCCGATGAATGAAGCTGGCTGGCCCTCTGCCATTGCTGCGGCAGAAGGATTACGTTACACATAATAACGTTACTATATGTAACGCTATTAAGCCGACTCGCCCGGTTCTGGCAAGGGGGAATTGCCGTGAAGACAGACAGAAAGCCGCGTGGCCGCCCGATGGACGAGGAACTGGGCGAGCGGGTGCTGGCCGCAACCTGGGCGCTGCTGGCCGAAAAATCCCTGTCCGAGTTGACCCTGAACGAGATCGCCGGCGCGGCGGGGACCAGCCGCCCGGCGCTTTACCGGCGCTGGAATTCGGTCGAGGCCATCGTGATCGACGCCTTCCTCGCCATGGTCGAGGACGAGGTTCCGACCCCCGGCATCGCCGAGCCGGCGCTTGCGCTGCAGGAATACATCGTCTCGCTGGCGCGTTTCCTGCAGGGCCGGGTCGGCCGGGTGATCGCCGAGCTTCTGGGCCGCGCGCAGAACGACGATGCGCTGATGGCGGCGTTCCACCAGGGCTTCCTGGTCCCGCGCCGCAAACATGCGCGCGAGCTGATCGCGCGCGGCCAGGCGGCTGGCGTGTTCCGTGCCGACCTGGACCTGGACCTGATCATCGACCTTTATGCGGGCCCGATCTATTTCCGCGCCTTCTCGAAGCATGTGCCGCTGGATCGGGACTTCGTCGATGGGCTGGCCCGGCTGGTGGTCGAGGCCCTGCGCCGTCCCGGCGGCGCAGCCGACTGAAGCGAGTTGTATGAAGGCGGGTGATCCGCCCACATATTGGCACCGTAGCGATTGCGCCATTCCATGCCGCAGGGCGGGGCCGATCCTGATCAGGAACGTCCGCGGGATGTCCTCATAGGGTGCAGCCGGCGATGGCTGCTACCTGCCTTCGCATGCGAGTCCCGGCACGGCGACGCCCGCCGGCAAGGAGGTTGCCGAGATCCGGGCGATGTTTCCTTCCGGATCCTGGAAGATCACCTGCCAATGGCCGTAATAGGTTGCGAAGGGCGGCTTGACGATTGCCCCGCCCAGATCGACGATCTGGCGCGCGATGGCCTCGACGCTCTCGTGATCCGCGATCACGAAGGTCAGGAGAGACCCGATCTCGCGGTTCTTGCCGAAATGCGTCTCACGCCCGGAAAGGCCCGGCAGCGCATAGGCCTCGCCGCTGTGAAAGGCGATGCGGGTGCCGTCCTGGGCAATGGCGCGATAGATCGACGAGGCTGCCTCATGGACCTCGGGCCAGCCGAGCCGCGAGAAGTAGCTCTCGGCGCCATTCGTGTGAGCGCCATTCAGACTGTAAGCCTCTGAATGATTGATTCTTTGCATGTCGAAATCGGGCTCCAGAAGATCCCAGTGCGTGCCCTCGTCGGCCGAAACGACGGTGCCGGAAGCGGTCTGCTCCCTGACGAAGTCGACACCCTGGCTCTCGCACCATCAGCTTCACCACGTTGATGCGCGACCTCGCGAATTACATTGAGGCTGAGCGTGACCTTGAGCATTGTGGCAGCTGGGATCCGGCCTGTGACGCGTGGATCCGCGCCGCCGAACGGGCCCGGGTGCAGGTGCTGGACGGGATCACCGCTCTGCGCGCAGCGCCTACCCGGCGCCGCGAGGATCTGCCGCTCCGGCGCTATGCAGGCCTGGCGCAGATGCTGATCGAGAGCGACTGCCCGGAACAGGTCCGGAATATTCTCGCCCTGCCCGGCCGTTTTCCCGATTTCTTCCGCTGCGCCGGTGATGGCCCCGTTGCACGGCGCGTTGACCTGATGGTTGCGAGTTTCCGGCAGCATCTGAACGCCCTTGCGCGCCTCCCGGATTTTACGGGGATGATCGAGGCGGACGATCTCGCTATCGAACCGGACGCGCCCAATCTCATGCTGGCGCCCGCAGCCTGATCGCCTCACATATCTGACGACTTGGGCGCCCATCACAGATGGGCAGCCACAGCCGCGCACCTGTCCCATTTCTTCCGCCACCGGCTCCTGGTCGCACGTCCTGCGTGCGCCCGAGGTCTGGCTTCATCTTCTCATCCTGTTTTTCGGGAGGACTTCCTATGTCCACGACCATCCTGTCTTCGCACCTCCCCCACGACCTGCTTTCGGTCTCAGACCTGCCGCTCGTCATCCATCATGGCGAACTTCATACCCATTGGGCCGAGGCCGCTTACGCCAAGGGCTTCGCCCTGATCGCCCGCGTTCGCGACCGCCTGCATGTCGCTCTGCGCTGCCAGACCTGCGGCGGGGTCCATGTGGCGCGCCACTCCGTGGTGATGACGGCGCAGCCCCTGTGCCCGCATTGCATCGAGACCCGCTGGCGGGCGGCCGCCACGGCCGCCGGCCTGACCTGGCTCGGCCGGGATGCGCACCGCCATTACGGCCACTATCGCTTGCGCTGCGGGCATACGGCACGGCGCCAGTTCACCTTCGTTGAGCGTGTCGCGTCCGGCATGGTTTCTGCACGCTGCGAGACTTGCCTGGTGCATCGCGAGGAAGAGGAGGCGCTGCGGTTCGGCTGGACGCGCCTCGGGCGCGATCCGCAGGGCAATCCAAACTATCGGCTTTACCGCCACAGTTGCGGGCATGAGCAGCGCATCGCTCGCGCCAATCCGCAATGGGGCCAGTGCGACTGCGCCGGTTGTGGGCAGAGCTGGACCGCCAAGCCTTCCTACACCTATCTGCTCGACATCCGTCATCCGGGAACCGGGAGGCACCACCTCAAACTGGGATATTCTTCCCATCCCGTGAAGCGTCACAAACACCAGCTGGGACTCCCCAAAGATACCGAAGTAGAGGTTGTCCGGGTCGTTGCCATGCCGACCGGCCACGGTGCCTGCGCCCACGAGAAGGCGGCGCATGCCCGCCTCAAGCGCGACCATCCGGAAACCCTGGTGCCCCACCCGGAATACGCGGATCTGATGAATGTGGTCTCCGAGATCTACCGGCCCGAGGCCCTCGCCATCCTTCAAAAGACCCTCGACCGAATCGCGGCGGAGGTTGCCACAAGTGCATGCATCCGGACTCTGAATGATCTGTCCGACCAGGGTCAGATCGCGGGGGGCAACAATCCGGAAACGCCGCATCCTGATCCGGAATCCCGTGCGCCCGCCGAAGCCGTGACCCGGAATTCGGACGCCATGCTGGAGGATCGTGCCGCCGTGTGGCGTGATCGCCTCCCGATCCTGGACCGTCACTGGGGCCTGACCGGGTAACGGGTTCCGGTTGGGGCACCTCGGATCGCGCGAGGACCATGCGGCCGATCCGGATATCGCCTCGCGCAATCAGGGGCCTGCCCCCGGATCCGGAAGCCACGCCACGCCGCACCAAACGAATGCCAAGGTTTCCTGCTGCCCGCCGGCCCCAGACCTGACACCGCCACCGCATCCCGCCCCTCGGGGTCGCGACCCACTCTGCTACCTGCCCCGCCGCCATCCGGAATGCCGAATGGCCAGCCTCTCTCATACCCGGAATCCTGCCATGACCCAGACAATCGCAACCAGCCCCCGCGATCCCAATCCCGAATCCGGAACCCATAATCATCCCGTCTGGGGGCCATTGGCCCGCCACGCCATCCGCCGCCTGCAGGACGATCTGGCCCAGAGGCTGATGCCGTCCTGGGATCCCGCGCTCGACCCGGAAGACATGGACCTGCCCGAGCTGCTGGAGGCCGCGATGTCGCCTCCGGGATCCGCCGCGCTCGATGCCCTGAACACCAGCCCCTGCGCGCAAAACATCTCACCCGAAGAATGTGAAGCAATCGCTGAAGTCGGCGGCGATCCCACCGCCACCGCAAGCAATGGGTCGCCGCAACCTCGCATCCTTCTGCCGGCGAGCAAGCTGATCCCGCTGCTGCGCCTTGCCGCCAGTATTGGCAGCCTCGAGGACCGCGACGCGATGCTGGTGCCGGGCGCGATCACCGTGATCGAAGGCATTCCGGGCAACCTGATCGATGCGATCAAGAAGCTGCTGCCGCATGCGTTGCCGCAAAGCTGGTCACTGGCCATGTCCATGGGCCGGCTGCCGCGTGAGAAGCCTTATCTGCTGGTGCTGGGCCCGGAACTCATGAACGGTAAGATCTCCGACCACGCCGAACGCGGCTTTGCCGCAGAGCTGGCAAGCGCCATCGACATGCGGGTCCCGATCCTGATCCTGCTGCCGGATGTGGCAACCGCGCCCGAGGTGCTGCACCACCCGCCTGTCCAGCGCCGGGCCTTTGCGCCTCTGTCGGCAGAGATCCTGATCACCGCCCTGCGCGCCACGCACAGCGCCACCGGCCGGATCGACGAGGCCGCGGTGCGCGTAGCCCTGCCGGACGATACCTTGCTCTCAGACCTTGATGCCCTGTCTCTTAGTCTCGCCATGCGGGCGCCGACCGCGAAGGCGGTTGCCGAGCGGATCGCCGCCCTCACGGTCAAGGCGCCACGCGCCGCGGCTGACGGCCCCTGGCTCGAGGATATCCATGGCGACACGCCTGCGCTCCGCGCCGCGCGCCAGATCGTGCGCGACCTGCGTATATGGAAGCAAGGCGAGGTCGCATGGCAGGACCTGACCCGCACGTTGCTGCTCTACGGTCCGCCCGGCACCGGCAAGAGCTGGATCGCCCGCGCCATGGGCAACAGCGCAGGCTTCGCGGTGGTGACCGGGACCTTCGGTGAATGGCAGGCCGCCGGGCATCTGGGCGACATGCTGCGCGAGATGCGGCGGACGTTTCGCGAGGCGCGTGCCAAAGCACCGACCGTGCTGATCATCGACGAGATCGATGCTGTCGGTTCGCGCGACGATCACGATCAGCACAACCGGTCCTACCGCACCCAGGTCATCAACGCTTTCTTGGCAGAGATGGACGCCATCGCCCGGGAAGAAGGCGTCATCGGCACCTGCAATCATCCGCAGTTCATCGATCCGGTGGTACTGCGGGCCGGACGGTTCGACATGAAGATCGCCCTGCCGCTGCCGGATATCGAGGGTCTGTTCAGCGTCTTCCGGCACTGCCTGCCGGACTGGCGCGAAGGCGACCTGCGCGATCTCGCGGTGCGCGCCGTTGGTTGCTCCGCTGCGGATGTCGATGCCGCGATCCGGCAGACGCGGGCGATGGCGCGGGGACAAAAGCGTGACATGACCCTTTCGGATCTCCAGCGCGTTTTCCGCGTCACCCATGATCCTGCGATCGACCGCCGCGTGGCCCTGCATGAATGCGGCCATGCCATCGTCTGTGCGGCGCTGGATCTCGGCCCCGTGCGGCGGGTTTACCTGGACCGTGATGGCGGCGGGGGGACAGTGTTCGACACCACCGCCAAACACGGCCTCCTCTGTGACATGCAGGACCGCCTGGTGCAGCTGCTGGCCGGCCGCGCCGCCGAACGTTTGGTGCTGGGTGACGTATCGGCCGGTGCCGGGGAGGACCCGAATCCGATCTGGCAATGGCCACCGCCATCGCCTCGGGAATCCAGATGCGATACGGGTTGGGAAGCCACGGCCCGGTCTGGACCGCCGATCCCGAGACCTTGATAGCGCTGGACCCTGACGCCCTGTTCCGTGTCCGCCGCGAACTCGAAGCGGCCGAGAAGCGCGCCGCGCAGATCCTCACTGTCCATCGTTCCCTGCTCGAGGAGATGGCCGAGGCGCTGATGGCCTCGCGCGACATGGACCGCACCGAGGCCCAGGACTGGCTCGTCCGGGTGCGCAATGCGGCACCGGATGAAGTTCATGACGCGCACCCTGCGCAACAACCGCAATAGAGACGCCCGCCCGGCAATCGCGAGACACCTCATTCAAAGCGCGCTCCCCCGCAAACATAAGACAAAAACAAAAGAGAGCGGCACTGCCGCCAATCAAAAAAAGCCAGAAACAAAAGTGGGGCTCCCTGCGGCGGGCTATGCCCGCCGCCCATTCCATTCCCAGGGGATAAAAAAGAAAGAACGTAAAGACCAGGAACCAAAAAATCAAAAGACCCGGGTAATACATCCGACGTTTCGGCAAGGTCGCAGCAGGAGCGAGAAGGACAGAGGTGCCTGAAGTGCTGTCCTTTGGTACGGTGTACCGGCGGGCATCGTTGTCCCGCCAACGCGCTCTAAAATCCGGATAATTCGCGCCGAGCTTCTGTTGCGCTTGGAGATCACCCCACCCAGCGACCAGGATGAGGCCATAGCGCACTCCCATGAGCCGCAATCGTCCCTCGCCCACCCCTCTTGAGAGAGAGATTTCCGTATTTTCAGGTGGTTATCCACATTCACGAGACCCGAGACCCGCGTTTTCAGCTTAGAGAACCTCTCCCATGCCCTATGATTATCCCAACAGCAGCGGGGCCGTTCCCGTCCAGGATCATCATCAGCGAACGCCGACGGGCCCTGCCCTCCGGCGCAGGGAGCAGCTCGGCCCATGGCACGAGACCGGAGAGATATTGCCGACAGGGAGGGCGCCGCGCAGGCGGCGGCTGTCCCGCCGGCACCTCCGGCCGACAAAGCCCTTGCCGGGAATCGGCAATCCGCGCAGCATCGGGATCCACTGCTCGCTCTCGTCCGGGCCCTGGCCCGCGATGCCGCCCGCGCCGATCACGCCGCCGAACGCGGCGCCCCTGACGATTGACCTTCCCCTCCGCACGGAGATCCGCCCATGACCCTGCGCGCCGTCATCTACGCCCGCTACTCCTCCGACCTGCAATCGGCCTCGTCGATCGAGGACCAGATCCGGCTCTGCCGCGAGCGCGCCGCCCGCGCCGGCTGGCAGATCACCGGCAGCTACGAAGACGCCGCCACCTCCGGCGCCTCGCTGATGCGTCCCGGCATCCAGCGCCTGCAGCAGGATGCCCGCGAGCGGCGTTTCGACATTGTGATCTCGGAAGCCCTCGACCGCCTCAGCCGCAACCAGGCCGATATCGCCGCGCTCTACCAGAACCTCACCTTTGCCGGCGTGGCCATCGAGACCCTGGCCGAGGGCCGCATCGACGAGATGCATATCGGCCTCAAGGGCACGATGAACGCGCTGTTCCTGAAGGATCTCGCCGCCAAGACCCGCCGGGGCCTGCGCGGCCGCGTCGAGGCCGGCAAATCCGGCGGCGGCAATGCCTATGGCTATACGGTGCTGCGCCATATGGGCGAGGACGGCGAGATCAGGCGCGGCGACCGACAGATCAATGAGGACCAAGCCGCAGTCGTGCGCCGCATCTTTCATGCCTACGCGGAAGGGATGTCGCCGAACCGGATTGCCGACCAGTTGAAGCGCGAAGGCGTCCCCGGCCCACGCGGCCAAGCCTGGGACAAATCCACCATCCACGGCAATCCCAAACGCGGGACCGGCATTCTGAACAACGAGATCTATATCGGCCGCCTGGTCTGGAACCGGCAGTTCTTCGTGAAGGACCCCGCCACCGGCAAGCGCCAGGCTCGCCCGAACCCGGAATCCGAATGGATCGTCACCGAAGTGCCGGAACTGCGCATCATTGAGCAGCACCTCTGGAACGATGTGAAGGCGCGCCAGGAGGGTCGCAAGATCGAACAGACCGACAGGGAAGCCTGGGAACGCCGCAAGCCGCGCTTCCTGCTCACCGGCCTGGTCAAATGCGGCTGCTGTGGCGGCGGCTTTTCCACCGTGGGCAAGGACCGTTTCGGCTGCTCGAACTCGCGCAACAAGGGCAAGTCGATCTGCAGCAACCGCACCGGCATCACCCGCCAGGAACTGGAGGGCCGGATCCTGACCATCCTCTCC
>NZ_JBHRXE010000001.1:0-168726 GCF_042648325.1 Paracoccus simplex | reverse complement strand
TCGCCCGCCGCCGCCGCCGCCGCCCGCGACCCGCGCGCCATGCCCTGGCCGTGATCGCCGTCGCCCGCCTGGGCGTCGATCTGGCCCAGCATCTCCTCGGCCTCGGCCAACGCCTCGGCCAGCCGGCCCAGAAGCCGGGCAATGCAGGCCCCGGCCCGTTGCGACTCGGCCGAGCCCGGCGCGATGGCCTGCGCCGGCGCGACCTGCGGCGCGACGGCGTCCTGCGCCCCGGTCGCGGCAGGGGTCACATTGCCCTTGCGGAAGGCCGGCGCATCGGCGGGCGCGCGCCAGTATTCCTCCAGCTCGTCGTCGAGCCAGAGGATCGACAACGAGCATCCCGCCATGTCGAGGCTGGTGACGAATTCGCCCACCTCCGGGTCCACGACGGTCAGCCCCTCGGCCTCCAGCCGTTCCGAGAGGTGGTGCCAGAGCACGAACAGCTCCTCGTATTTCGTGCAGCCCAGCCCGTTCAGCACCACCGCGACCCGGCCGCCATGGCCCTCCGGGCGCTCGGCCAGCAGCGGCGCCAGCAGCAAATCGGCCATGTCGGCGGCGGATTTCATCGCCTCGGTGCGGATGCCCGGCTCGCCATGGATGCCAAGGCCAAGGGCGACGCCGCCCTCCTCGACCCGGAACAGGGGCGCCCCCTGCCCGGGCAGGGTGCAGCCGTCGAAGGCCACGCCAAAGGACACGCTGGCGGCATTGGCGCGCTGCGCCACCGCCTCGACGGCGTCGATGTCCAGCCCGGCCTCGGCCGCCGCGCCGGCGATCTTGAAGACCAGCAGATCCCCCGCCACGCCGCGGCGCTTGCCGCGCTCGGCCAGCGCGGCGCTGGCCACGTCATCGGTCACCGCCAGGATGCGGGCGTCGATCCCCTCGGCGCGCAGCCGCTCGGCCGCGGCGCCGAAATTCAGCACGTCGCCGGCATAGTTGCCAAAGCCCAGAATGACGCCGCCGCCGCGATTGGCCGCCCGCGCCACCCCGGCGACGGCGCTGGTCGAGGGCGAGGCGAAGACGTCGCCGGCCACCGCCGCATCGGCAAGCCCGGCGCCGACATAGCCCAGGAAGGCCGGGTAATGCCCCGAGCCGCCGCCGATCAGCAGGGCCACCTTGCCCTGCGTGCCGGGCGCCGCGCGCACCGCGCCATGCGGGACAGCCACCACGCGGCCGCGATGTGCCGCGCAGAACCCCGCAAGCGCGGTCGCGGCGAAATCCTCGGGATTGTCAAACAGTCTGGTCATGGCGGCTCCTCCTGCCGGCAAGGATGGTGCGGATATAATCGCGGTTCTGCGCGCAGACGCCCAGCCCGTCGCCGCCGTAATGCTCGACCAGGAAGGGGCTGTCGAAGCCCAGGTCCAGCGCCGCGTTGATGGCAGCCCGCCAGTTGATCGTCCCGCCCAGAAGCGGCGCGGGATGGGTCATCACCTGCCCGGTGGCGCTGTCTTCCATCCGGTAGTAGTTCTTGACGTGCCAGTAGCCGGCAAAGGGCAGGCACAGCCGGATCATCTCGGCCCAGGGCTCGACGGGGCGATGCAGGCGGATCAGGTTGCCGATGTCGATGTTCAGCCGCACCGCGGGATGGTCCACCTCGGTCACGAAGCGCACCGCGTCGCGCGCGGTACCGAGATAGGTGTCCTCGTACATTTCCAGCGCGATCGTGACGCCGCAGCCCTCGGCATGCCGTGCAAGGTCGCAGATCCGCTCGACCGCCAGCCGGTAGGTGGCGGGATCGTCGGGGTTGCGCGGCCCCTGCTCGGTCCAGAACCAGGTCGCGCGCTGCTGCGCCGGGGTCAGCGGCCCGAAGAAGCCGAAGCTGACATGGCCGACGCCCAGCTCGGCCGCGGTGTCGATGACCCGGTGACCATAGGCAAGATGGTCCGCGCCATGCGCAGGGTCGATGACGCTGCGCCGCGAGGTCGAGATGGCCGGGATGCCCAGCCGCAAATCCCTGCAAATATCAAGAAATTCCGCGCGCCGGGCTTTGTCCAGGTCGGCGATCCGCAGCCAGGAATCGGTGGGGTCCACCGCGTCGAATCCGGCCGCCGCCACCTCGGCCAGGGTCGCGGCCCAGGTCTCGGCCGGCGCGTCCTGCACCAGGCTGCCGTCAGGCAGCATGCCGGGGAACGGGATCATCGCCGCGGCAATGGGCCAGGTCTCCGCAGTCCACGGGGCGCTCATGACCGGGCCCGCGCGATCCGGACGACACTTGTGAATGACGGCATCTCTCCCTCCCCCTTCGAATCATCCCCTGCCCTGTCCTAGCGCATGACTTGTCGATCTTCAATTATTCTGTATGCAGAATGCAAAAGGCATGATTGACTTGCGCAGCGGCTCTGCGTAGCCAAGACAGATCTGAGGGAGGGAAAGCAGCGTGGACGAATCCAAGGCCCGGACGGCGGGATTGCCCGATACGCCGAACCGTATCGAGCGGCATTCGCTGCACGAGGCGATCCTGACCCGCCTGCGCGACATGATCATCGAGGGCGAGCTGGCCCCCGGAACCCGGATCAACGAGGGCCAGGTCGGCGCCTTCCTGGGCGTCTCCCGCACTCCGCTGCGCGAGGCGATCAAATTCCTGGCCAGCGAGGGGCTGATCGAGCTGATCCCCAGCCGCGGCGCGGTGGTGAAGAAGTTCACCCCCAAGGAGGTGCGGGACATGATCGACGTGCTCCGCACGCTGGAACAGCATGCCGCCCGCCGCGCCTGCGAGGTCGCCACCGATGCCGGCATCGCCCAGGTGCGCGATCTGCACGACCGGATGCTGGACTGCTATCGCCGTCGCGACCGGCTGGCCTATTACAAGCTGAACCAGGGCATCCACACCGCCATCGTGGCGCTGGCCGACAATGCGGCGCTGGCCGATGTGCATGCGCTGCTGCAGACCCGGCTGAAGCGGATCCGCTTCATCGGCCACGAGGGGCCCGAGAAATGGGCCAGCGCCGTCGCCGAGCACGAGGAGATGATCGCTGCGCTGGAGGCGCGCGACGCCGACCGCCTGGCCGCGATCATCGGCCAGCACCTGGACCAGGCCTGGGAGCGGGTGAAGCACGCCCTGGCCGACTGAGGCCGCAGCGGCGGCGACGGGCAAGCCGGCCCTTCACGACATCGCCCGGCTGGCGCCATGCGATGAACACACTTTGCATGCTGCTGTTCTACGGCGCCTTCGGGCTGCACCTCTACTTGCTGCGCCGGCGGAAGAATCGCTTCAAATACAACGGAACATTATCCCCGGAACTGCGCAGCAAGGCGCGCTGGTTCGAAAGCCAGAACGCGGCAAGCCTCTGTTCGAGGCTGTCGTGCCAGATCCGGTATCGCTGCGGCGGACCCTGCTCGGTCTCCAGCAGCATCGCCTCGGCCAGGTCGCGGATGACGACGGAGCCTTGGGGAAGCGGCTCCGGCCGACTGCCGGAAAGCATAGGCGCATCGGCAAGGAACCGAACCGGGTCGAGCACCTGATCCGTATCCATGTCAGGAACCGGGCATTCTCAAGCGACACCAGCACATCGCCTGTTCTCGGGGGTTCATCGCAATGACCTTGGACCGGAGTTTCAAAATTGCCAGCCCACCCGCCCTGTGGGCGAGCAGCCGGTATTTTTTGGATCATCTGTCTTGATGAACGATCCGAACCTCATCATTGCCCATCTTCGTCACGAGATAATCGCCGTCGGGCGCGCAGGTTCTCTGCATTTTCCAAACGCGCAGGATAGACCCCTATCCCGGTTACATCTCTGTATCATTGCAAGATCCGCAGAACTTTCGCCGCGACAAGAAAATCGTCAACCGGGATTCTCAATGCCGCGCCTGCTCGCGCGGGCAATTCCCATACTGCGCGACTGTCCCTGCCTCAAAAATAATCCCGAACTATCTTACAAGATCCCACCATTCATCCTCCTTGAACGAGGGGTCCAGTTGTCCATAGCCCGATCCCAAGAACTGCGTTTCCAGAACGACGTCTGCGTGCCCCAAATCCATAGGCTCCGAGCCATCTGCAGCAAACAGAAGATGGTTGGATTTCAGGTCGAGGAGAAGGGGCCTATACAGGATCTGCCCGACAACGATGGCATCCTTCAGCGCGATCTGTTCAAGCCAGAATTGATTTGTGGACAGGTTGCGATTTGCAAACAGGTCCACCGATCCGTATCGCCCTCCATCACTGATCGCCAGAAACTCGTCCCAGAAGGCCGAACCGGAATTCGGCCGAGCGATCCCTTCCGGCACATCCCCAATCAGCGGGGCGGCCGGTTCGTTACGCAGTTTCTCCCTCAACGCCTCTATGCGCTGTCTCAAGCGGTCGTTCATGGTGGTCCTACAATATCGATAACGATCGGTGTGCCCGGCGGCAGATTTCGAATCTGCGGCCAGATCTGCTGGGTGCCGATATGCCAGTTGGTGAAGCTGTCAAGGAATCGCAGATTACTTGCTGCATCCGGACCGTTCAACTGAAGCTCGTGAACATGATCCGGCTGCATCCGTTGCGTTATCCTCTCGATGAGCTTGTTGGCAAAGGCGGGATTTCTTTCTCCATACTGGTTCCATATCCGCCGAATCATGTCCTGCCGATATGCCCGTGTGACCGAGGGATCGCGCGACACGGGGCTCGTGGCACGAGACAACAGGCCCTGCTCGCCCAACTGCTGAAGTGCCTGTGCTTTCCTTTGGAATTCGACGCGGGGCATCCTTGGATCATATTCGACCGTCACTCGATGCGGGACCGTCCCACCGCACCCGTTCAGCCCCAGCGGGTCCACCCAGCCGTTCGGATCGCCGACATAGCCCTGGGGCCGGAAGCCGCCCTCGAGGCCGATGGGGTCGGGCGCCAGGTATTGCGCCGCGTCGGGGTCGTAATAGCGGAAGCGGTTGTAATGCAGCCCGCTTTCCGGGTCCTGGAACTGGCCCTGGAACCGGATCGGGCAGTCCGGCGCCGCGTCGTCATTGGCGGCGCGGCGGCGCAGATCGGCGATCTCGCCCCATAGCGACAGCTCGGCCCGCCAGACCACCTCGGCACCGTCCTCGGAGAACATCTCGCGCGGGGTGCCGATATGGTCGGTGACGATGTAATGCAGCGCCCCGTGCTGGACCTGCGCCAGCGGCCGGAAGCTGCCCGGCTCGTAGACCCAATGCCGCGCCGCCTGCCATGCCGCGCTGCCGTCGGCAGCCAGCGGCACCTCGGCGATCAGCCGGTCGCCCTCCCATTGATAGGCGGCGCCCTGGCCGTCCGACAGCCGCGCGACCCGGCGGCCGAACGGGTCGTAGCGATAGCGCCAGCGCCGGCCCCCGGGCGTCTCCAGCCCCACCAGTTGGCCCAGCCCGTCCCATTCCATGCGCCAGATGCGCGGGCGGAAACCGGGCTCCTCGATGCGTTTCTCGATCACCCGGCCGCAATCGTCGTGGCGATAAAGCACATTGCCGCGCCGGCGCACCCGGCCGGCGGCGGTCTCGACCGACCGGGCCACGCCCGCCTCGATCACCGCCGCGAGGTTGCGGGCCGGGTCGTATTCGAACTGCTGCAGCGGCGCCTTGTCGCTCAGCCGCGCGGTCACCTGGCCGCGGGCGTCGTAGCGGTTCTCGATGCTGCCCATGCTGCGGTCGTGGATCGCGGTGGCGCGGTCCAGCCGGTCCCAGGCATAGCTGCGATGCAGCCGCGCGCCCATGCGGGTGGCATCGCCGAAGCCGCTGGAGGCGCCCAGCCGGCCCAGCCGCGCCTCCTCGGGCAGGCGGGCGAAGGGGCCGGCGATCTGCTCGGCCAGGTTGCCGGCGAGAGTATGGCCCTGCGACAGGGCAAAGCCGGCCTCGGAATGGCGCAATTGCTCAAGCCCGCGCGGATCGTGGCGGAAGCTCAGCGGCTGGTGCCCGGCGACGGTCAGCGCCACCGGCAGGCCGGCGCGGCTATAGGCGGCGGTCAAGTGCAGCACGTCGCCCGAGCGCGCGATCCTCTGTCCCGCCAGGTCGTAATCCGAGGCGATCTCGCGCCCGTTCAGCCGTTCGGCGACCACCCGCCCCAGCGCGTCGTAATCGTATTCGACGGTCGCATCGCCGTTTTCGGCCCGCACCAGAAGGCCACGCTGGTCATAGGCGAAGCGGGTCTCGGACAGGCCCTGCCCGTCCTGCACCCGCATCCGCATGAGCCGGCCGGAGGGCGACCAGTCGTAATGGCGCTGGCTGCCATCGGGCGCGGCGGCCAGGATGACCCGTCCCGCAGCGTCCAGGGTGTAGCGGGTGACCAGGCCGGAATAGTCGCGCTCGGCCACCACGCGGCCGGCGGCGTCATAGCAGTATTCGTAACGCTCGCCCCGTTCGTTGACGACGGCGGTCAGCCGCATCTCGCGGTCATGCTCCATCCGCAGGCGATGGCCCTTGGCATCCACGGTCTCAAGCGGCAGGTCGAAGGCGCCGTAACGGTAATGGCGGGCATTGCCGTCCGGGTCGATGATGGCCGAGAGCTGACCCTCGACATCCCATTCGATCCGCGTCACCGCGCCGTCCGGGCGCTCGACGGCGCGGACATTGCCGCGCGGATTGTCGGAGCCGCGCGTCACGTCGAAGCGGGTCGCGGCGCCGATCTGGTCGGTCGTCCACAGCAGCCGGCCCTCGGTATCGCGCAGGCTGCGGACCTCGTTGCCGTCCGGGTCGCGGAAACGGTTCGGCCGCATCAGCGGGTCGTAGAAGATCCGCTCCTGCACGTCGCCGGGCATGTCGATGCGCAGCACCTCGCCCTTGGCGCCAAGGCCCAGGCTGGTGATGCGGTTCAGCGCATCGGTCGTGCCGACCAGATTGCCGTGGCCGTCGTAACGGAACGCGCTGCGATTGCCGGCCGGGTCGATCACGGCGCGCAACAGCCCGTCCGGGCCATAGTCCCATTGCGTCACCGCGCCCTCGGCGTCGGTGGCGCGGATCAGGTTGCCCGAGACGTCATAGGCGAAGGTGCTGCGCCCGCCCAGCGGATCCACGCGCGCCGTGACGTGGAAGGCCCGGTCCCATTCGGTCAGCCAGACCTGCCCCGTCGGGTCGGTCTCGCGCCAGACCACGCCGTCCTCGGTCCAGTCCCAGACGGTGACGGCGCCCTCGTCGCTGCGGGTGACGGTGCGGCGGCGCGCCACGTCATAGTCCAGCGTGCCGCCGGCATGGCCGCTGTCGGACCACAGGCGCCGGATGCGGCCGTCCGGCCCGTATTCGTAATGGACATGCGTGTCCTTGGCGTCGTGCCAGCCGGTCAGCCGGCCCTGATCGTCATAATCATAGCGCAGATCGCCGGTCTGGGACGAGCGCACCTGCACCAGCTGCCCGGCCCGGTTGTAGTCCCAAGCAAAGACGCAATCCTCGCCATCGGCCGCGTCCAGCACCGCGTGGCGGATCAGCCCGCCGGCGCTGTGGACGGCCAGGGCGAAACCGTCGGAATGCTCGACCCGGCGCAACCCGTCCGGGCCATAGAGGAAGGCGATGCGGTTGCCGTTGCGGTCCTCGATCCGGGACAGGCGGCGGGTGTCGGCGCCCTCGTCGGCAAAGACCAGGAACAGCCGGCTGCGACGGTCGTGGACGAACAGCTCGGCCGAGCGGCGGCCCAGCAGCTCCAGATGCGGAAAGCGCAGGTTGTGGCTCATCACCTCGTCGCCGGGGGTGTGGAAGGTGATGAGCGTGCCTTCGTCGTTCTGGAAGGTGACGGTCTCGGGATCCATGCGCAGCTGCTGCGCCCAGGTGCCGGCCCAGCCCTTGCCCTGGATGCCGGCGGACTCGACCGCATGGGTGCGTTGCAGCACCAGCGGGATGGTGCCGGGAATGGCGATATCGGTGCGCGTCTCCATGAAGCGGCCGGTGGCCACGTCCACCGGGCAGCCGAAGCCGGTGCGGCAGCCGTTCGGCGCCTCGCCGGCATGGGCGGCCGAGGGATCGCCGCCCTTGGGCTTGCGGCCGCCGATGGGCAGCAGGTCGGCGGCGATCACGGCAAGATTGGCCAGCCGGCTCTGCCAGCCCACGTCGATGGCCAGCGCGATGGCGCTGGTGTCGATGTCGATGGCGATGTTGGGCACGCCGTCGTTGATGGTGCCGTCGCAGGTGGTCTTATGGCCGATGCGGGCAATGGGCCAGTTGTTGGCGAAGACCGTCTCGGCCCCCTCGGCCACCTTCGAGACCGCGTGGTCCGAGCAGTCGACGATATCGTTGACCCGCGCCACCGGCTTGTTGCGGAACCAGACATTGGCCGAGCCGGTCTTGATGGTGCCCTTGTTGGTGCCGTATTGCCCGGCGACCGAGGCGAAGCCGAAGCCGATGCCGCCCACCAGGCCCGCCGCGCTGGCCGCCGCCACCGCCAGCATGATCGGCCCCAGCGCCGCGCCGGCCGTCGCCACCACCAGCACGCCCACCGCCACCGCCGCCACCGCGCCCAGCACCATGGCCCCCAGCGACCAGCCGCTGACATGGGCGATGGGATGGCCGACGGTCGCCGGCATCTCGCCATCCTCGGCGATGCGCTCGAAGCCCATGGCCTCCATCGCCCAGCCGCCAAGCGCCTCGCCGGCCTTGAAGCCGATGAAGCCGGCGACCATGCCGGCCGCGACCGCCGCCGCCGCGGGCGCCGCCGCCGTGGCGGCGGCGCTCAGCACCGCCGTGCCGGTCAGTCCCGCGCCCATCGCCGTGCCGGCGCCATAGGCCGCCGCCATGGCGACCGGCGCCACGGTCAGCGTGTTCTGCACCGCGTCGGAATTATAGGTGGCGATGGCGGAATCGACGCCCTGCTCGAAGCCGTTCGGCCCGGTCTGCGCATTCGAGGCGTCGATGGCCTGCTGATGGTAATCGCTCAGCACCGGCGCCGTGTCGGTGCCCTGTCCGCTTGCCGGGCCGCCCTCATGCCCGCGCCGGCTGGCCACGCGCCCGGCGCCCAGGGTCATGCCGTCGAGCCAGCCGCCCATCGCCCTCAGGCCCCCACCGTTTCCAGTTGCAGGGTCGAGACGATGCGCCGCATCTCGGCCTGCTGCGCCGCGCTCATCTCGCCCCCGGTCGAGGCGGTCAGCACCAGCACCCGGCCGCCGCTGGCGCTGACGGTGGTGATCAGCTGGTGGATCGGCCCCTGCTTGGCCACCCAATGGCATTCGATCTCGATCGCGGGGACGCCGTTCACCGACAGTTCGCGCCGGGCGTCGATGCGGAAATCCTTCAGCGCCTGCGCGGCCTGTTTCGCCTGGTCCTCGACATATTCCGCGAAGCCCATGCCCCAGGGCATGTCGTCGCGGGTGATGGTCAGCGACACCCCCGGCCCCGCCGGGTTCGAGGACACGACATTGATGGTCCGGTCCTGCCATGCGCGCGGCAGGTCGATGCTGCCTTCATTGATGCGATACATCAGCCCGCTGAATCCTTGTTGAGATGAATCATTCCGGCCACCTGGTCCAGCACGCCCTCGGCCAGGGTGACGCGGGTCGAGCCGAATTGCAGCACGATCCCGTCCTTGGTCATGGTGATGGTGCCGCTGCCGACCTTGAGCGTGATGGCTTCCTTGGCCTCGGCGTAAATGGTCTTGGCGGTCTGCTGCATCTTCAGGTCGGAATGCAGCGAGACCAGCTTCTTGGCGGTGGCGGTGATGTCGTCATCGGCAGAATAGGCGATGACGCCCGGCCCGGCCTTGCCGGCCACCGCCGTCTCGGTGATCTTCGTGGCCTGGCTGGCGCGGGTCAGCGCCACCGTCTCGGTCAGGTTGCCCGAAGCCACGGCCTTGGTCTCGTCCCCGGTCTGCACCGTGATGGCGCGGTTGCCGTTTTCGACCAGGGTGGATTCGTTGTCCTTGATGACCCGCTCCATATCCTTCTGCGCGTGCAGGAAGATCTTTTCGGTGCCATTGGCATCCTCGAAGCTCAGCTCGTTGAAGCCCGAGCCCTGGTGGGTCTTGGTCTTGAAGCCGCTTTTCGTCTTGCTGGCGGGCAGGCCGTAGATATTGCCGTTCTGGCCGTTCACCACGCAACCGGTGACGATGGGCTTGTCGGGATCGCCGTCGATGAAATCGACCACCACCTCCATGCCGATGCGCGGGATCACCACGCCGCCCAGCCCGTTCCCGGCCCAGTTCTGCGCCACCCGGCAGCGCATCGAGATCGCGCCCTCGAGATCCCAGTGGAACCGCACCAGGATGCGGCCGAACTCGTCGCAGTCGATCTCGCCCTCGCCGACCACCATGGCGGTCTGCGGGCCTTGCATGACCGGCATGGGCGTGCGCCGCGGCGGCACCATCGGCGCCTTGTCCGGCATCAGCACATAGGCGCCGGAAAAGGAATAGCCGTCGCTACCCGCCCCGCCCGAGCCATAGGCCTCGGAGACGAAATGGTGGCTGGCCGACAGGCACAGGAACCGTTCGCCCGTGCCCGGCACCTCGTCGCCGCCCAGGGTCACGGTCTTGCCCGAGCCGAGCGCCAGGCAATCGCCCATGGCGCGCACCCGGCTGTCGCCGCCGCGGAACTGCTTCATGCGCCGCTGGGCGATGCGCCGGCCGGTCGTCTGATCCGGGAAATCGCCGGGATATTCGAAACTTTCCAGCTGACCGAAGGCATGGGCGGCATCGCCCAGCTGGTCCACCTCCATGGCGGCGGTCGGGGTCTTGAAATTGTAGTCGATCAGCCGCGTCGCGCCGGTGGTCAGGTTGCGCTCGGCCGACCAGTCCCAGAAATGCTCGCCCTCGGCCTGATGATGGCCGTCATAGGACTTGTAGGGCCGCAAACCGATGGTCTCATGCGCCAGCACGTCGTCGGTCAGCACCATGGTATGGCTGCCCGAGGCATGGCGGAAATGGAAGCTGATGCCATGCCGCTCCATCTGCCGGCGGGCGAAGTCCATGTCGGATTCGCGATATTGCACGGTATATTCCAGCACCGGGTAATCCTCGGACAACTGGAACTCCAGCGCCGGATCGCCCAGCGGGGCGTAATCCGCGAACAGTTCGGTCAGGATCTGCACCACGGTCTTGTTGTGGAAGATCCGCTGGTTGCGGCGCCGGCTTGCCAGCCACAGCCAGGGCCGCAGGGTCAGGTCGTAGCGATGGCCGTTTTCGCCCACCCCGGCCCAGCGGGCCTGGGTCACGATGCCGTCGAACTGGCGCGGCCCGGCCCGGCCCTCGATCTCGACCGTGGCGTGGGTGCCGATCAGCGCATCGAAATCGACCTTGCTGTGAATGGCCAAGGCCTCGACGCGATAATCGAAAAGCTCGTTCAGATGATCCGAGCCGTCGAGCCGCAAAAGCGCCAGCTCATCAGGCCCCAGGGCCGTGGTCAGGCGACCAAGACGGCCTGTCTGCTTGAAAGGGACGTTCACAAATGCCTCCACTCAATGCATCACCATTCATAACGCCATTCGCCGGGCATTCAAAGCGCGGCCGGACGGGGGTGGACAAAATCCGCCGCCTTCCCTTACGGCATCGCGATGGGCTGGACCGCGATCGAGGGCGCCTCGCCCGCCGCGCGCAACTCCTCCAGCACCCGCGGCAGCAGCTCCTCGGCCGGGACGCCCGAAGGCGCGGCGGCCACCGCCGCGATCGGCGCATTGGTGGCCAGCGCGATCAGAAGATAGGATCCCGTCCCCGCCGGCCCCTGGGACAGCGCGAAGCCGAAGGAACGGCCGCCGCCACCAGCATCGCCCAATTGCGAGGACAGGTCGTAGATCTCGCCCGAGGGTGGCACGATCAGCAACCAGAGATTGCGCCCCTCGCCCGCATCGACCGAGCCGCGGATCTGCAGCCGGTCCCCGGCAGCGCTGGCCTGCGCCTGCAGCATGACGGGCGGGGCGGGGCGGCCGGCGATCTCGCGCAGGAAAGCCAGCGTGGGGCATTGCGCATCGCTGACCAGACCGCGTTGGACCGAGGGGCTGACGCCGAACCGGCCGCCATAGGCCGCGACCACCGGCGCCGGATCCAGGTCGGCCGGACCGAGAAAGCGGATCTGGCCGGCATTCGGCCCGGCGGCGATCCGGTCGGCCAGCACGCAGGCCGGCAGGGGCTGAGCGGCCAGGAACCCTTCGCGGGTCGAGATGTCGCGGGGCACCAGATCGGCGGCGGGCGGCGGCTCGGGCGGCGGCGCAACGCCGGCGGGGCGCAGCATGAGCCAGCTTACCCCGCCCGCCGCCGCCAGCAGCAGCGCCGCGGCCGCAACCAGCGGCCAGCGGCTGCGGACCACCGGCTGGGGCGCTTCGGGGGCCTCGACCGGCGGCGGCGGCAGCGAGGCGCCGAAGGGGCTGGCGGAATGCGCCGGCCCGCCCAGGCCCGAGCCCTGGCCGAAGCTGCCGGTCAGCCCCTCGGCCGCCGGCGGCTCGTCTCCGCCCTGGCTCCAGAGCGGCAGGCGATAGCGCGAAGGGATCAACGACGGATCGTCCAGCATCCGCAGCACCGCGCCCATGTCGGCCGGCCGCCGCGCCGGGTCGGGCTCCAGCATGTGCTGCAGCAGCGGGAACAGCCGATGCGAGATGCCGGTCAGGTCCGGGATCCCCTGCCGCGCGGCCGAGGCCGAGACCACGGAATCGCCCATGTCCAGCGGTTTGCCGCGCGCCGTCGCCGCGACCAGCAGCGCCAGCCCGTAGACATCGGTGCGCGGCCCGATCTCGCCACCCCAATGGCCCAGCTGCTCGGGGGCGATATACTTGAACTTGCCGGCGAAGCGCCCGGCCAGCCCGTCGCCCAGCTCGGTGGAGCGGGCGATGCCGAAGTCGATCAGCACCGCCTCGTCGATGCGGTCGTCGCGCAGGATCACGTTGTCGGGCGAGAGATCCCGATGGGTGACGCCGCGGTCATGCGCCCGCATCAATCCCGTGCCGATGCGGCGCGTCAGCGCCAGCACCTCGGCCTCGGCCAGGGAACCGTCCTGCTTCAGCCGGTCGCCGAGATGGCGGCCCTCGACGAATTCCATGATCAGGCAATAGCGGCCCAGCCCGGGATCGAGGACGAAATTGTGATAGCGCACGATCGATTCGTCGCGCAACTGCACGAGCACCCGAGCCTCGCGCCGGAACATGTCCAGCACCGCCTCGTCATTGGCCAGGCCCGGCAGGATGACCTTGACCGCCACCGGGTCGCCGGTGAAGACGTTCTCGGCGCGATAGACCTCGCCCATGCCGCCGGCGCTGACCAGGCCGAGGATGCGATAATTGTTGTTGATCAGCGTGCCTGCCTCGACCAGCCGGACCTCTGGCTTGCTCGCCTGCGCGGGCTGGGCGACGACGACCGTCGGATCGGCGGCGGACGGCTCGGGGGCAGCCATGACCGTGCGGTCGGCCGCGTCCGGGGCGGCATCGGGCTTGTCGTCCTCGGCCTCGGCCATGGCTATTCCACGTCCTCGGCCACGGCCGGCAGCGCCAGGCAATCGACCACGATCACGCTGACATTGTCGCGCGCGCCGCGCCGCAGCACCTCCTCGAGAAGCGCCGAGGCGACGGAAGCGGCAGGACCCGAGCGCCCCAGCAAGGCGGCGATCTCGGCATCGTCCAGATGCTCGGTCAGCCCGTCCGAGCAGACCAGGAAGCGGTCGCGGTCCTTGGCCATGCCGGTGACGGTCTCGGGATCGGCGGCGGCACCCACGCCGATGGCCCGGGTGATGACGTTGCGCCGGCCCGAGCTGCGTGCTTCCTCCTCGGTCATGCGGCCGGCGGCGACCAGCATCGCCACCTCGCTGTGGTCGCGGGTCAGCCGGGTCAGGGCGCCGTCGCGCAGCAGGTAGATGCGGCTGTCGCCCGCCCAGACGCAGGCCAGTTCCGCCTCGTGCAGCAGCAGCGCCGCTACGGTCGAGCCGGCACCGCCGGCATCGTTGCGCTGCGCATGGTCCAGGATGCGGCGATGGGCGCGGTCGATGCGCTCGATCACCCGCGCCCGCTGGTCCTGGGCGCTGACCGGCACGCCCAGCGAGGCCAGTTCCTCGGCGATCATGCCGCTGGCCACTTCGCCCGCCGCATGGCCGCCCATGCCGTCCGCCACCGCCCAGAGACCGAATTCGGGCCGGGCGGCGATGCTGTCCTCGTTATGCGCGCGCTGGCGGCCGCGATCGGTCAGCGCCGCGAAATCATAGGTGAAGGCCGGCTGCGGCGTGTTCATGCCTCGACCTCGCGGATGGCGCCGCCGGCGATCAGCCAGCCGATCTCGGGCGGGCTGGGCCAGCCCTGGCAGCACAGCAGGCCGGAAGGCCCCGTCTCGGCGGCCTGGAACCACCAATAGCTGCGCGACGCGGTGGCATGGGCGTGATCGGTGGCGGCCAGTTGCGCCAGCAGCCCCTCGGGCGGCAGCGACGGGTTGGCGGCCCAGAAGCCGGGCCAGCCCGGCGCCGCATGACCCGGCGGCGGCAGGTCGAGCGCCCGCGCCGCCTCGCGCGGGTCGAAGCCCTCGGCGCCAAGCATGTCCAGAAGCGCGCGATGCGCGGCGCGATAGAAATCCTGCGCCGCATCCAGCACCGGCGGCGTGCCGCCGGCCTGCGCCACGATCAGCGGAAAGCGCCGACCGCTGCGGTCGCGCGAGGCCAGCCAGACCCCGCGCAGCGCCTGCCCGGCGCCGGTCAGGGCCGGGCCGATCCAGAAACAGACCGCCGGCGCCGCGTCGAACTGCGCCTGCCAGTCCGGCCCGGCCGCGTCGCGCCATTGCCCCAGCACCGCCTGCGCCCAGTCGCCGAAACCCTGCCAGCCCTCGGCCAGCCCGGCCGAGATGAAATCGCCAAATCCCGGGTGCTTGCCGTAGAGCCCGGCCGCACCCGCCGTCAGTCGATGCTCTGCGGACATTGGAAATCCCTGATCTCGGGCATGGTGAAGGGGTTCGTCACCGCGTTGATGGTGAAATCATAGGTGATGTTGCGCCCGCCCAGCATGAAGGTGGCGCGCAGCGTGTCGCCGCGCTGCTCCTTGTAGCGGGCGGCGTCGAGCAATTGCATGAAGGTCCAGGAACTGCCCTCGAAGCGCAGCACGGAATCGCGCGCCAGCGGCGGCGACAGTTGCAGCACCGTGGCCTTGCCGGCACCCGGCCAGACCACGGTGCGCGGCAGCGCGCCGGTCGCCGTCTCGATCACCGTGTCGTTGATGGCCAGGATCGCGGATTGCACGGTCGGATGCGCATCGACCTGCGCCACGGTGATCTCGACCGAAGGGCTGGTGCCGCCGCCGGCGAAAAAGGCGCGGCGGATGCGCTCGGCCCGCTCGAACTGCCGCAGGGTGGCGGTGGACAGGCGCTGGGTCATCTCCTTGTCCTCGCGCCATTTCAGCCCCTCGGGGCTGCGCTCGACATAGGGTTCCAGGTATTCGGTGAAATAGCGGTCCATCTCGCCGCCCGGACCGAAGAACCGGGCGAAATTGTCGATGGACAGGCTGCGCGAGCCGCTGCCGAACGGATAGGCCGAGGCGACGCTGTCGCGGCACATGAAGGTGATGCGGTCGGTCAGCGCCCGGTTCATCACCTCGATCGAGGCGTCCGAGGCGCCCGAGCGGAAATCGCCCTCGGCCTTGGTCACCATGCGCGCCAGCGGGTCGGGCAACTGCGAATTGTATTGCGTCAGCGAGTTCAGCAGCGTCGGCAGGGCGGCGGCGGATTGGTCGGGATTGTGCTCGGCCAGCCGCAGGTTTTCCCAGATCGCGCCCAAGTTGCCCAAAAGCGTGTCGATGGGCCGCTTGCCCGGTTCGCCCGCGACCAGAAGCTGCCAGTTCTCGAAGGCTTTCGAGATCGCCTCGATGGGGGCGGTGACGCTGTTGGTCTCCTCCTCGGCCCCGGCGCCGGCGCGGCGGGTGCCCTTGCCCTGCTTGCGCATCGCCGCATCCATCAGGATGCGCTGCACCCCGGTCGAGCGCGACTGGATGCGCGAGGCCAGCGCGTCGCCGATGCCGCCCGCCGCGCCGCCTCCCTCCGTCCCGGCCTCGGCCCCCGCAGGCGGCAACTCGCCCTCGAACTGTTCGTATTCGCGGGAAAGCTGCGTCTGGTCGGCCACCGCCTTGACCAGTTCCAGGATGGGAGAGTTCTGCGCCCCGGCCGCCGTCCCCAGCGCCGCATATTGCGGCTTGTCGGCGACCATCGAGGTCAGCGTCAGATTGTCCAGCACCTTGCTCCAGGCGGCGATGAACTCGGCGCGGTAGCGGTCCAGCAGATCGCGGTCCAGCCGCGCCAGCCGGCCCTCGATCTCGTCCGAATTGGCGAAATCGCCCAGCACCCACTGGTCGCGGCGCAATTCCTCGCCCACCACGGCAAGCTGGTCGTAGAAATAGCCCCAGAAACCCTCATAGGTGTAAAGCCCGGGGATGGTCAGCGTGGCCAGGTCGCTGCCGTCGCGGGTGGCAAAGACCTGGCCGGCCGCGCCGCCGCCCGCCGCGTCCAGCAGGTTCCAGTCCGGCAGCCCGGCCGCCACGGCGCCGTCCTTGAGGATGGCATAGGCCTGTTCGTCCAGCGGCAGTTGCGCGATCGCGGCGCGGGCGCGATCCACCGTCGCCTGATCCAGCGTCACCAGCAAGTCGCGGCGATCGTCCAGCGTCAGCATGGCCTTGAGGTGGCCGGCAAGCCGGTCGATCATCTCGAGCCCGGTGCGCCCGGGATAGTCCTGTCGCCAGCTTTGCGCGAACCAGGCCTCGATGGCCGGGTCGTCGGTGGTCTCGCCCTGCTTGCCGAGCAGCAGATAGACCTTCAGCGCGCGATAGATCTCGGTCATCTCGCCCGAGGCGATGATTTCCGGCATCCGCCGTTCCAGGTCCAGGATCAGCCGCGGGCGCAGCATCCGTTCCAGCGCATTGGAATAAGTATCCGTCGCCACCTTGTTCAGCCGGTCGCGCTGGCTCAGGCCGAAGCCTTCCCACAGGCTGGGCTCCTCGCTGTCGCCATAGCCGGCCGGCATGGTGGCCAGGTCGTTCAGCAGCGGCAGCACCGGCGTCAGGTCCGGATCGTCGATCACGTCGCGCTGCAATTCCTCGGCGGCGGCGCGGCGCCAGTTGGCGGTCTCGGCCTCGGCGGTGCGGACCAGGTCGCGGTTCTTCCAGTAGCTGACGCCGATGGCGGTGCCGGCCCCCAGCGTCGCCACCGCGATCGCCGCCAGCGCCACCGAGCGCAGCACGAAGGCCCGCCGCACCGCCTTGCGGTCATGCGAGACCCAGCCCTGTTCCGGGAACACCACGCCGCGCAGAAGGTCGTGGATGAAGAAACTTTTCCCACGCCCCGACATGAAGCCCGAGCCGATGCCCATGCCCGGCTCCTGGATCGCGCCCAGCACCTGGTCGATGGGCGTGCCCTCTTGCGTGCCCGAGGTGAAATAGAAGCCGCGCAGGATGGCGTTGGTCTTGTAACGCGTCGGTTCGAACACCCGGCGCAGGAATGTCGACACGCTGTCGCGCAGCAGCGCCATCTGCCCCGGCAGGCCGAAGATGGCGATGCGGGCGACGCCGTCCGGTTCCTCGGACAGCCGGTCGATGATCTCGTCCGACAGGCGCGAGACCAGGCGGTCGAACTCGGCCGGCACGGCTTCGTGGGTGATCGCCTTGCGGTCGGCGGTCTGGAAGGTCACGCCCCAGACCAGCTTGCGGCGGTTCAGGCTGAAGCTGCTGAAATATTCGCGGAAACCGGCGATCAGGTCGGCCTTGGTGAGCATCACATAGACCGGGAAGTCGATCTTGAGCTGCTCGTGCAGTTCCGCCAGCCGGGCGCGCACCGTCTCGGCATGGGCCTGCAGCGTCGCCGCATCCTGCTGCATCATGTCCTCGACGGAAAAGGACAGGATCACGCCGTTGATCGGCCGGTTCGGCCGGGTGCGCTTCAGCAGGTCCAGGAAGGCGTCCCAGCTGGCCTTGTCGGCCACCTTGTCGCTGTCCTGCGTGGTATAGCGGCCGGCGGTGTCGATCAGCACCGCATCTTCGGCAAACCAGAAATCCATGTTCCGGGTGCCGCCGAAGCCGCTGATCGCCTGGGTCTGCGCCAGCGGGAAATCCAGGCCCGAATTCGCCAGCGCCGTGGTCTTGCCGGCGCCCGGCGGGCCGATGATGACATACCAGGGCAGATCATAGAGCGAGGCCGCGCCGCCGGATTTCTTCAGCACGGCCAGCGCTTCCGTCATCTTCTCGGCCAGCGCTTTACCATCGCCCTCTGGCTCGGCAGGCACCAGCGCCTGCTCGATGGCGCGGGCGGCGCGGACGCGGCGGCGCCAGCGGACCAGCAGCACCGCCAGCGTGGTGGCCAGGATCAGCCCGACGACCAGCCCGCGCCAGAACACCGAGGCCAGGGGCGCCCAGCCGGTCATCGGCCCGCCGATCCAGACCGCCGCGCACAGCGCCGCGATGCCCAGCAGGGTGACGGTCCAGCGCCACCAGCCATGCTTGCTCCAGCGCGGGGTCGGGACGTAGATGCCTAGCAGTCTCAATTCGCGGCCTCCTGCGGGGCGGGGGCGTCATAGGTGCCCTCGCGCGCCAGCATGATCTCGACCCGGCGGTTCGCGGCCTGGCCCTCGGGCTGGGCGTTGTCGCCGACCGGATCGTCCTCGCCCCGGCCCTCGGTGGTGACGCGGGCGGGGTCGCTCAGCAAGGGTTTCAGCACCTCGGCCACGCCCTCGGCGCGGGCGGCCGAGATCTGGTAATTGTCCTTGAACCGGCCCCGGCCCGAGACGGGCACGTTGTCGGTATGGCCCTCGATCAGGATCGGGCCGCTCTCGCCGTTCAGCACCTCGGCGATGCGTCCGGCCAGATCGGCGAAGCCCGGCTTCACCGTGACCGAGCCCAAATCGAACAGCTGCAGGTTGCCGACCCGGACGGCGATATAGTCGCCCTTGGCCTCGACCGAGACGCGGCCGTCCGAGATCTCGGCCGCAAAGGCGTCGCGGATGCGTTGCAGTTGCGGGATCTCGGCCACATAGACCTCGCCCGGGGTGCGGTCGATCTGGATCACCGGCGCGTCCAGCGCCACGCCGCGCAGATCCTCGGCCGCGACGGCACCGTCGCGGTTGATCAGCGTCAGCAGCGTCGCGAATGCGGCGACCAGCGCCACGGCGGCGATGCCCGCCACCGCCGGCACCGGGATGGCGCCGAAGCGGCGGGCCTTGCCCTGCACCACCGGCGCCCACATCACGGAAATATCCTCGTCCGGGCGCGGATGCACCCGGCGCAGGCTTTCATAGATGGCGCTGCGGATGCGCATAAGCTCGGCCGCGCCGTTCGGCATGGTGCGGAACTGGCCCTCGAAGCCCAGCGACAGGCAGACCAGCATCAGTTCCAGCAGGTTGTAGTTCTGCGCCGGGGCATAAAGCGCCTTCTCGGCCTCCTGGAAGAAGCCGACGCCGGAATCGCGCTTGTGGAAGAAGCGCGCGACCATGGAATATTGCTGCCAGTTGCCGCGATCGGCGCCGGGCAGGTTCTGCACGATGTCGTCGGCCGTGCCGGACAGCGCGTATTTGGCCACCAGCGCCTCGTGCGGGTTGACGCCGGCGGCGACGGCATTGCGCTCGAAGCGGTCGATTTCACGCGTGACATGCTCCATCAGCGGCGCGACCTGCAATTCGACCAGCCCGGTGCGCAGCCGCCCGAGCAGGATCAGCAGCGGCGCCGCTGCGGCGATCAGCGGGTTCGAGGAACTGGCCGCGCCCAGGTCGCGCACCTGCATCGCCTGCGCCTGCGGGATGCGCGGCGCCACGCGGTTCTGCGGGGCTTGCTGCGTGGCGATGTCGGGAAAGAAGCCGCGCTGATCCGGCCCCGCCGCCCGCCCGATCTGCGAGGGATCGGCCGGGCCGAAGGGGCTTTGCCCGCCCTGCGCCGGCTGCTGCCAGCCGCCGGGATAGCCCTGATAGCCGGGCTGCGGCTGAGGCGCGGCCGGCCGCGACGGACCGCCGATCCAGGTCTGGCCCTCGGCCGGCTGGTTGCCCCAGCCGCCCGGCTGGCCGAAGGGCGAGCCCGAGCCGCCGCCCGGCCCGCCGATGGCGGTGCGGCCGTCCTCCGGCCCCGGCGCCGGGCGCGACCAGTCCTGCGGGCGCTGGCCCGGCAGCGGGCCGCCGAAGACCGTCTTGTCGCCGTCGTCGTCCTTGCCCGCCATCACGACCTCTCGGGCACGGCCCACAGTTCCAGCTTCAGATTCGGCCAGTCACCGGCGAAATGCATCCCGATGGCGGTCGCGGTCGAGAACTCGCGCCACAGGGGCGAGTTGCGCTCCAGCCGGAAATAGACGTTCGAGGACAGCACCCGGATCTGCCGCGGCGGGTTCGGCAGGTGCTGAAGCGCGATGCCGGGCAGGTTGTTGTTGACGATTTCCGACATGCGGGTGTTGGGACCGACCTTGCACAGTTCGGGGAACTGCATCTGCACCTGCGACAGCGGCTTGGCGCTTTCGACCTCGATGATGAAGGTGGCCTCGCGGAACAGGTTGCGGTCGGCGACGGCTGCCAGATAGGAGTTCTGCCGCACCTGCTGCAGGGGCAGCCGGATGGCCCGGCCCACGTCGCGCGACAGCAGGCGCTGGATATCCGCCACGATCTCGCCGAAACTTTCCTTGGGGTTTTCGTGGTCATAGGCCGGATAATCAGGCGCATGGCGGCTGGCGCTGTCGAAGCTCGCCAGTTCCCCCGCCAGCGAGACCAGTTCGCGATACAGCGCCTCGGGATGCACGGCCAGGGTGCGGGACAGGTGGCGCAAGACGCCGATCTGCCGGTTCAGCACCATCAGCATCAGGTAATCGCTGGCCTGCAATCCGCCCCCGGCCGAGGGGTCGGTGGCATAACGCGACAGGCTTTCCAGCCGCGCCTCGATCCAGCCGATCACGCGGGTCAGGTAGCCCATGACCTGCGGATGCGCGCCGATGACCAGCGAAGGCGGCGGGAAGGTCTCGTCCAGCGTCACCACGCCGTCGCGCACCTCGGCCACGCGGGCCAGGCGGATGTTCTGGTAGCCGGGGCGCGGGGTCTTGCGGATCGCGATTTCCAGCCGCGGCACGGCCAGCTCCAGCACCTGCTCGATCCGCGCCGACGAGGCGCTGTCGCTGACCGTCTCGGTCACGATGCCCCAGCGGGTCGTCGCGCCCTCGTCCTCATAGGGGGCGGCGTCGCGCATGTTGGGGCTCGAGTCGGGCAGGGTCAGCCAGACGAATTGCCCGGCCGCGTCCTCGGGCACGCGGACCGGCACCGGCAAGGGTCCGGTGCCCGGCGCGTCGAAAGGGGTGCCGTCGGGCATGATGCCGGCGACGGCGCGCAGCGCGATCATGCCCTGCTGCGCCTGGTCGCGGTCCAGCACCAGTTCGCCCACGCCCCAGGGATAGGGGGTGATCAGCCGGGTGCGGGCCTGGACCAGATGCTCGTGATAGCGGTCGGCCTGCTGAAGATGCTGCGGCTGGAGGAACAGACCCTCTTTCCAGGCGACTTTGCTGAACCAGGACATGCGTCACCGACTCCCGTTCTTGTTCGCTTCGATCCGGCGGAGGCCCGGACCGGACCCGCAACGGTTGTGCCAACCTAGCTGCGGGCCCGGTCCGAGGCCAGTCAGAATTGCCAGCGGAACTGGCCCGAGACCCCGACGCTGTCCAGCCGGTCGCCGAAGCGCGCGTCGATCCGTGCGCCGGCACTGATCTGGCGGCCGCGGGCCTTCGGTCCCAGCACCTTGACCCAGTTCGCGCCAAGGCTGACCTCGCCATAGGCGCCCAGATTCTCGGATTTCAGCACCTGCGGCTCGAAATCCGTATCAT
Organism: Paracoccus simplex; assembly: GCF_042648325.1. NCBI lineage: Bacteria > Pseudomonadati > Pseudomonadota > Alphaproteobacteria > Rhodobacterales > Paracoccaceae > Paracoccus > Paracoccus simplex. The sequence goes on along the minus strand of NZ_JBHRXE010000001.1, from coordinate 147,107 downwards.
CCGAGGCAAAGACCGACACCGTGGGATCGGCGAAATCCTTGTACCAGGTGCCGGTGGCGAAGGCGTAAAGCGCCGAGTTCCGCTGCTCCTGCACGAAGGTCTTGGCCACGGTCGCGCCGGCAAAGCCGATCTTGCGGGTGCTGTCCTTGAAGCTCAGCCGATAGCCATCCTCGAAGGGGATGGAATCCGTGGACATCTTCGACCAGGCGAAGCCCATGGTCGGCAGGACCGCCCAGCCGCTGTCACCGATCGGCATGGCATAGCTGATCGAGCCGCTGAGCGTCTGCGCGTCGCTGGAAAAGTCGGTCTCGTCCAAGCCCAGGCCCTTGTAGCCGGGCAGCGGGTTGTTGGCGATGGTGAAGTCCGTGCGCTCGAAGCGGTATTGCAGGTCGGCCTGGAACCGCTCGCGCGTCGCGGTGGCGTAGATGCCGGCATAGCGCTGTTCGAAATCGGTCGAGGTATAGGAGGTCAGGATCGCCGTCAGATCCTGCGAGTTGTTGGGGTTGATCGCATAGACCGGCTGGCTGGTCGAGCCGCGGTTGATGCCGCCCAGCACGCCGAAGGCCATGTTCCAGCCGCCGAAACGGTCGTCGAAACAGGCCAGGTCGGTGCCGACCTGCATGCCGTAGTAATCGGCCTTGACCTCGCTTTCGACCTTGCTGATGCCATTGTCGGTATTGCCGTTCGCCGTGGCATGGCCTCCGATGGCGCGTCCCCAGCTGCCGATGCCGCAGGGTTTTTCCGTGTCTTCATAAGCCAGCGAGGTGACGAAGGGGCTGGTCGGCCGGTTCACCACCGAGCCGATCAGCGACTGCACCAGCGCCACGTTGCCGAAGATCGCGCCCATGGCCGGGTTCAGCTGGCTGACCAGGTCCAGGTTGCCTCGGCCGGCCTCGCGCTCGATCGAATAGACGATGCGCTCGGAACCGGCCGGCAGCTCGTCATGGCGGAAGACGAAATCGTTCTGCGAGCCGAAGGATTCGTCCACGTCGATCAGCGTCAGCCGCTCGCCGGATTGCGGGATGGTGTCGCGGTCGCCCAGATCGAAGCTGAGATAGTAGCTGCCGCGCGCCGCGCCGCCGTCCACGACGATCCGGTCGGCGGTCATGTCGCGCAGGTTCACGTCCAGCGCATAGGTGCCGTTGCCCGACAGCCCGCCCACGGTCAGCACGCCGCCGGTGCTGTCGTCCTCGAGGTCGATGGTGCCGTTGTTGGTCACCGCGCCGGTCACGCGCCCCTGGGCGCCCGAGGCATCGAGCATGCCGTGGTTCACCAGCGCGCCGTTCAGCGTGCCCGCCAACCCCAGCGTGCTGTCCGAGCCCACCACGGTGCGGGCCGCCGCGATCTGGCGGCCGGCGCCGACCGTGTAATCGGCGTTCAGCATGAAATCGCCGCCGATGCTCAGGCCGTTCCGGGTGGTCAGCGACCCGCCGTCATAGATCAGATCGCCGGTGATCCGACCGCCCAGCGTCGCGCTTCCCGAGGTCTGCAAAGACCCGTCCAGCGTGCCGGTCTGGTTCAGCGTGCCCTCGTTCAGCAGATCGCCCCGCAGCGTGCCGAGCAGCGCGAAGCCGGCGCCGGCTGCGTTCAGGCTGGCGGTGCCGGCCCCGGTCTCGGTCCGGGTCACCAGGGTCGAGCCCGAGGCGACCTCGATCTGGGCCCCGGATTCGTTGCGCAGCCCGCCCAGGATGGTCGGGGTGCCGCGCGTGGTCAGCGCGCCGGATCGGTTGACCACCCCGCCGGCGACGCTGCCGCCCAGCCGCAGCAGCGATTCATTGCTGACCGTGCCGCCGATGTGGCCGTCCCATTCGGCCGTGCCGCGGTTCAGCACCGATCCGGTGATCGTGCCGCCACCGCCAAGCCGGCCGGCATTGGCCAGCGAACCCGCCAGCGTGCCGTCGACCGTCAGGTCGCCCCCCGCCAGGTTCTGCGCGGCGACCGGGGCCGCCTCGGCCGCCGCGTCGGGATCGGCCATGGTCAGCCGGTTCGGCTCGGCGATGATCGCGGTGCCGGCATTGACGAAGCCCTCGGTCGCCAGTTCGCCGCCGACGCGCAGGGTGCCCTCCGCCAGGTTCTCGACCGTGCCGACCCGGCCGCCGATCCGGGCGGTGCCGGCGTTTTGCAGGACGCCCTCGATGGTGCCCTGCCCGGTCAGCGTCCCCAGGTTGCCCACGTCGCCGCGCAGGGTGCCCCCGGCCAGCGTGGCCGTGCCGCCGGCGCGGTTCAGCAGGTCGGCATCCAGCGTGCCCGCAAGGCCCAGCCGGTCGTTGTTCTGCACCGTCGCGGCCGAGCGCAGCAGGCTGCCGGCGCCGATCGAGACGATCTCGTCATTGACCAGCTGGCCGATGGTCAGCGCACCGCTCGCGGTCAGGGTGCCGCGGTTGTGCAGCAGCCCGGCGATCTGGCCGGCGCCCGACAGCGTGCCGCTGTTGGCCACGTTGCCGTCGATGGTGCCGGCAAGCGTGGTGGTGGCGCGGTTGTCCAGCGAGCCGTCCAGCGTCCCGGCCACGGTCAGCCGGTCGCGGTTCAGCAGCGCGTTGCCGGTGGTCAGCGTCCGGCCCGCCGCAATGGCGACGACCTCGTCATTGATCAGCGTCCCGACCGCAAGGTCGCCCGACAGGCCCAGCGTGCCGGTGTTCTCCAGCCGCTCGACCTGCCCGGCGATGGTCGCCCGGCCGCTGTTCGCCAGCGTGCCGTCGATGGTGCCGCTGCCGGTCAGCGTGCCGCTGTTGGCCAGCCGGCCAACCAGGGTGCCGCCGGCCAGCGTGGTGTCGGCGAGGTTGCGCAGATCGCCCTGCACCCGGCCGGCCAGGTTCACGCTGCCGTTGTTGACGATGGCGCTGTCGGAAAGCAGGGTGCTGCCCCGCGCCACGTTCAGCTGTTCGTTGTTGGCCAGCCCGGCGACGCTGAGCGTGCCGTTGCTGGTCAGCGTGCCGTCATTCGTCACCGTCCCGGTCACCCGACCGCCGAGATAGGCGGCGGCGTTGTTCGCCAGCGTGCCGTCTATGGTGCCGCTGCCGGTCAGGCGGCCGTTATTGGTGACGGCGCCGGCGATGGTGCCGCCGCTCAGCGCGGTGGTGCCGGTGTTCACCAGATCGGCGGCCAGCCGGCCCGCCACCTCAAGCTGGTTGCCGTTCTGCACCGCCGTATCGGATTGCAGCGTGCTGCCCGCCGCGACCTCCACCGTGCCGGTATTCACCAGCGAGGCGGTATGCAGCGTGCCTTCGGATTCCAGCCGGCCGCTATTGGTCACGCCCGCGACCAGCCGGCCGCCGATGGTGGCGGTGCCGCTGTTGGTCAGCACGCCGGTGATGGTGCCGCTGCCGGTCATCTCGCTGGAATTGCTGACCGCGCCGGTCACGTTGCCGCCGCTGAGCGTGACCCGACCGCCGGCATGGTTGCTCAGCGCGGCGTCAAGCTGGCCCGCCAGCAACAGCCGGTCGCTGTTCTGCACCGTCGTGGCCGAGCGCAGCACGCCGCCGGAGGCGATGTTGACCAGCTCGTCATTGATCAGCCCGACGACACTCAGCGTGCCGTTCTGGTTGATGGTGCCGATGTTGATGATCTGGCCGGACACCTGCCCGCTCATCGCCATGGTGCCGCTGTTCGTCACCGAGTCCGAGATGGTGCCGTTGCCCTGCAGCTGCCCGCTGTTGGTCACCGCGCCATCCAGCGTGCCGCCCGCCAGCACGGTGGTGCCGGCATTGTCCAGATCGGCATCAAGGGTGCCAGAGACGTTCATGTCGGCCTGGTTCTCGACCGCGGCGGCCGAGGTCAGGGTGCCTGCGACGATCAGCTCGCCGTCGCCCTCGTTCAGCACGCTCTGGGCCGAGGCCGAAGCGCCGCTGGCGATGGTGAAGCTGCCCTCGTTGGTCAGCGCATCGACATTGGTCATGGCGCCCGAGGAATCGGCATCGGTGCCGATCAGGAAGCTGCCGCGGTTGCCGATATCGTTGCCGCGCACATCCAGCCCGGCCGAGACCGTGACCTCGCCCATGCTGTCATTGGTCAGGTTGCCGTCCAGAAAGGCGTCCTGGTCATAGGTCAGGGTGCTGCGGTTCAGCACGTCGCCGATGACGTTCACGTTGTTCACCACCGCGCCGGCCTCGATCGCGACCAGATCGGCAACGATGGTCATGGCCGAAGGCGTGCCGCTGGTATTGGTGCCGTCCACCACGCCGGAATTGGTGAAGGTGCCGTCCACGGTCAGCGTCACGTCGCCGGCGGTGCCGTCCAGCGTCAGGTCCGAGCGGTTGGTCAGGTCTCCGGTCACCTGCGACGAGGAATTGACCAGCATCGTGCCGTGGTTGGTGACGTTGCCGGTGATCTCGGCCCCGTCCAGCGCCAGGGTGGCGCCGCTGTTGTTCTGGATGCCGTCGCTGCCGGTCACCGTCACCGCGCCTCCGACATTCAGCGTGCCGTCGTTCGAGATGCGCTGGTCCGCGGTCAGCACATGGCCGGCGCCGACCGTGGTGGTGCCGTCGTTGTCCAGCCGGCCGACGCGCAGGTTGCCGGTGGTGGTCAGGCTGTCGTTGTTGTCCAGCGTGCCGGTGACGCGGCCGTGCCCGGTCATGGTGGCGTCGTTCTGCACATCGCCGTCGACCGTGCCGCCCCGCAGCGCCGTGGTGCCGTCGGCGTTCAGCAGGTCGCCGGTCAGCGTGCCGTCGATATTGGTCCGGCCGCGGTTCTCGACGCGCTCGCCGGCAGTCAGCTCATGCCCGGCGCCGATGGTGGTGGTGCCGGCGGTATGGGTGATCAGCCGGCCGACACTGACGTCGCCCGCGGTGGTGACGCTGCTGGCATTCGACAGCCGGCCGAGGATCTGCCCGGCAATCTGCATGGTGCCGGCATTGTCGATGCCGCCGCCGATGATGGCGTTCTCGCCCATGGTCATGGTGCCGGTCGCGGTGTTGTCAAGCCCGCCCGCCAGGTTGCCGTTCACGGTCAACTGGGCGTTATTCTGCAGCGCCGAGCCGGTAGCCTCCAGCCGGTTCCCCGCCCCGATCACCACCGTGCCGTCATTGGTCATCCCGCCGACAACCATGTTGCTGCCCGCCGTGACCGTGCCGCTGTTGGTGACATGCCCGGTGATGGTGCCCTCGCCCTCCAGCGTCCCGGCATTGGCCAGGTTGCCCTGCAGCCGGCCGCCGAACAGATCGACACGCCCGTCAACCGCCGTATCCACATCCCCATCCAGCACGCCGCTGAGGTTCAGCCTGCCGCTGTTCTGGACAGTATTGTCAACCGACAGCGTGCGGTCCTCCAGGACATGCAGGCGTCCGGTTCCATTGTTCGTCAGATCCCCTACCCGACTGTCCAGAACAACAAACATGAGATCATTGTTCTCGAGCAAGCCGCCGACCCTGCCGCGCAGGTTCAGCTGAAAATTGTTACGGACGGTTCCATCAATCGTTCCTCTGATCGACAGGTAATCGTTGCTGACGACATCGCCGTCGTGATTACCGGCCAAGACCAGGTCGGCATCGCTGGTGATGTCGCCGGTCGTGTCACCGCCAAGATAAAGCCTTCCCTCGCCGTTCATGGTGATCGTGTCGCTGTCGATACGCGACGAAATCGCAAGCGCAGTCCCTTCAGCAACTGAGAGGGCCAAAGTGCCGCCCCCCGCCCGCAACCGATCGCCGGACAGCGTGAAGTTACCCCGTTCAACGGTCAGCCCGCCGGCCTCCACCGTGCCGCCGATCCTCAGGTTGATGTCATCGTCCGCTTGCCCGCGCAGCACGCCGATCTCGGTCGATGGCAGCTCGGTCGCATTCTCGCCGTTCTCGTCGGTCCAGATGTCGCTCCACCACCTCCAGGTGCCATCCGCGACCTCGATCTCGCCATCGCCGGGATCGACGTTGTCGAGATACATCTCGGCCCGCGCCGCGCCGGGGCAAAGCGGCAAGCCGACCAGCGAGATCAGCGCGGTGGTCAGAAACAGATGAGAGCGGGCAAAGCGCCGCATCGGCGTGATAAAAATTGGCAGCATTGGCAATGTCTACTTTTTGCAAGGAGGCAGGGCGCACGCGAATATGGTTAAAAGGGTTACTTTGGCCTGCCCCGCCAGCACAAGCCCCATTGGCCGCAAAGGCCGATTTTCGCGCTCAACCCTGTCCTTTGCGCCGCAGGCGGTCCATTTCGGCGACGAAGGACCGCAACTCGGCGGTCAGCGGCTGCGCGGGCATGGTCTCGACCGGCGCCGCCGCGCCTGCCGGTCCGCTCATGCGGCGCTCGGCCCAGTTGCGCAGGTCGGCGATGGACCAGCGCCGCAGGAAGGGGTTCGCGCCGACCACCGCCGGCCCCATCACGCTTTCCACCGATTGCGCCGGGTCGGCGCGCAGCGCCAGGTCGGCCCCGGCAGGGCCCAGGAAATGCGCCAGATACAGCCGCCCGGCCGAGATGCCGTGGCCGCGCGCGCGCAGATAGGCCTCGTTCTCCTGCGCCAGGTGGCGGACCATCTGCCGCGACAGCGCCGGGTCGAGCCGCAGGTCCAGCAGCTCGCGCGCGCCCAGCGTCGCGACCAGGTCCGGGCGATAGCTGCGCATCATCCGCAGCCAGGTGCCCTCGATGAACTGTCCAAGGCCGGTCGCGGTCGAGCGCGGGTTCTTCGCCGTGGCGTCGCCGCCGCTTTCCACCCGGATGATATGCCCGATCAGCGCTTCGATGGAATCCGAGGCCAGCACCTCGCCGCCGCCGCCCAGCAGGGGCAGGGGATCGACCGGCCGGCCGTTCTGCACAAGCTGGAAGGCCAGACCCGGCTCGGACCGGCCGGGCGGCAGGCCGGCCCGGCCCAGCACCGCGCCGCGGGCGATCTCGGCCCCCCGGGCAAGATCCGGGGTGACGGCGGCAAGGCCCAGATAGCGGCTAAGCAGCCCGTCCGCATGGCTGATCTCGACCGAATCGCCGTCCAGCGCGGTGATGCGGCCGGCGGCGGCGGCCATCACGGGACTGCCCTGCGGCGCGGTCCAGACGACCTGCCCGCGGCCCGTCTCGGCCTCTCCATCGGCCGAAGGCGGGACGAAACGCTGCGACAGCACGCCGCCCACCGGCTGCAACAGCCCGTCCGAAGCATCCGGCCGCCGGACGCGCGCGCCCGGCGCGTAGCACTCGAATCCCTCATCGGCAGGCACCACATAGCAGGGCTTGTCGCCCGATGGGCCGCTGATGCCCACGAACAGCACCGCGCCCGGCCGGTCGGCGGCGCCGTCGGCATAGATCAGCGTCAGCCGGTCCTCGGGATCGGCATAGCCGTCCAGATCGAAGACCTGCGACATCAGCGCCAGCGCCTCGCCGATGACCTCGGGCGGCACGTCGCCGCGCAGCGCCGCCGAATAGATCACGTCCAGCAGCCGCTGCTGGCCCTGCGGCGCCGGGGTGCCGGCTCGGGCCATGGCGTCCTGCAGCAGCGGCTGGTCGGCCCAGGCATCCGCCGCCGCCGCCAGCTGGCCGGCCGCCGACAGCGCCAGCGAGCCCAGATAGCCCTGGGGACCGTAAAGCGACAGCTGGACCACCTCGCGGCCGCCGTCGCGGGGCCGCCAACGCAGCGCCAGCACGGCGCCCCGCGGCAATTCGCCCGGCAGGGAAAGCTGGCTTTGCAGCCGCTCGGCCAGACGCGACGCGCTGTCGGCGTCGAAGCCGTTCTCGGTCAGCAGCGCCTGGACCGTGGTGTCGCGCGCGGTCTCGAGGATCGTCTCGCGCCACAGCGGCGTGCGGTTGGCGGCGGCGCGCAGGAAGACGATGCCCGAGGCAGGATCGGGCGCCGCCGCGCCAGAGCCCGGCAGGGCCAGGCTGGCATTCATCAGCCGCTCGCGGCCGCGTTCGGCCTGAAACAGCGCAAATTCCTCGCGCGTCGAAGGCAAAGCGGCGACCAGTTGCCGGTCCCGCGGCACCAGCGCGCTGTCCAGAAGCGCAAGCTGCGCCGCCCGCCCCGGCACCCGCCCCGAGACGGCCAATGCCGCCGGCGCCGGCAGTTGCCGCGCGCCCTCGCCCTCGCCCGCTTCCGGGGGCGGGATGATGATCGGGTCGCCGGGAACGTCGGTGAAGGTGTCGCCGCGCACCACCGGCGCGATGTCGAACTGCGATTCCACCTGCACCATGGCCGGGTCCGCACCGGGTGTCAGCAGGGCCGACAGGCGCGGCGCCAGCATCGGCCCAAGCCAAGCCCCCAGCCCGGTCAAAACCAGCGCCGCCGCCCCGCCCCGCAGGGCCGAAACGCGGCGACGGCGGCGGCGCGCACCCTTGCCCATCTGCCGGAAACGGGGATCGACCTCGGCCATGGCCTAGCGGAACATGCCCGAACCCATCAGCGACGGGTTGATCTGCCGGGTGGTGGTCGGCGCGCTTGGCGCGGCGCGGGAGGGTTGCGCGCGCTGCGGCGCGGTTCGGGCGGCAGGGGCCGAGCGGCTTTCGCGCGACGAGGCCGCACGGCTGGCATTGGCGCGCGAGGCCGTCGCCGGCTGCGCCGCCACGGGCGCGGCGACGGCGGCGCAACGCAAACTGGTGCTGCGGACGATGCTGCGGAACAGCGGGATCTCGGGGGTGCTGCCGGCCTCGGCCTTGGCGGCCTGCGACCAGCGCTCGACCGCCCGCGCCGAGCCCGAGCCCCAATCGCCGTCGATGCTGCCGCCATAGCAGTCCATGCGCTGCAATTCGGTCTGGATCGCCTCGGCCAGCCGGTCGGCGGCCGGATCGAAGGCGCCGCGCCCCAGCAGCCGGTCGAAAAGCGCCGGGTCGCGCTGCCGGATCGCCTCGCGCGCCGCGAAGGGCAGGCCCAGCGGGCCGCGCGGGTCGTAGGCCGCGAGAACCGCCAGATCGCCGACGATGATCGAGGGCCGGGGCAGGCCGGGCCGGGCAGGCGCATCCGGTCCGGGCGCGGCAGGCTGGGCAGGCTCGGGGCCGAGCTGCGACGGGGGCGGCACGGCCGGCGCCTCGGAGGCGCGGATCACCTGGTCCGAGGGCAAGGGCGTGATCACCAGCCCCTGCGCCTGCGCGAGCGAACCGCAGGCGAGCCAGACCGCCAGGGCGGCGATTCCCGCCAGATATGCCCGTTCTTGTCCCATCCGCGCCTCAATTCGGCCTTGGCGTCACGAAGACGGTCCAGTCGGGCCGGTCCTGCGTGTCCACCTCGGCGAAGCGCGCGTTCAGGTAGCCGCGCAACAGGCAATCCTGCTGGCCCTCGATCTGGAAGCGCCGCGGCGCCACGCACATCGGGATCGACCCTACCAGAACCTCATTACCGAAAACATCGGTCGCAAAGACATAATAATAGCGTGACTGCAGCGGCTCGCGCTGCAGGGTCGCGCATTGGTTCGGCGCCACCCGCCACCAGCCGCGGGTGGCGAAATCCTGACCCGAAGGCTCGGCCAGCGCCACGTTCAGCACGTCGAAGGACTGGTTGCACAGCCGCAGCTCGGCCCGCGCCGGCCCTGTCCAGGCCAGGCCGGACAGCCCGGCAACCAGCCATTTCAATGCAGGGTTGATCAAGCGCCGATTGAGCACCGCTTCCAGCCATGTTACAGCCCGCAGGGGCAAAGGGAGTGTCAACAGGCATGAAACCGATCCTGACAGCGGGTGCAACCTTTCCGGCAGGCGCCGCCCTGCCGCATCGGCTTGCGGTTGGGCCGGCGGTTGCCCTGCTGGCGCTGCTGATCGGCCTGGCCGCGCCGCCGCTGCGCGCGCAGGCGCCCGAGGCGATCACGCTGGAGCTGAACGGCGCCGCCGCCACGCCGGACGGTGCCTGCCAGCTGACGCTGGTGGTGACGAACGGCCTGCCCCAGACGCTCAGGCGCGCCGCCTGGCAGGTCGCGATCTTCGACAGGGCCGGCGCGGTGCAAAGCCTGCCGGTCCTGGACTTCGGCGCGCTCTTGCCGGGCAAGACCCGCGTCGCGCAATTCGCCCTGCCCGGCCGGCCCTGCGACCAGCTGGGGCGCATCGTGGTCAACGACGTGGCCGAATGCACGGCCCAGGACGGCTCGGACCAGCGCGCCGCCTGCCTGGGCGGGCTGGCGACCCGCAACCGCAGCGAGATCGGGTTCGGATTGTGATGCCCCTGGACCTGCCGCTTGTCACCTGGATCGTCTTCGCCGCCCTGGCGGGCCTGTCGGTGCTGACCCTGACCGTGGTGATCTTCAAGCTGATGCAGTTCCGCCGCATGGGCGTCGGCCGCCACAAGCTGGCCGAGGCGATCCTGGACGACTGGCTGAACGGCCGCCCCGACGAGGCGCAGAGGAAGGCCCAGCCCGGGCGCACCGTGCTGTCCCGGGTGCTGGGCGCTACCATGTCCGGCCTGCGCGCCCGCCCCGGCGAACCCGCCTATGGCGAGGAACTGGCCCGCCAGGTCGCGCTGGCCGAGCTGGTGCAGATGGGCGCGCGGATGCGGCTTCTGGAGGCCGTGGCGCAGATGGCGCCGATGCTGGGGCTTCTGGGCACGGTGATCGGCATGATCGACGCCTTCGGCAACCTGGCGCTGAGCCAGCAGACCTCGGACCCGCGCTTGCTGGCGGGCGGGATCTGGACGGCGCTGACCACCACCGCCGCCGGGCTTGCCATCGCGCTGGTGGCCTATTTCGTCTCGGCCTGGCTGGAGGGCCGGATCGAGGACGAGCGGCAGGGGATCGAACTGGCGGTCTCGGCCGCGATCCATGGCCGGATCGCGCGCGCCGCCGGACGCTAGGCCATGCAAGTGGTGCGGCCCCCGATCCGCCCGCCGGGGCTGGACCTGCCGCGCCGACCGCGCCAGCGCGGCGTGTTCGCGATGACGGCGCTGGCCGACGTGCTGTTCCAGCTGCTGATCTTCTTCATGCTCTCGGCCAGCCTGGTCGCCTATTCCATGCTGCCGCTGCGCAGCGGCGCGATCCGCGACGGCGAGGGCGGCGGCGACGGCGCGGGGACCGAGGCCGGGACCACGGTGACCGATGCCAGCGCCACCGCGGTCTGGACGCTGAACCCGGACGGCATCACCGCCTCGGGCCAGCATTTCGCCCTGCCGCGCCTGGCCGCGCTGGCGGATGCGCTGGCGGCGCAGGGCACGCGCAACGTGCTGCTGGTGCTGCGCCCCGAAGTGCCGGTGCAGGACGTGGTGACGGTGCTCGAGACGCTGTCCGCGCATGGCATCGACTCGGTGCAGATCGCCGAGGCGCCGGGGGGCCGGTCATGAGCATGAACCTGCCTTCGCGCGACGGCCGGCGGGTGCAGGTCGATCCCTCGCTGGCGATCGTCAACATCGTGCTGCTGCTGATCTTCTATTTCCTGCTGGCCGGGCAAGAGCGGCCGGTCGAGACGCCTTTGGACCTGGCCACGACCACGACCCTGTCGCCCGAAAGCCTGCCCTCGCCGATGCTGGAACTGCGCGGACCCGAGGACTGGCTGCTCGACGGCGCACCGGTCCGGCCCGAGATGCTGCCCGCCGCGCTTGCCCAGGCGCAGGGGCCGGTGCATCTGCTGATGGACCGGAACGCACCGTCCAGCCTGCTGGTCTCGGTCCTGCGGCGGCCGGAACTGGCCGGGCACGAGATCCGGCTGGTGACGATGAAGGATGTCGGGCGGTGATCGGCCAGCAACCCGCGCCACGCGGCTGGGCCCTGGCGGCGGGCCTGTCGCTGGCGGTGCATGCCGCCGCGGCCGGGGCGGTGCTGTGGCAGCCGAGCTGGCACTGGTCCGACAGGCCGACGGAACCGGCGCAGATCACCGTCACCGCCCTGCCCGTCCCCACGGCCCCGGAAAGCGACGTGCTGGAGCCGGTCAGCGCCCCGGCGCCGCCCGAGCTGGCGGCCGGGGCCGAGGAGATTTCGGCGCCCGAGCCCGAGCCGGTGGCGCCTTCCGCCTCGCCGGTGCTGACGAACACCGCGCTGCCGACCGCCGACCGGGCCGAGACGCCCGTGCCCCCGCCATCGGCCGGCGAAAGCGGCCCGGCCGCGGCGGAAACCGATCCGCGCCTGACCGAGCTTTTCGACCGCATCCGCAGCCAGTTGACCGCGCCCTGCCTGCTGGCGCTGCCGGCGCTGGATGCCGAGGGGGGGATCCGGCTGAACCTGCTCGCCTCGGACGACGCACAGATCCCCGGATTGCTGCGCGCGCTGACGCAGGGGCTGGAAACCCAGGTCGAGGGCCAGGCGGTGCTGCTGGACCCGCGGCAATGCCCCGGCCTGGCCTTCGCGCGGCGCGATGCGCGCTATCCGGTGTTCCCGCTGGCGGTCCGACTGCAATCCCAGGACGTGGCCAGCGGCGAGAGCCTGCGCGGCACCATATCCGGCGGAGCGGGGCGTTATGTCACGCTGCTGATGATCGACGACAACGGCGTGACGCACGACCTGCGCCGCTTTCTGGTCAATGCCGGCGGGCGCATCCGCTTCGACGTGCCGGTGGCCCGAGACGGCGCAGGCCGCGACACCCATCAACTGCTGCTGGCCGTCGCCACGCCCTCGCGGCCCGAGACGGTCAGCCGCGCCGCGGGCGAGCCGGCCAAGGATTTCCTGGACCAGTTCGCGCGCGAGATCGGCCCCGAGGCGCTGATCGGCGTCGGCAGCGTCTATGTCCGTCAGGCGAAACCATAGGCGAAGCCGTCGCCCTCGACGCGGATGGCGACATCCGACATCGCCCGAGCCGAGACCATGCGCGACAGCACTTGCCGCGACAGGTCGGGCAGGATCGAGTTGGTGATGATGTTGTCGATCATCCGGCCGCCGCTGTCCGGGTCGCGACAGGCGGCGACGATATGGCCGACCACGGCATCGTCCCAGGTCAGTGCAGCGCCGTGGCTTTCGCGCATCCGCCGCGCCACCGAGCCGAGCTTCAGCCGGGTGATCCCCGCCAGCACCTCGGCCGAAAGCGGCACATAGGGGATGGTGACGATCCGGCCCAGCAGCGCCGGCGGGAAGGTGCCCAGCAATTCCTCCTTCAGCGCGGCCTCCAGAACCTCCTCGTCAGTGATGGTGCCCTCGGGGGCGAGGTTCATGATGGTGCCGGTGCCGACATTCGAGGTCATCAGGATCAGCGTGTTGCGGAAGTTGATCGGGCGGCCGTTGCCGTCCTCCATCCTTCCCTTGTCGAAGACCTGGAAGAACAGCTCGTGCACGTCGGGATGGGCCTTTTCCATCTCGTCCAGCAGCACCACCGAATAGGGCTTGCGGCGCACGGCCTCGGTCAGCCTTCCGCCCTCGCCATAGCCGACATAGCCCGGCGGCGCGCCCTTCAGCAAACTGACGGAATGCGCTTCCTGGAACTCGGACATGTTGATAGTGATGACGTTCTGCTCGCCGCCGTACAGCGCCTCGGCCAGCGCCAGCGCGGTCTCGGTCTTGCCGACGCCCGAGGGGCCGCAAAGCATGAAGACGCCGATGGGCTTTTCCGGGTTGCCAAGACCGGCGCGGGCGGTTTCCACCCGGCGCGCGATCATCTGCAGGCCCTGGTCCTGGCCGATCACCCGCGCGCGCAGCAGGTCCGACAGGCCCAGCACCGCCTGCAATTCGTCGGCGACCATGCGGCCGGCCGGGATGCCTGTCCAGTCGCTGATGACGCTCGCCACCGCCTGCTCGTCGACATGCGGCCAGATCATCCGCGCGTCGGCATGGATCTGGCCCAATTGGTCCATGGCGCCGGTCAGTTCGGCGCGGATCGTTTCCTCGTCGAAATCCTCGCCCTCGCGTGCGGCGAGCGCCTTGCGCAGGGCGAGGATCTGCTCGACCAGCGATTTCTCACCCTCAAAGGCGGTTTCCAGATCGGCCAGCTTGGCGCGGGCCTCATCGAGGCGCGCGCGGGCGTCGTCCAGCCGGGCGGCGTCGCCCTCGCCCAGGTCGCGCTCGGCCTCGCGGGCGGCGATCTCGGTTTCCAGCCCGGCGATTTCGGCGCGCAGGTCGGCAATGCGGGCCGGAACCGAGGACTGGCTGACCGCCACCCGTGCGCAGGCGGTGTCCAGAAGCGATACCGCCTTGTCGGGCAATTGCCGCGCCGGCAGGTAGCGCGCCGAGAGCTTCACCGCCGCCTCCAGCGCCGCGTCCGAGATGCGGACCTTGTGATGCGCCTGCATCGGGCCCAGCAAGCCGCGCATCATCGCGCAGGCCACCTCGACCGAGGGCTCGTCGACCGAGATCGGCTGGAAACGCCGGGTCAGCGCCGGATCCTTTTCGAAGTAATTGCGATACTCGGCCCAGGTCGTCGCGCCGATGGTGCGCAGCGTGCCGCGCGCGAGCGCCGGCTTCAGCAGGTTCGCGGCATCGCCGGTGCCTGCCGCGCCGCCGGCGCCGACCAGCGTATGCGCCTCGTCGATGAACAGGATGATCGGGACGGGTGCGCTTTGCACCTCGTCGATCACGGAACGCAGCCGCTGCTCGAACTCACCCTTCATGCTGGCCCCGGCCTGCATCGCGCCGATGTCCAGCATGTGCAGCCGCATGCCCTGCAAGGCCGGCGGCACCTCGCCCGAGGCCAGCTTCTGCGCGAAGCCCTCGACCACGGCGGTCTTGCCGACCCCGGCCTCGCCGGTCAGGATCGGGTTGTTCTGGCGCCGGCGCATCAGCACGTCGACGATCTGGCGGATCTCGTCGTCGCGGCCGACCACCGGGTCCATCTTGCCCTCGGCCGCCTGCGCGGTCATGTCGACCGAGAACCGCCCCAGCGCGGTCGCGGCGCCCTGCCCCTCGCGCCCGGCGGATGCCGCGCCGATGCCGGCGCCGTCCATGGGGCGCAGGTTCTCCTCCTCGGAGCCCTTCCACAGGCTGCGCGCCTCGGCGCCGATGCGCTCGGCCGACATCTCGGCGAAGACGCCGGAATATTGCTCGATCTCGCGCCGCAGGGCGTGGTCGTTCAGCAGCGCCACCAGCAGGTGGCCGGTGCGGATCTGCGCCTCGCCGAAGAACAGCGTGGCATAGGTCCAGGCGTGGTTCAGCGCATCCGCCAGCCGTTCGGAAATGCCGGGGGTTTCGGTCACGTTCTTTTGCAGCGCATCCATGGCCCGGCCCAGATCCTTCAGCACCCGGCCCCGATCCAGTCCCAGCTCGCGCAGCGTCACCGAGATGTCGCCGTCCTGATGCGAGACGGCGTGGAACAGCCAATGCGCCAGTTCCACATTGCGGTTGCCGTCGCCGCGCGCCTGCCGCATCGCCTGAAGGAAGGCCTCGTAGCCCAGCCGGTTCATCTTGCCGGCGAATTTCTCGATGGTGATCGCGGTCATCAATGGCCTTTCGCGGAATGCTGGCCCGCATCGCGGCCAAGCGCGAAACGGGCGACTTCGACGTAATCCGCATCGCGCGGAATGCTTTCGGGACGCATCGCGGCCAGCCAGCCGATCGCGGCATCGCCGCCAAGCCGCGCCGGGGGAATCCGGTCGGGCGGCAAGGCCAGCGCCAGATCGACCTCGATGCATTTGCCGAGATACCAGAAGACCAGCCCGGCCAACTGCGCATGACGGTCCTGCCCAGGCAGGAAGCCGCGATAGGTCTGCGGATCGGGCAGGTTCAGGCGGATGCAGACCTTTTCGTTCACGGTCTGCAGCCGCGTGCCCAGATAGGTGTCACGTCCCAGCGCGCCGCCTTGCCCCAGGCCGCGCAGGTCGTCCGCCTCGAATTCCAGCCAGCTGGGTGCATGTTCCTGCACATCGACCGGACAGCCGAAATAGCACGCCAGAAGCTGGCGCAGCCGCACCGCGCTGCGCACCCGGCCGCCAAAGACCGGCACCAGCGGCAGGCGCGCGATATCCGGGAAACTGTCATGGTCCAGGAAGGCCGGCGAGCCGATGCCCGCCACCGCGCCGACATAGGCCGCGAAGCGGTCCTCCTCCGGCCGGTCGTGCTGGGTGACGGCATGGGCGTCGGACCAGGCCCGGAAGAACAGCTGGTAGAAGCGCGCCGACAGGATGTCGGTGAAGCTGACGAAGGCCTCCTCGCCCTCGTCCTGCCAGCGCATCACCTCCTCGGTGGTGTTCAGCGGCAGGGCGCCCTGCGGGCCGAAGAAGCCCATGAACTGCGCACGGATGCGGGCGCGGGGCCCCGAGACGTCGGTCCCGCTGAGATCCTCGGCGGGAAAGGCCAGCCGCGGATCCTGGCCGATATCGGCGATGTCCTGCGCCCGCCGGGTCGAGCGGCCGATGCGCGGCCGGCCGGTCGCCTCGCGTTCCAGCCGCCGCAGCAGCGCCAGGAAGCCCGGCTCGCCCGTTCCCTGCGGCAGGCTCATATCAGCGGTCCCAGCCCGGTGCGCGGCGGGAAGCGCTTGACGACGCCGCGCTGGCGGCTGGCAATCACCGTCTGGGTGAAGCTGTTCACGCTGGCATATTCCGCCAGGAAACGGTCCAGCACCGCGCCCAGCCCGATGATGCCGCTGCCCTCGAAGGCGGTCTCGTCGAAGGTCAGCACCAGTTCCAGCCCGCGGGCCGGGAAGATGCCTTCGGGCCGGCGGATCGAGCGGGTGACGGGCCGCACCGCCAGGCCGGTCAGCCCGGCGACCTGCACCTCGGTCACATGGTCCGAGGCATCGGCGAACAGCGCCAGGATCTCGCGCAGGCTGGCGGCGCCGTCGCGGCCGAAACGGTCGTCCAGCCCGAAATGGTTCAGCGACAGATAGGAGATCAGCCGCCAGTAGACATCGCCCTGCCGCATCCGGTGCGGGCCGGCGCGCTCGACCTCGGTCATCGCCTCGCGCGGTTGGGTCGGGCCGTTCACGCAGGTCAGCGCCAGCGCCTGGTCCGAGACCATGGCGAAATCGTCCGAGCCCGCCAGCGGCAGCACCGCCGGCAGGTGGCGGTTGGAACAAAGCGCGCGGATATGCAGCCGCTGCGCCCGGCGGCCGACCACCGACTCGGGCGGCTCGTAGATGGCGATGAAGGTCTCGGTGCCGCGATAATCGTTGCGCAGCCCGGCGCGGCGTTCAGCCTCGGTCAGCCGGCGCGGCTTGCGGCGGGTGGTGTAGTAATAGGCGGCCCGCGCGCCGCCCTGCTGCGGCAGCGCGTAAAGCGGCGCCACCTCGACCCGATCATGGGCGGTGCCATAGCTGGCCTGCACGCGCAGGATGCGCTGGATCTCGTAATGGGTGATCGGGCTGGAATCCGGCGTCACCACATATTCGTGGCGCCGGTCGTCCAGCCGCACCTGGTTCGAGCTTTCCTCGAACAGGTTGATCGCCGGGGCGCAGTTCAGCCGGATGTCGCGCGGCTGGATCTGGCGCGCCAGCTCGTCATTGGCGCGGTCGAATTCCAGGATCAGCTGCACCTCAGGCGTCGGGATGCGCGACAGCGCCGGGCGAAGGCCGGTCAGGCGGAAGCCTAGGAATTTGCGCGGAAAGGCGAACCAGTCGCGCAGGATGGCGAAGCCCTCGAACAGGCGGCGGTCGTTGTCGAAAAGCAGCTCCTCGCGCGAGAAACCGATCTGCTCGACCTGGTCGGGGCGCAGCCGCAGAAAGGCCGGATCGCCGTTCGGCTGCAGCCAGCGCAGCGAGACCCGGGTGGTGTTGCAATGCACCTGTTCATAGGCGGCGATGGCGCGGACATGGTCGGCGGTCAGGTGAAAGGTCAGGCTGTCCTGCGCGTTCACCTCCATCGCCTCGCCATCGGTGCGCGACAGGTCGATCTGCAGACCGGCACGGGTCGCCGGATCGGGATCCTGCCCCAGCCCGCCCAGCGTGGTGGTCTGGTCGTGATAGGTCAGGCCCGAGACGGTCAGCGGCAGCACATGCAGCGGCGCGGTCAGGCTGAAGCGGCAGGCCACGCGCTTTTCGGCGTCGCGAAAGCGCGCATCCAGGTATTCGCCGCGTTGAAAGACCTGCACGCCCTCGTTCTGGCGGGTCAGCGGCGGAGCCTCGACGATCATGCAGCTGGGGCTGGGCGCCAGCGCATCGGGAAAGATCTGCTCGAGCAGTTCGGTGGTGAATGCGCGGAACTCCTCGTCCAGCTTCAACTGCACGCGGGCGGCCAGGAAGGCGGTGCCTTCCAAGAGGCCGGCGATGGTCGGGTCGATGTTCTCGCGCAGCACCCCGCCCAGCCGCTCGGCCAGGCCGGGGAATTCCTCGGCGAATTCGGCCGAACGCTCGTAGAGCATGTCCAGTTCGCGCTCATAGGCGTCGCGAAAGGCTTTTCTCATGGTCGGGGCCTCATGGCTCGGCCTGCGTGCGCTTCATGGCGATCTTGCCGGCGGCCGGGTCCACCTCGGCATAGAACTGCACGGAAATGTCGGTCGGGTCCGAGATCATCTCGGCCAGGATCTCGAAGGTGACGCGCTGGTCCGAGGTGGGCGCCAGGTCGTCCACCCGGACCTCCAGCGTCTCGGGGCGCAGTCGCGGCTCGTTGCGGATCAGCGCCTCGCGGATGGCCTGGGCCAGGTCGCCGGGCGTGCGGTTCTCGCGCCAGAGCGTGTCCATGTCGGGCAGCCCGTGATTGACGACGGAATCGCGCACCCGCGGCGTGTCGGACAGGTCCGCGCAGACATCCAGCCGGATGGTGTTCATCAGGCTGGCGATGTCCTGCACCAGGTTGCGGCGCAACGATTCCTCGCTGGCGCCTTCGCGGCGCTTCTGGCTGAGCAGCGTCAGATCGCGCTCGCCCTCGGTATAGCGGCGCCCCTGGTCGCGCGAGTCGCGCCGGGCAGCGGAATCGCGAAAGATGTGCATCAGGGACATCTCGCGCAGGCCCCTGCGCCCCGGGTCCCCGTCAGAGGAAGGACGACGCGCTGTCATGTTCCGCCCGTTGATCCGGCGCCACCGACCAGTGCGGGCGGCGCGCAAAGGAACAGGGTCGGCCGTCGCTGCCGACCCTGTCCCGGTCTGCCATTGGCGGAACGCTTAGGCGCTCCACTCCTTGTTCTCGGCGATGTCCCAACCGGCCAGGGTCTCGGCGCCGGCGGCACCGGTGTCTTCCTGCAGCGTGTAGGCCACCTCGAACTTGCGGAAGTTCAGGGTCAGGGTTTCCTGGATGCGGTCCAGCCCGTCCTTGGCACCGCCGGTCGAGTAGCTGGTGATCATGATGTTGCTCATCTTGATCCTGAAATATTCGACCGGGGTGGCACCGCCCGACTTGCGCACGATCAGCTCGCCCGACTCGATGTGTTCGCCGTTGGTGCAGCGCTTGATCAGGTCGTTGGTGGCCAGATCGACATATTTGGTCAGGGTAATATCCTGCACGTTGACCTTGCCGCCGCCGCCGCCCGAACCGACATGGGTGGTGCCCGACTGGGTCAGGCCCCAGTTCCAGGCCAGCACGTCGATCTCGTTGCGGTGGGTGTCGTCCTGCGACTCGCCCTTGATGTTGTTCGAAAGTTTCAGAAAGATATCGACAGCCATTCGATCACTCCTTGGCTACAATAATAATCTCAATGGGTTACTTGCTTTTTGGAAGTTTGGAGACCAGCGACATGCCGACATCCATCCCTTCCAGCTGGAAATGCGGTTTCAGATAGAATTTCCCCATGTAGTAACCGGGATTCTCCTCGTCCTCCACAACTTCCACCTTCGCTCCGGCCAGGGGTTTCTTGGCCTTCTCGCGCTCGGTCGCGCTCTCCGGGTTGCCCGAAACGTATTTGTTGATCCAGGTCTGCAACTGCGTCTGCAGCTGCAGCCGGTCCGGGCTCTGACCGATCTTGTCGCGGACCATACATTTCAGATAGTGACTGAAACGTGACACCGCGAAAATATAGGGCAGGCGCGAGGACATGTTGTCCGAAGCCGTCGCCTGGTCGTCCACGTATTTCTTGGGCCGATACAGCGTCTGCGCGCCGATGAAGGCGGCCTTGTCGGTATGCTTGCGATGGATCAGGCCGATCAGCCCGGCCTTGGACAGTTCGGCCTCGCGCCGGTCGGTGATCGACACCTCGGTCGGGCATTTCAGGTCCTTGGACCCGTCGCCGGTGTCGAAATTGTGGGTGGGCAGGTTCAGCACCTCGCCGCCCGACTGCACGCCGCGGATCTGCACCGTCCAGCCATGTTCCTTGTGGGCGCGGTTGATGTTCACCGCCATGGCATGGGCGGCGTTCATCCAGGCATATTTCTGCCCGGCATGACCGTCGGTCTCTTCCTCGAAGTTGAACTCCTCGACCACCGAATTCGAGTTCTGGCCATAGGGCTCGCGCGCCAGGACGCGCGGCATGGTCAGCGCGACATAGCGCGAGTTCTCGCTGTCGCGCAGCCCATTCCAGGCGGCGTAATCCGGCGTGTCGAAGATTTCCGACAGGTCCGGCGGCGTGCCCAGTTCGGTCCAGCTGTCCATGCCCAGAAGCTCGGGCGCGGCGGCCGAGATGAAGGGCGCATGCGCGGCGGCGGCGATCTTGGACATGTCGCGCAGCAGCGCCACATCGGCGGTGCCGTGGTCGAAGTAATAGTCGCCGACCAACGCGCCGAAGGGCTTACCGCCCAGGGTGCCGAACTCGGCCTCATAGACGCGCATGTTCAGCGGCGACTTGTCCCATTTGGCGCCGGGATAGCGCCGGAACATCTGCTGCAGTTCCTTCTTCGAGACGTTCATCACCTTCACGCGCAGCGAGGCGTCGGTCTCGGAATGGTTGATCGTGTAGGCGAGGCCGCGCCAGCTGGATTCCAGCTTCTGGAATTCCTCGTGGTGGATGACCTCGTTCAGCTGCTCGGTCAGCTTCTGGTCCAGCTTCGACAGCATCGCGTCGATGGTGTCGATCACGTCCTCGGCGATCAGGGTCTCGTCGTCCAGCGCCTCGCGCACCAGTGCGACGACGGCGTTGTCGACCTCCTTGGCGGCGACATCGGTGCGCGGCTTGATGGTCTGCTTCAGGATGTCCGAAAATTCGTCGAGCCCGGCAAGGGCGCCCGCACCGGCAACCTGAGCCTGCGTTTCCTGCGCCATCAGCTATCCTCTTCCTCGGCGGATTTCGTCTTTTCGCGTTCGGCCAGCGCGGCCATCAGCTCGGGGTCGTTCAGCAGCTTGCGGATCTGCTCCTGCGCCTTGGGCTTCGAGTTCATGTAGCGCTGCAGGTTGGCCAGGTGCTGGCGTGCCTCCAGGAGCTTCTTCAGCGCCGGGATCTGGCTGGCGACCGCCGCCGGATTGAAATCGTCCATGCTCTCGAAGGTCAGCGAAACGCCCAGCCGGCCCTCGCCGCCCAGCTTGTTCTCGACGTTGAAGCTGGCGCCGGGCGCGATGCTCTTCATATAGTCGTCAAGCGATGCCGCGGTCACGTCGACGAAGTCCCGCTCGTCCATGTCGGGCTTCTCGACCTCGGAGGCATTGCCGGAAAGATCGGACATCACCCCCATGACGAAGGGCAGCTCGACCATCTTTTCCGAGTCGTAGGGATCCTCGTAAGAAATGTTCACCCGAGGCGGGCGGTTGCGCTTGATAAAATCGGTCGCCTTGTCCGAAGCCATCAGATCAATCCTCCATTACGCAAAGGCAAACTGTAAAATACCCACCGAGTCAATTCCGCAAAACTGCCCTCAGGACCCGCCGGTCGGCGCAGTCGGAGTAAGCAATTCCGCGACGATGGCGTCGAAACGCTTGTGCAGCATGTCACGAGCCTTTGCCAGAAGCAACGGCACCGGACTGGCCGGTTCGTTGGTCGCAAAGTAGCCCTCGATCCCCAACAGGGTTGCGACAAGTTCCGAGCGGCGGGTGATCGGCGGCACCTCGCCGGGCGCGTTTCCGCCGATGCGCTGGCCCTCCAGCCCGGCCTGGGTCAGGGATTTCAGCCGCTCCATGGACAGGGCGAAGGGCGTGCCCTGCCCGACGGTCAGAAGGGCCGATCCCGCCTCGCGCGGCATCAGCATCTCCAGCGCCTCGACCAGCGGCTTGCCGACCAGCAGCCGGGCCTGGGCGACCAGCAACAGCGCCGGCGAGGAAGGTTCATTCTGCGCCAGCCAGTTACAGGCTGCCTCCAGCGCCGCGCCGGCGGTGACCCTGTCGAGCACCGGCCGTTCCGAGGCCGGCGTCACCGGCTGCAGCGGCGNNNGGCGCCGCCGCAGCGCCGACGGCCAGCGGTTGGTCCGCCGGCGCCGCCGCCTGCGGCCCGGGCTGGGCGCCGGCCTCCCAGGGGCGCAGCTCGGGCCGGGCGGCGGCGATCATCGCCTGCATCTCGGCCAAGGCCGCACGCAGCGCGCCCAGATCGGGATGGAAGGGCATCTCGGGATCGGCGCCGGCCAGCGAGAGGATGCGATGCAGCGCATCCGAAAGCCGCAGCAGCCGCTCATGCGTCGCGGTCACGGCCCGCAGATTGGCGTCCGAGCGCAGCGTGCCGAGGAAATCCGAACCCTGCAGATCCGCCTCGGACGCGCGCGGCGCGGCCTTGCCGGTGACCACCATGTAGCGACGCAACGTCACATCCGAATGCGGCACGACTGGCAGGTGCAGAAGCGGCATCACGACGCTCGCCTGGCCGTTGAGCGATTCGATTGCCGCTCGCCTTTCCGACCTGCGCGGATGCAGTTCGGCCGGCCATTGCGCCATGGCGGCGGCGATGTCCTCGACCGTCGAGGTGAATTCCTCGAGTCGCCCGGCCAGGATCTGGAACCGTCCCAGCAGGCTCATCAGCCGCAGGTCGCGCGAGCGGCCCAGCAGCGCGGCGATGGCCGCGGTCTCGGCCGCCAGATCGACCGAGCGCGGATCGAACAGCCGGTCCTCGCGCCCGTCGGCGGCCAGGCCGGGGGTGAAGTAGCGCTCGGGCAGGCGGGACTCGGCCTCGAAATAATAGTCGAGGAAAGCCTCGTCGTCCTGCCGTTCCAGATCGGGGCCGCAGGGCGCCTCGGGCGAAACCGGGTCGAGGATGTTGAAATCAGCCAAATCGAAACCTCTCATGCGAACGCGGCCAGCCTAGGGCAACGGTCCCTCGGCGTCATGCGCCTTGCGATAGGCGGCCGCGAACAGGCGCAGGAACTCGTCCAGGATGCCGTTCTCGCTGGCGGTGCGGGCGTCCCAGCGCGCGACATATTCCTCCCAGGCCTTGGCCTTGCGGTTGCCCATCAGCCCGCCCGACTTGGTGCTGCCCTCGATCTTTTCCGGGGCCAGCTCGTCCACCAGCCCCAGAAGCGCGGGTTGCAGGGCGGCGAACAGCGCGGTCTGGTGGCGGCGCAGATCGCCAAGCGCCCCGGCATAGCCTGCGGCCCCGGTCATGAAGCCGGCGCGCGGCCGCAGGAACAGCGCATCCAGCGCCTCGGCGGCGTCGGGCAGAAACTTCAGCGGATTGTTGTCGGCGGCGCCGCGCATGGTCCGTTCGGCCGAGCGGGTGAAATGCCGCGCCGCCGCCCGGTCCTGCAGCCCGGCCATGACCTGGTCGGTCACGGCGCGCATCGCCTGTCCCAGCGCGCGGGCCAGATCCTCGGCCGCGATATGGCGCGCCAGGTCGGGAGCCAGACCCGCGCCTTCGCAAAACGCCCGGACGAAGGCCGAGGGGTCCTCGACCGGCGCGGGCGGCGCTGCCGGCGCGGCTGCGGGCATGGACGGGGCAGCCGATTCTGACGGGGCGGCTGGCGGGGGCGCAGCGGGTTCGGGCGCGTGAACCGGAAAGGCCAGGAAATCGCTGGCGAAATCCGGGCCGCGGCGGACGGAATCGGCCGGCGCGACGTCGATCGGCACCGGCGCCGGGGCCAGCGCCCAGGGATCGTCCAGCACCGGCTCGTCCACCGGGCTGTCCACCCGATGCGCCGGCAGCGATCCGGGGGTCATCGGCTGGCCCGGCTGCATGTCGAACAGCGCCACGACGATATATTGCCCGACCTGAAAGCGGTCGCCGTGGTTCAGCACATGCGGTCCGTCCAGCCGGTGCCGGTGGCCCTGCAGGAAGGTGCCGTTGGTCGAGCGGTCGCGCAGCAGCCAGCGTCCGGTCTCGCAGGCGACATCGAAATGGTGGCCCGAGATATAGCGGCTGGCATCGGGCAGCACCCAGTCCATGCCGGCGCCGCGCCCGACCTGGATGCCGGTTTCCGGCACGGTGATGCTGACCGGACCGCCGTCGTCCAGCACATGGAAATTCTCGATTTGCAGGGTCAGGGTCATGTCACATCAATAGGCGCGAAACAGCGCCTCGGCCATGTCCAGGAAACGGGCGAGGTAGAACGAGCGCCGCGACAGGTCCGCCCGCGCCAGACAGGACAGCACCGCGCTGTTCAGCGCCACCGGCGTCTTGTGCGCGGCCGAGCGTTCGGGGTCGTTGGGGGCCGGCCCGCCGGTGGACCAGCCCGCCGCCAGCGCCAGCAGGACCGAGGGGCTGCGGGTCGGCGCCCAAAGCGCCTCGCGCATGATCTCGTGGCGCTGGCGTGTGGTCGGCTGCGCCAGCCACAGCGCGATCTTTTCCATCATCGGGCGTTCCTGCGGATGCAGGTGGTCGGCCATCAGCCGCAGGCATTCGTAGCCCCAGCCGGTGGCGGTGCTGGGCAGGGCGGCGAAGGCGGTGAAGGTGACCGCCTCCTCGGGCGTGGTCGAGGCGCGGAGCCGGGCCAGGAAGGCCAGCCCCTCCTCGTCCTCGCGCGGGCGCAGCTTCACCAGCTCGCCCAATTGCGGGATGGCGGCGAAAAGCGCCGGCGTCGGCACGTCGCGCAGCATCCGCCGCGGAGGCTTGGTCGTCTCGTCAGCCGCGTTTCCGTCCATCCTTGCCGTCTCGTCCCCTGCCCCGTCGGTCCCGACTATGAAACCAGCCCGCCGCTTGCGCAACCATGCGGGCATCGTCCGGCTGGTTACAGCCCGATCGCCGCCCGGTTGCAAGCCGGTATCCGGCCGGCGGGCCACAGCTCAGCGGTTGCGGGCGTCCACGGGACAGACGGTGCTGAAACGGATGCGCTTCATCAAGGAACGCAAGCTGACGGTCTTGATCGGCAGCGCATCGGTCAGCCGCTTGCAGAACAGGCCGAAGGCGGCCATGTCCGGCACCGCCAGCGCCCCGGCCGGGGGAGCGATGGGCGGGCCATCTGACCGCATCCTGGCCCGGCCGCGAACGTGAATCGCACCTCGCCGCGCGGCCACCGCATGCGGTCCCGGCCGTTCCCCGCCGCTTGCATCCAAAATCCTGAGCCTGCGCTTCCGCAAAGGCGATTTTGGCGGTGCAAAGGCCCTTGCTACTGCTGTTGCATCGCCGTCTGCCGGGAGGGCCGGGAAGTGATCCAAGTTTCGATCCAGTCGCCGCAAACGCGCGGGCTCGCCGTCATCCGGCACCGGCTCGTGCAGGGATCGGCGCTGCGCGGCGGCGTGATCGTGCTGGGCAATTTCGACGGCTTCCACCGCGGGCACCAGTTCCTGATCCGCCGCGCCCGTGCGCTGGCGGGCGCACGGCCGGTGGGCGTGATGTCGGTCGAGCCGCATCCGCGCCAGGTCTTCGCGCCGCAGGCCGAGCCCTTTCGCCTGGCCAGCCCGGCGCAAAAGCACCGGATGGCGGAAAGCCTGGGGCTGGATTTCGTCTATGAACCGGCCTTCGAGCCGGATTTCGCCGCCCTCTCGCCCGACGCCTTCATCACCGAGATCCTGGCGGCGCGGCTGGGGGTCGGGCATGTGCTCGTGGGCGCGGATTTCCATTTCGGCGCGCGCCGGGCCGGAACCACGCGGACGCTGGCCGAAACCTGCCCCGGCCTGGGGATCGGCGTGACGGTCCTGCCCCTGCAGGGCGGCTTTTCCTCGACCGCGGTGCGCGAGGCGCTGCGCGCCGGCGACATGGCCGCCGCCACCCGGCTGCTCGGCCGCCCCTGGGAGGCCGAGCTGACCCCGAGCGGCCGGCTGTCGCCGCGACAGATCTGCCCGCCGGCGGGCAGCTATCTGGTGCGGGTGCCGGGCTTCGGGCCGCATCTCGCGCGCCTGACCGGCCGGGGCCGCGTCATCGCGGCCGAGCCGCTGCCCGCCAGCCTGACCTTCCTTGACCGGCGCGCCTGAGCGCCCCTGACCCGAGAAAGAGACATGCAAGACCTGCTGCACCTGCCCGAGACGGGCTACCGCACCCTGCCGTGGAAGAACGGCGCGGGACAGACGGACGAGATCTGGCTCTGGCCGACCGCTGCCGACCGCGACGCCTTCTCGATCCGCATCTCGCGCGCGCCGATCCCGCAGGACGGCGCCTTTTCCTCGTTTCAGGGCGCGGATCGCGTCATCACCGTGACCGAGGGACAGGGGTTGGCGCTTGATTTCGGGTCCGAGACCCACAGGCTGGAGCCGCTGGCCCCGTTCCGCTTCGACACCGCGCTGGCGCCGATGGGGCGGCCCCTGGGTGGCGCGGTGCGGGTCTTCAACGTCATGGCCGCCCGTCACGACTGGCGGATCGCCGGCGCCGGGCTGGCCCATGCCGGCGACAGCGTGACGGCCGGGCTGGTGGTGATCCTGGCGCTGGAGGCGCAGCGCATCCGCGTCGGACAGGCGGATCGCGCGCTGGCCACCCAGGACACCGCCGTCTGCCGGGCGGCGGGCCCGGTCCGGCTGGGCGGCCGGGCGCTGGCGGTCAGGCTGGAGCCTGCCGCCTGACCTTTCGGCCGCGGGCCGTCAGGCCCGCGCGAATTGCTCGCGGCATTTGCGGGCGAAGCGTTCCGCCGCGCTGCCCAGCCGGTGCCCGCGGCGCCAGGCCAGGACCAGATGCGAGGGCGCGCAATCCCCGGCCAGCGGCCGCGCCACCAGCGGCAGGCCGTCATAGCTCATGCTCGCCGTGGGCTTGGTCACCAGAAGCGTATAGCCCAGCCCGTGCGCGACCATGCCCCGCACCATCTCGAACGAGACCGAGCGATGCGCGATCACCGGCTCGACCCCCTGCGCCTGCAGGATTCCGGTGAAGTAATCCCCCGAGGGCGGGGCATCCAGCAGCACCATCGGCTCGGCCGCAAGGTCGATGGGCAGGATCTCGGACTGCCGGGCCAGCGGGTGATCGGCGGCCAGCAGCACATAGGGGGTCAGCGTCGCCAGCGCCTCGCATTCGAAGCGGTCGTCAAGGCCGATGTCGTAGATCAGCGCCAGCTCGGTCTCGCCCGAGATCAGGCTTTCGGTCAGCCGGCGCTGGTCGCCCTCCAGCAACCCGATGTCGAGCCCGCCAAGCTGGCGGATCAGCGCCGGCATCAGGAAGGGGCCGAAGGTGTGGAAGCAGCCGACATTCAGCGCGATGCCCTTGCCGTTCAGCACCCCCCGCATGCTGCGCGGCGCGTCGATGCGCCGCGACGAGCCATAGGAGCGGTTGGCATAGATCAGCGGCGAGCCGAGCCGGGCGCTATGCGTGTCCTCGACCCCGCAAAGCAGCACATAATGCGTGCCGACCCGCTCGGCCGAGACCACGCGGCATTCAAAGGCCACCAGCGCGTCGGCGACGCGGGGCGGGCCGCTGGGCAGCGCCACCCAGTCGGTGCATTCAAACTTGTCGCCCAGCTCGTCCTTGAAGCGGCCGGCGAAGGCTTCCGAGATATAGGACTGGTCCTCGCGCAGCACGTTCACGCAAAGCACGCCGTTCTCGATGATCTTCGACGCCGCCGGGCTGAGATGGTGGACGCAGACCAACAGCGTCGGCGCCTCGCCATCGGCCGAGACCGAGGCCATGGCCGAAACGGTGACGCCCGCCCGCCCGGCGCGGCCGTCGGTGGTGACCACGTTCACCGTGCAGGCGGCATGGCTCATCCCGGTCACGAAACGGTCGCGGGCAGAGATCTGGTTGATCTGGGTCTCGGCTGTCATCATGGCATTCCCTGGGGCAGATTTGCTCTTGTCCTTCTGCGTTCAGAGTGACGGCTTTCCCGCCCGTCCGAAAATCATGTTTTCCTCGGCTCTGCCTCAGGAAGTCCGAAGAACCTCGGCCGCCGGCACCGCGGGCGTATCCAGCGGCAACATGCCGGGGAAGGAGCCGTCGCGGATCACCTCCTGGCAATGCGCGATGAAGGCCTCGACCACGCGCGAGCGCCGGATCTCGGACAGGCAGGCGATGCCGAAACTGATCGGCGTCGAGACATCCTCGAGCGGCAGATAGACCAGCGGCAGGCCGTTCTCGGCGATCTGGTTCACCGGCCGCGCCGTCATCAGCCCGTAGCCGATCCCCGCCGCCACATAGGAGCGCAGCGAGGCGGTGGACGAGGTCTCCATGACGATGTGCGGCACGCCGCCGATCTGGCGGAACAGGCCCAGGAAATAGTCGCGGGTCAGCGGCAGGTCGATCAGGATGAAGGGATCGTCGAGCAGCTCGGCCAGCCGGATCGAGCCGCGCCCGGCAAAGCGATGCTCGGCCCCGACCAGCGCATAGGACCGCAGCTGCGCCAGTTCGATGAAAGTCACGTCCGGCGGCATGTTGAGGTTGTAGGTCAGCGCCAGGTCGATCCGCGCCAGCCGCAGGCTTTCGATCAGCTCGGCCTCGCCGCCTTCGGTCATGGTCATCTGCACATCCTGATAGCGGCGCGAGAATCCGGCCCAAAGCTCGGGCGCGATCAGCGGCGCGAAGGTGAAGAAGGTGCCGACCTTGATCGAGCCCGAGACGCGGTCGTTCAGGTCGCTGGCGACCTCGTAGAGCCCGGCCGCAGCACGCAGCGATTCCTTGGCCGCCCGCAGCAGCCGCATGCCGGCGGGGGTCAAGGACAGCCCCTGCGCATGATGACGGATGAAAAGCTGGACGTTCAGTTCGGTCTCGAGATGCGAGATCGCGGCCGAGATCGAGGGCTGCGAGATGTTGACCTGCTCGGCCGCCTTGGTGACCGACAGCGTCTCGCCCGCCGCGATGAAATAGCTGAGTTGCCTGAGTGTGAAGCGCATCGTTTCCAGTCCTGTCCTGCATGCCAAGTGGAAACATTTTATCGCAGCGCGCCAAAGCCCTATTTCACCATTTCCGGCGCCGCCATCTCGTCCAGCAGCGCGGCCAGCATCCGGTCGCAGCGCGCCAGTTGGTCGAGCGAGACGAATTCGTCGGGTTTGTGGCCCTGATCCATGAAACCCGGCCCGCAGATGGCCGTGGACATGCCCAGATCCTGCTGGAAAAGCCCGCCCTCGGTGCCGAAGGCCACCTTGATCGTCGGCTCCGGCCCCCGGGTCAGCCGGCGCAGCAACCGGACGACCGGCGCAGTCTCGGGGGTCTCCAGCCCCGGATAGGCCGAGACTTTCGCGATCTCGATGCGCGCGTCGGGGAAGCGGGCGCGATGCGGGGCGGCGATGGCCTCGGCATCGGCAGCGATGCCGGCCAGGATGGCGGCGGGATCGTCGGCGACGATGTTGCGGATCTCGAAGTCGATCTCGCAGCGGTTCGGCACGATGTTCAGCGCCGTGCCGCCCCGCATGAGGCCGGCATGGATGGTCGAATAGGGGATGTCGTAAGCCGGGTCGCGGGCGCCCGCACGGGCCAGCTCCTCCTGCCGGGCCTGCAGGCCGGCGACGAAGGCCGCGCCCAGATGCAGGGCGTTCAGCGCGTTCGGAGCCAGCGCCGAATGGCCCTCGCGGCCGTGGCAACAGGCCCGGCAGGCCAGCTTGCCCTTGTGGCCGGTGGCGATGCGCATGCCGGTCGGCTCGCCGACGATGCACAGCGCCGGGCGGTCGGGACGCGCCGCCAAGGCCGCGATCATGCCGCGCACGCCCAGGCAGCCGATCTCCTCGTCATAGGACAGCGCCAGATGCAGCGGCGTCCGCAGGCCGCGCCGGGCGGCATGCAGGGCGGCATGCAGGGCGGCGGCGACGAAGCCCTTCATATCCGCCGTGCCGCGTCCATAGCAGCGCCCGTCGCGCTCGGTCAGCGTGAACGGATCGACGCTCCAGTCCTGGCCCGTCACCGGCACCACGTCGGTATGGCCCGACAGCACCACGCCGCCCGGTCCGTCGGGACCGATGGTCGCCCAGAGATTGGCGCGGCTGCCATCCGGATGCGCGAAGCGTTCGACGCGCGCGCCCACAGGCACCAGCAGCCCCTCGACATAGTCCAGCAGGTCGAGGTTCGGACGGCGGGACACCGTCTGATAGGCAACTAGCCGGCGCAGGATATCGACGGTCGAGGGGATCGCGGTCATGGAAATCTCATCGCAAAGACCAGGGGCGGCACGGGCCGCCCCCGAGTTGGGGGGAAATCACTCGTCGCCGGGCACGCCGTAGCTGGGCGCGGCGTCGGGGTTCAGCGCCCGGGTCACATAGGCGTCCATCTCAAGCCGCCAGCGCTCCCACAGCGCAGCGCAATCCTCGATGGGATCGCCCTCGCTCCAGTCGACGCGCAGGTCGGCGATGGGCCAGCTCACCTTGTCCACGATCAGAAGGCCCATGGAATGCACCGGCCCCTCCTCGCCGCCGGCGGCGACCGAGGCGCGCATGCCCGCCAGCAGCCGGTCGCCCAGATGCCGGCCCCGGGCCGCCACGAAGGCATCGACCATCTTCTGCGGGATCTCGTCCGAGCGAAGCAGGTTGCCCGCCGCCGTCACGCCCGCGCCATAAGCGATGCCATGCGTGCCCAGCGTCTTGGCCCCGGAACGGCCGGCGGTGCCGCCCGCCGCATCGACCAGTGCAAGCTGGCGGTATTCGACATGCGGCGCCTCGGCGACCAGCCGCTCCAGCGCCTGCGCCGCCGAAAGCCCCTGCGCCATCAGGTCCAGCCCCTTCGGCCCCAGGCTCGGGTCGGTGATGTTCTGGGTCGCGACCACGCCCACGCCCGCCCGCGCATGGGCGCAGCGCGCCGCCACGCAGGGCGAGGAGGACGAGACGGCGATGCCGAACATGCCGGTTTCGGGGCAGCGAGCAGAAATCGAGAAGGTCATGCCCGCCTCATGCGTCCGGGATGACGGCGGTGGCCTCGATCTCGACCACCCATTCGGGCCGGGCCAGCGCCGGCACCACGATGCCGGTCGAGCAGGGATGCACGCCCTGCAGGTGCTTGCCCATCTCCTGATAGACCGCCTCGCGATAGCGGATGTCGGTGACATAGACGACGATGCGGCAGATATGCTCCATCCGCGATCCCGCTTCTTCTAGCAGCATGCGGATGTTTTCCATGGTCTTGCGGGTCTGCGCCGTCGGATCGCCGGCATGCAGGCATTCGCGGGTCTCCAGATCCTGCGAAACCTGGCCGCGCAGGAAGACCATGGTGCCGCGGGCGACGACGCCCTGGCTCAGGTCGTTGTTCAGCTTCTGCTCGGGATAGGTTTCCTTGGTGTTGAAGGGGCGGATGCGGTGATGGATGGTCATGGTGTCTGCTCCGGTCGGTCAGTGTTTGGTGCCCCAGACCTGATCGGACAGGCCCGCGGATTTGTGGGTGAAGCGCAGCGCCTCGTTCCAGTCGAAGTTGCGATAGACCGCAGCCAGATGGGCGAAGGGCGGGGATTGCGCGAAAAGCTGGAAGGTCAGCCGGTGGCCGGCATAGTCCGAATTCAGCAGGTCGCGGGCATAGGCCAGCAGCTTGCGGCGATCCTCGCTGCCCCAGTTCTCGTTCAGCGTGTAGAACTTGTCGAGCCAGGGCGCGGTTTCGGGATCGTCGAAACAGGCGGCGTCGGGGGTGATGCAGATCTGGCCGCCGCAAAGCTCGCGCGCCAGGTGCATCATGTGATGCAGCTGCGAACAGGCCAGCACGCGGCCGGTCATCAGCAGCGACTGGTTCGGCATCATCAGCCCGCCGGGGCTTTCCTCGGCCTCGGCAATGGCCGCGGTCAGGTGGGCGTTGATCCCCTCGCGGTAGCAGGCCAGCGTCGCCAGCTTCTCCTGCACCGCCGGCTGATGCTCCAGCCCGGTCTGGCGCACGTTCCACAGCGCCGCGCCGATCAAGAGGTCGGCGAGCTTCAGGTTGCGCTGCACGAAGGCGAACGCGGAATAGCGGTGCAGCGTGGCGCGGATGAAGGTCGCGGCCTTGGTGTGCTGGTAGAACAGCACGTTCTCCCACGGGATCAGCACGTCGTCATAGATCACCAGCGTCTCGACCTCGTCGAAACGGTTCGACAGCGGATAGTCCCGGGCCGGCGCGCGGCCGGCAAAGCCGGTGCGGGCGATGAAGCGCAGGTTGGGCGAGGAGAAGTCGCAGACGAAGCCCACCGCGTAATCCGACATCGCCTCGTTGCCCCAGTTGGCGATGGTCGGCTTGGTGAAGGCCTGGTTGGCATAGGCGGCGGCGGTCTCGTATTTCGCGCCGCGCACCACGATGCCCGCGTCGGTTTCCCTGACTACATGCAGCAGCATGTCCGGGTCCTGGTCCTGCGGCCGCTTCGAGCGGTCGCCCTTGGGATCGGTATTGGCCGAGACGTGGAAGGGGTCGGTCATGATGACGCGGTGGATGTGGTCGCGGATGTTCTCCGAAAAGCGCGGGTCCACCTCGTTCAGGATGTCCTGGCCGTCGAACAGCGACCACATCTCGCCCGCGGTCTCGTCGCCGACGCGGGTGACGATGCCGCCGACCTCCTCCAGCACCGCATTGGTGGCGGCGCGCTTGGCGCGCCAGTCCTCGCGGGTGAAGGGCAGCTTCAGCCCGACCGAGAAACGCTCGCCGTTCTCCTCGTAGCTCATCAGGTCGCGCGTGGCCTCGGCATGGGCCATGTCGTAGATATGCGCGCGGATGTCGACCAGCGGCTTGAACATCGGATGCCGGGTGATGTCCTGTACGCGCTCGCCATTGATCCAGACGCGGCGGCCGTCGCGGATGGAGTCGCGATACTGTTCTCCGGTTCTTAGCATGATTTCCTCGGGATTGGCCTTTCGGCGGATGGGTTCGGCCCGGGCACGCTGGCCCTTGGCCGGGATCGGGCAGACCTTCCCCGTCCCTTGCAAGCAGGGCGCGCAGGGGGCGGGATCGGCCGGCGGGTTGGTCAGGTCAGCAGGCGTCAGGACTTGGCATAGCTCGTCCAGGCGCCGTCCTTGACGGTCTTCAGCTCGATGGCGATCGGGGTCTGGGTCTGGCCGTTGGCATCGAAGGTGATCTGGCCGGTGGCGCCGTCATGCTGGATGGCGCGGATCGCCTCGGCCAGCTTGGCCTTGTCCTCGGCCCCGACCTCGTTGATCGCCTGAATGATGATGTTCGCCGCGTCGAAGGCGTATTTCGTATAAGGGCTCATCGGCTCGGCGAAGCCCTTGGCCTGGTAGTCGGCCTCCATCTGCGCCAGCTTCGGCGTCTGCGAGGCCACCGGATAGGAAACGATGGTATTCGGTGCCGCGTCGCCCGCCACCGCGATGAATTCCGGGTCGTAGAAGCCCGAGATGCCCAGCATCGGCTTGTCGAGCCCGATTTCCTTCATCTGCCGGGCCAGGATGCCGGCCTCGGTGATGACGCCGCCGAAATAGACCGCATCGACCTGCTTGCCCTTCAGCGAGGTCAGGACGGTGCGGAAATCGGTCGAGCCCACCGGCAACAGGTCGGTCGAGACCACCTCGCCGCCCGCCGCCGGGACGAATTCGGCGATCGCCTCGGCATTCGACTTGCCGTAATCCGAGGTGTCGGCGATGACGGCGATGCGCTTGGCGCCCAGATCCTTGACCATCCATTCCGACAGCGGCTGGTTCTCGGTCAGAAGCGTCGGGGTGACGCGCGTCACCTCGGGCAGGTTCTGTTCGGTGATGGCCGGCGAGATCGCGCCCCAGATCACCAGCGGCGTCTGGAAACGGGCAAAGACCGGCATGGTCGCCAGCGCCACGGGCGAATTCCAGTGCCCGGTCGCGGCCACCACCTCGGGGTCGTTCACCAGCTTCATCGCTGCGCCGACGCCGGTCTGCGGGTCCGAGGCGTCGTCCAGCACCACCGGCTCGATCTGATACTTGCCGGCCGGATCGGCATTCGCCTGCTCGATGGCCAGCAGGAAGCCGTTCTTCGCCCCCAGACCCTGCTGCGCGTTGCCGCCCGACAGCGGGCCCATGAAGCCGATCTTGACCTTCGCCTTCTCGGCGAAGGCGGGGGCGGCGAAGATCGCCGTCGAAAGCACGAGCCCGGCCAGAACGGCGCGGCGGGTGGGAATGATGGGCATGTCTGTCTCTCCTGTCGGTGCAGAGGTCTTGTGGCTGCTGGTCTTGGCGGACCCGCCCCTTTTCGCCGGTCGTGCCGGGTGGAGCTTGTCGTTCCGGAGCCGAACATCGGACGATTTCCGCCCCGCTGAGAAGTCGCATTAACTGAAGCAGTGGCTCAGAAAAAACGAAGCGCCGCCGGGGCCCTTTTCATTTGCCTGAACCAGCCGGCCGCCGCCATTGTCCTCGGAAAAACCGAACCAATGAATCAAACCGGGAGGTCCGACGTGGAAAGTCTGATCCTCCAGCACCTGCTGAACTGGCTGGTGCTGGGAAGTATCTACACGCTTGTCGCCATAGGTTTCAGCCTGCTGTTCGGGCTGCTGAACGTCATCCATTTCTCGCATGGCGACGTCTCGATGATCGCGCCCTTCGTGGCGCTGGGAAGCCTGCAGGTGCTGTTCGGCCTGGCCGGAAGCAGCGCGGGCATCCTGCCGATCCTGGCGGCGCTGGTGATCGCCGTGCTGGTCACCGGGCTGGTCGGGATCGGCGCCGACCGGCTGGTCATCTCGCGCTTTCGCCACTCGCCGGCCATGATGGCGCTGGTGGCCACGGTGGCGCTTGGCACCGTGGTGCGCGAGCTGATCCGCGGCTTCTATCCCCAGGGCTCGAATCCCAAGTCCTTTCCGGCCATCGTGCAGGGCTTCGTGGAATTCGGCGGGCTGCGCCTGCCGGCCCTGCCGGTGCTGATCGTCGTCTCGACCGTCGCCATCGTGGTGCTGATGTATCTGCTGATGCAGAACAGCCCGATCGGCATGCGCATCCGCGCCGTGGCCGAGGATGGCGCAACCGCCCGGCTGATGGGCATCACGCCGGCGCGCATCTTCGCCTTCACCTTCTTCCTGGCCTCGGCGGTGGGGGCGCTGGGGGCGCTGTTCTTCGCCAGCTATGCCGGGGTGGTGCGCTTCGACTTCGGCGTGCAGCTGGGCCTGATCGGCTTTTCCGCCGCGGTGATCGGCGGGCTGGGCTCGATGGGCGGCGCGATCCTGGGGGCGCTGGCCATCGCCGGGATCGAGACCATCGTGCAGGCGAACATGGCCGACGGCGCCTCCTACCGGCTGGTCTTCGCCTTTGCCCTCGTCATCCTGATGCTCTGCATCCGGCCCTCGGGCCTGCTGGGCAAACCCGTCTTCGAAAAGGTCTGAGCCGATGTCCACCACGACCCTGACCCATGTCCAGAGCCGCGCCGCACTGCCCGCCGGCCTGACCGTCGTCGCGACCGAGATCGGCGGCGCCGCCCTGCTGGGCGCCTTCCTGCTGGCCGAGGCGACGCCCATGGTGCTGGCGCTGCTTGCCCTGATGGGCGGGCTGTTCGCGGCGCTGCAACTGCGGCCCCGGATCGAGGAGGAGATCGTGCGCGCCTTCCACGAGGCGCGCGGGCTGGCGACCGTGCTCGCCGTCGCCATCGTGCTGGTCTATCCGTTCTTCCTGGGGGGCAACACCTATGCGCTGCACCTGCTGATCGTCTCGCTGCTTTATTCGGTGCTGGCGCTGGCGCTGAACTTCCAGCTCGGCTCGGCCAACATCCCGAACTTCGCCACCGGCGCGACCTATGGCATCGGCGCCTATACCTCGGCGCTGCTGGCGATCCATCTCGGCTGGAGCTTCTGGGCGACGCTGCCGGCCGCCGCCATCGTCGCCACGCTCTTCGGCTTCCTGCTGGGCATTCCCTCGATGCGCACCCGCGACAGCTATCTGGCGCTGGTCACCATCGCCTTCGGTATCGTCATCCACCAGATGCTGAACAATCTCAGCTGGACCGGCGGCCCGAACGGCCTGGTCGGCATCCCGGCCCCCAGCCTGCTGGGCCATTCCTTCATGCAGCCGATCGAGCTGTTCGGCTTACGGCTGCCCTCGCAGGCGAATTTCTACTATCTTTCGGCGGCGCTGCTGGGGCTGGCGATCCTGTCGGCCAAGCGGCTGCACGAAAGCCGCGTCGGCCTGGCCTGGAACGCGATCCGCGCCGACGAGCTGGCGGCGAAATGCCAGGGCATCAACGTGGTCTGGTACAAGATCCTGGCCTTTGGCGTGGACGCCTTCCTGGCCGCCTTCGCCGGCACGATCTATGCCTTCTACATCTCGTATATCTCGCCCGACAACTTCACCTTCCTGGTCTCGGTCACGATCATGACCATGGTGATCGTCGGCGGCATGGACAACACGCTGGGGGTGATCCTGGGCGCCTTCCTGCTGACCATGCTGCCGGAGAAGCTGCGGATCTTCTCGGACTACCGGCTGCTTTTCGTCTCAGTCGTGGTGATCCTGTTCCTGATCCTGCGGCCCAAGGGCCTGTTCCCGCAACGCCAGCGCCATTACGGAAGCCAATGATGACCGCACCGCTGCTGCAACTGAGCGGGCTCGGCATCCGCTTCGGCGGCCTCGTCGCCGTGGACGGCGTCGACCTGACCGTCGCCCCCTCGACCATCACCTGCATCATCGGCCCGAACGGCGCCGGCAAGTCCACGCTGTTCAACCTGGTCACCGGCATCTACCGGCCGACCGCGGGCAGCGTCGCGCTGGCGGGCGAGGACATCACCGGCCTGCCCGCGCACCGGATCGCGACGCGCGGCATCGCCCGGACCTTCCAGTCCTCGCGGCTGTTCGAGGACCTGTCGATCCTCGACAACGTCATCATCGGCATGCACGGGCGCAGCCGGACCGGCGTGCTGACCGCGCTGCTGCGTCCCAAGAGATCGCGGCGCGAGCTCGGCGCCTGCGCGGATCAGGCCGAGACCATCCTGCGCGGCATCTCGGAGGAGCTTCACGCCCGGCGCTACGAGCCGGCGGGCATCCTGCCGCAGGCCGACCGGCGCCGGCTGGAGATCGCCCGCGCGCTGGCCTCGCGCCCGCGGCTGATCCTGCTCGACGAACCGTCCTCGGGCATGGACGACCGCGACACCGCCGCGCTGATGGCCGATATCCGCCGCGTCATGGCGGACAATCCCGGCCTGTCCTTCCTGATCATCGAACATGACATGCGCCTGGTCGCGGAACTGCCCGACAGCGTGGTGGTCATCGACTACGGCAAGAAGATCGCCGAAGGCGCCTTTGCCGAGGTGCGGCAATTGCCGCGCGTGCAGCAGGCCTATCTGGGACAAAAGGCAGTCGAACATGCTTGAACTGAAGAATGTCAGCACCTCCTATGGCCCGGTCGCCATGCTGCGCGAGGTCTCGATGAACATCGGCCAGGGCGAGCTGGTCTGCCTGCTCGGCCCGAACGGCGCGGGGAAATCCACCACCTTCAAGGCGCTGTCCGGCCTGTTGCCGCTGGACGGCGGCGAGATCCGGCTGATGGGCGAGGATGTCTCGCGCCTCGGCACCGAGCGGCTTGCCGCGCTCGGCGTCGGCTTCGTCCCCGAGGGCCGGCGGCTGTTCCCCTCGCTCAGCGTGCGCCAGAACCTGCGGCTCGGCTATGACGCCTCGGGCTGCCGCGAGCCCTTCGAGGCGCGGCTCGAAGTGATCTGCGCCCTGTTCCCCCGCGTCAGGGAGCGGCTGAACCAGCAGGCCAACACCATGTCGGGGGGCGAACAGGCGATGGTCGCCCTGGCGCGGGCGCTGATCGGCGACCCGCAGATGCTGATCATGGACGAGCCGTCGCTGGGCCTCTCGCCCAAGCTGATCGACGAATATTTCGACACGGTCTCGCGCATCCATGCCGAGGGCAAGACCGTCCTGCTGATCGAGCAGAACGCCGAAACCGCCCTGTCGATCTCGGACCGCGGCTATCTGATCGTGCGCGGCCGGATCGCCGTCACCGGCACGCGCGCGGCGATGCTGCAGGACGACACCATCCGGCACATGTATCTGTAGCCCGCCGCTCTCTGCCCGCCAGGCTGCTAATCACATTGACCGACCGGGCGGTCAATGTATAAGTGACGCGGCGTCACGGGCAGCATCCCGGCGCGGTTCTGGGAGGAGCATGGAATGAATCTGAAGCGGAAACCCCTGGCATGGCTGCTGCTTTCGGCAGCGGTCGGACTTGGATCGGCGGCGGCGAATGCCGGATCCAGCGTCGAGATCATCCGCGACGACTGGGGCGTGCCGCATGTCTATGCCGATGACGTCTACGGGCTTTATGCGGGCTTCGGCTATGCGGTCGCGGAGGATCGCCTGTTCCAGATGGAGATGGCCAGGCGCTCGGTGCTGGGAACCGTCTCCGAGGTGCTGGGCGCCGAGCGGCTGCCCTTCGACATCGCCACCCGCGCCGATTTCGACCATGCCGACATCCGCGCCCAGATCGAGGCGCTTCCCGCAGAGCAGCGCGACATCCTGCGCGGCTACGCGGCGGGCTACAACAAGCGCCTGGCCGAGGTGCTGGCCGACCGCGAGCATCTGCTGCCCAGGCAGTTCACCGATTTCGGCATGGAGCCGAGCAGCTGGACCGAGTTCGACGTGGCGATGATCTATGTCGGCACCATGGCCGGCCGCTTCTCGCATTACTCGACCGAGCTCGACAATGCCAAGGTGCTGGCCCGGCTGGAACAGGCCCATGGCCCGGAAAAAGCGGCCGAGCTTTTCGACCAGATGTATTGGCTCGAGGATCCGCTGGCCCCGACCACCGTGCCCGAGGGCGGGCAATACCGGATCAGGGCGGATGCGGCCCCGCCCAAGGCGGGCCGTTTCCACGGCCTGCTCGACCTGGCGGTGCCGGGCGGCGACAACGACCGGCCGCGCGCCTCGAACATCTGGCTGGTGGGACCGGAAAAGACCAGCGACGGCAGCACGATCCTGCTGAACGGGCCGCAATTCGGCAATTTCAACCCGTCCTATGTCTATTCCATCGGGCTGCACGGCGCCGGATTCGACCTGACCGGCAGCACGCCCTTTGCCGTTCCCAACATCCTGTTCGGCACCAACGGCCGGATCGCCTGGGGCGCGACCGCCGGCCCGCTGGACGTCAACGATTACGTCGAGCTTGAACTCGACCCCGAGGATCCGACCCGCTACCGCAAGAACGGCGAGCTGGTCGAGATGACGGCCCGGCAGGAGGTGTTCAAGGTCAGAGGCCAGCCCGACGTGACCACGACGGTCTATAGCAGCGCATACGGCGTGGTCAGCCGCTTCGATCCGGCGAACCGCCGGGCCTATGCCTTTCATCGCAGCTGGAAGGGCAAGGAGATCCAGACCCTGATGGCCTGGGTCGATTCGACCAAGGCGCAGACCTATCAGGACTGGCTGCAACAGGCCGAGAAGGTCGCCACCACCATCAACTGGTATTACGCCGACCGCGACGGGAACATCGGTTATGTCTCGCCCGGCCTGCTGCCCCTCCGGGCCGAGACGCAGGACCAGCGCGTGCCCGCCAGGGGCGACGGCAGCCAGGACTGGCAGGGCATCCGGCCCTTCTCGGAGGTGCCCAAGACCTACAACCCCGCCAGGGCTGGATCGCGAACTGGAACAACCGCTCGACGCACGGGCCGGTCGGCAATTTCGAGGCGAACCCCTGGGGCGGCGCCGACCGGGT
Organism: Paracoccus simplex; assembly: GCF_042648325.1. Taxonomy (NCBI): domain Bacteria; kingdom Pseudomonadati; phylum Pseudomonadota; class Alphaproteobacteria; order Rhodobacterales; family Paracoccaceae; genus Paracoccus; species Paracoccus simplex. The sequence goes on along the minus strand of NZ_JBHRXE010000001.1, from coordinate 107,838 downwards.
GCACGAGATCATGTCCCGGCTGCAGGCGAAGGACAAGCTGACGCCCGAGGAGGTCTGGGATCTCAACCGCGAGATCAGCTTCCTCGACATCAACGCCCGCGCCCTGCTGCCCTTCCTGCTGGAGGCGGCAAACGAGGTTCCGGCGCAGGATCCGCGCGGCGCGATGCTGGCGGCGCTGCGGGACTGGGACGGGCAGATGCGGCGGGCCGAGGACGGCCGCGCCACCGCGCCGGCGGTGCAGATCTTCCGCACCTGGGTCGACACGATGGTGCAGGACGTGCTGATGGACGACGCGCCGGGCATCGACCCGACGGTGCTTTACAACCGCGTCTCGCGCCCGGTCCAGGTGCTGCGCAATGCGCTGCTGGGCGACAAGGCGGGCGTGCCGCAGACGCATGATTTCTTCAACGGCGCCGACAAGGCCGAGGTCATGCTGGCCGCGCTGAGCAAGACCGGCGACAAGCTGGCCGCGGATTACGGCAGCGACGAGGTCGCGGACTGGCGGATGCCGCTGCCGCAGCACGATTTCCTGACCGACAACTACCTGGGCATCCCGCAGGCGGACGAGGGAGAGGCGCTGTCCATCGGCACGGCGATGAACCGCGGGACGCAAAGCGACCTGATCACCTTCAGGGACGGCAAGGTCAGCGTCTGCATCGTCGCCCCGCCCGGCCAGAGCGGCTTCATCAGCCCCTCGGGCGAAAAATCCCCGCATTACGACGACCAACTGACGCTCTACGAGAATTTCGAATGCCGTCCGCAGGCCCTGCTGCGCGAGGATGTCGAAAAGGTCGGCAAGGACCGCATCACCCTGACGGTCGAATAACCCGCAGGGACCGGGCCGCCCGCAGCCGGGCGGTCCCGCCCGGCCGCCGTCAGCGCCGGATCGTCCGCGCCAGCACCATGACCGGCAGGATGCCGATGACCACGATGATCAGCGCCGCGATGGCCGCATCCTCATAGGTGCCGCGCGCCGCCTCGCCGTAAAGATGCGTCGAGAGGGTTTCGAAATTCAGCGGCCGCAGCAGCAGCGTGGCCGGCAGTTCCTTGACGCAATCGACGAAGATCAGCAGCCCCGAGGCGGCCAGCGCCGGACGCGAGATCGGCACATGCACCTGCCGGAACACCTGGCCGGGGCTGCGGCCCAGCGTCCGCGCCACATGGTCGAGCGAGCGCGGCACCCGGCTCAGCCCGGCCTCGATGCCGCCGGTGGCGATGGCCAGGAAACGCGCCACATAGGCATAGACCAGCGCCGCGCCGGACCCCAGCAGCAACAGCCCCGGCCCGGCGCCCAGCAGCGCCTGCGAGGCGGCGGCGATCTGGCGGTCGGCCAGCGCGATCACCGGCAGAAGCCCGATGGCCAGGATGGTGCCCGGCACCGCATAGCCCAAGGTCGAAAGCCGCACCATGGTCTGGGTCAACCGCCCCGGCCGCATCCGCGCGGCGCCGGTCACCACCAGCCCCAACAGCAGCGCCACCAGCGTCGCCAGCGCGGCGAAGAAGGCGGTGTTGCCGGCCTCTTCGAGAATGCGCGGCGACAGGCCGGCGAAACGGTAGCGCGCCCAGGCCGCGCCGACCAGATACCAGGCCGGCGCCGCGAAACCGAAGGCGACCGGCAGCGCGCAGACCAGCACCGCCGCACCGGCCCGCCAGCCGCGCAGCCGCGTGCGCCGCAAGGGTTGGCTGCGCTGCGCCCCCGCCGCGTAACGCTGGCGTTTGCGACCGCGGCGCTCCAGCATGACCAGCGCCATGGTGATGGCCAGCATCGCCAGCGCGATCTGCGCCGCCCCCGGCAGGTCCGAACGGTTGATCCAGGTCGAATAGACCGAGACGGTCAGCGTGCGCACGCCCAGGAACTCGGCCGCGCCGATGTCGTTCATCGCCTCCATCAGCGCCAGCGCCGTGCCGATGGCGACGGCCGGCCGGGCCAGGGGAATCGCCACGCGCAGGAAGGTGGCGACCGGCCCGGCCCCCAAGGTTCGGCCGGCATCCAGCAGGTTGACGGCCTGCATGGCGAACAGCGCCCGCACCGGCAGGTAGACATAGGGATAAAGCACCAGCCCCAGCAGAAGGATGCAGCCGGGCATCGAGCGGATGTCGGGCAGGCGGAACTCGTGCGGGCTGGCATAGCCCAGCCAGCCGCGGATCGCGCCCTGCACCGGCCCGACCGGATGCAGGATGTCCAGATAGGCATAGGCGACGATATAGGTCGGCACCGCCAACGGCAGCAGCAGCGCCCAGCCGAAGATGCGCCGCCCCGGGAAATCGCAGGCCGCGACCAGCCAGGCCGTCACCGTGCCCAGCGTCGCGACGATGATGCCGACACCCACCAACAGGATCACCGTCTGCCGCGCCGCCACCGGCAGCACGTTGCCGATCAGATGCGCCCAAAGCCCCGGGCTGCCCTGCAGCGCGAACAGTCCCAGCGCCAGCACCGGCAACAGAACCAGCGCGGCGATCACCAAAGCTGCCGCCTGCCAGCCCGTCCCCGCGCGGTCGCGGGAAGCCTGTGTCAATTCCGGGTTCATGCCTGCGCGCTTCGCTTCAGTTGTCGAAGCCGACCGTCTCGGCCAGCTCGCTCGCCGTCTTACGCTGGCGGGCGATCTCGGTCAGGTCGGCGGCATCGGCCTTGAGGCCCGCCATGTCCTCGATCACCGGGCTGACCGCGACGCCGGCCTTGACCGGATATTCGAAATTCGCCTCGGCATAGAGCTTCTGCGCCTCGTCCGAGACCAGGTATTCCAGCAGCTGCACCGCCTCGTCCTTGTTCGGCGCGTGCTTGGCCACCGCCGCGCCCGAGACGTTCACCTGCGTGCCGCCGCTCTCGAAAGTCGGCAGGACGACCTTGATCGCCTTGACCCATTCCTGCTGCTCGGGGCCGCCGGCGCCGCTGCGCATCAGGCCGACGTAATAGGAATTGGCGATGCCGATCTGGCAGATGCCGCCCATGATGTCGCGCGCCACGTCGCGGTCGCCGCCGCCGGCAGTGCGGGCCAGGTTCGCCTTGACGCCCTCCAGCCAGGTCTTCGCGGCTTCCTCGCCGTGATGCACGATGTAGGAGGCGGTCAGCGCCACGTTGTAGGGATGCTGACCCGAGCGGATGCAGACCTTGCCCTTCCATTCCGGCTTGGCGAGATCCTCATAGGTGAAGCTCGACAGATCCAGATTCTTGTCGGCGTAAAGCACCCGCGCCCGCTGCGACAGCGCGAACCAGTTGCCGTCCTTGTCCCGCAGATTCTCGGGGATGGCGGCCGCCAGCACCTCGGAATCGACCGGCTGGGTCAGGCCGCGATCGACCAGGTCGACCAGGTTGCCGATGTCCACGGTCATCAGCACATCGGCGGGCGAGGCTTCGCCCTCCTGCTCGACCCGCTCGGGCAGGCCGTCCTTGAGGAAGATGGTGTTCACCTTCACCCCGGTCGATTCGGTGAACGAGGCCAGCAGCGGCTCGATCAGATTCGGCTCGCGCGTGGTGTAGAGGTTCAGTTCCTGGGCGTTTGCGGCAACCGCCTGCGCAGCCAATACGGCACCGATCAGTCCAGAGAGTCCGACACGCATTCTGTCCTCCTTGCGATTTCTCGACCTGTTTACTAAACTAACTACTAAAGTAAACTATTCTCCTGCGGGTGCGGTCACGAAGGGATGCCGATGAACCAGTTAGCCAGCCCTCCCGACTGGGCCAGCCAGGTGGATGCGCGCGAGGCCGCGCCCGATATCGCCGCAACCCTGCCCATGCTGGAGGTCAAGGCGCTGTGCCGCCGCTTCGCCGGCGTGGCGGCGGTCGAGGATATCGGCTTCCGCGTGGCACGAGGCGAGGTGACCTGCCTGCTCGGCCCGTCGGGCTGCGGCAAATCGACCACGCTGCGCATGATCGCCGGCATCGAGCGGCCCGATTCGGGCACCGTCCGGATCGACGGCCGGCCCATGTCGGGGGCCGATACCTTCCTGCCGCCGGAACGGCGCCCGGTCGGCATGGTTTTCCAGGATTTCGCGCTGTTCCCGCATCTGGACGTGGCGGCCAATGTCGGCTTCGGCCTGCAGGGCCCGGCGCGGCAGAATCGCGGCCGCATCGGCGAGCTGCTGGAGCGGGTCGGCCTGTCCGGCCATGCGGCGAAATATCCGCACGAGCTTTCGGGGGGCGAGCAGCAGCGCGTGGCGCTGGCCCGCGCCCTGGCGCCGCGCCCCTGCCTGATGCTGATGGACGAACCGTTTTCCAGCCTCGACCACCGGCTGCGCGACGGCGTGCGCGACGCGGCGCTGGACCTGCTGCGCGAGACCCGGACCACGGTGCTGATGGTCACGCACGACCCCGAGGAAGCGATGCTGATGGGCCATCGCATCGCCGTCATGCGCCAGGGCCGGCTGATCCAGGAAGGGCGGCCCGATCAGCTTTACGACCGGCCCGCCGATCGCGGCGTCGCAGCCTTCTTCTCGGACCTGAACACGGTCGAAGGCCGGGTCAGAAACGGCCGGGTGCAGACCGTGCTGGGCGCCTTTCCGGCCTTCGGCCTGGCCGAGGGCAGCCGGGCCGAGGTGGTTGTCCGCCCGCAGCATCTGGTCACGGTCGAGGTCGGCGGCACCCCGGCCCGGGTCGAGCGCGCCCGCTATCTGGGTCGCGACAGCCTGGTCGAGACCCGGCTGGAGCCGGGCGGCGCAGCGATGAAATCCCGCATCCCCGGCCTGGTGCTGCCGGCACCCGGCAGCCTGATCCGCCTGGCCCCGCGGCCGGGCAGCGTCATGGTGTTTCCCGACCCCGCCGACTGACGGGCGCCCGGGTGCCGGCCGAGCCGAGGCCATCGGCCGCGATGACCACATGGTGTTTGCCCTCGACGGCATGGGTCATCGGCACGGACGGGCCGGCACAACCCGAGGGCGATCAGATCCGGCGGACGCGGATTCGCGCCCGGCCGGCCCTCTCGGATCGGCCTCAGCCGGCGATGCTGGCGCCCGGCGTCCCCGCCAGGAAGCCGTCGGCGAGCGCGGCTTCCGGCATCAGCCGGCGCAGCCCGGCCAGCGCCTCGGGGCGCGGCGTGCCGCCCTGGGCGATACGGTGGTAAAGCCCGACCAGCCCGGCGAAATCGCCGGTCTGCGGCGACAGCCGCAGCGCCGTCACGCCGGCCTCGCGCAGCTCGTCGATCTGCCCGGCCGCGGTGGTATGGGCATGGCCCAGCGTCTGCACGCCGTTCACTGTCAGGAAGGGCACGCCTTCAAGCGTCTCGACATCGCGGCCGTCCGGGTCGTCGCCGCAGATGAACTGGCAGCTGTCCTTGGCGCGGTCGTGCAGGCGAGCATGATAGCAGCGCCCCGAGATCGCCAGCGGCGCGCGGCCATGCCCCCAGACCTCGACGGCAAGACCCGCCGCCGCACCCGCCGCCGCAAGCCGGGCGACCGAGGCCAGCGGCAGCTCGGGCGGCAGGCAGATGCGGGTCGCGCCCTTCCTCGCCAGCCATTCCAGCGTGCCCTCGTTATAGACATTGACCAGCGGCCCGACCTGAAAGGGCATCCCCTCGGGCAGGTGTTTCAGCGCCCCCAGATCGGCGATCTCGACCGGCAGGCCGGTGGCGAACAGTTCCTCGGTCTGCCGACGCTCGCGTCGCAGGGTGATCAGCGCCAGCGTGGACAGCGCCACCTCCTTGCCGGCGGTGCGCAGGCATTCGACGGCGCCGGGAATCTCCTGCTGCCAGAATGGCAGGCGTTTCGAGCAGACCCATTCGCCGATCACCACCCGCCGCGCCGGACTTGCGGCCAAAGTCCGGTAAAAGCCGCGCACGGTTTCGGCGTTCCAGAAAAAGGCGATCGGCCCAATGGTCAGATCCATGGCTACCTCCAGGTTTTCGCGTAGGCGCCGGTGGTGGCGGCCTGACCCTCGGTCAGCTTCGCCAGCAGGCCGGCGGGCATCGGTGCACCGGTTTCCACCGCCTCGACCGCCGCGCGGAAGGCGCGCACCACCTGCGCCACATAGGCGCGCGAGCGCTGGCGGCCCTCGATCTTCAGCGCCGTCACCCCGGCCTGGCGCAGGCGCGGGATCAGTTCGGTGGCATCAAGGCTCACCGGGTCTTCGAACAGATGGCCGGTCTGGGCGGCGCCGGTGGCGGTGGCGGGCGCGGTAAAGCAGCCCTTGCACAGCGTCGGATAGGGTGCGGGCGCCCCCTTGGGCGTGCGGTGGATCAGGAAGCCGCCCAGCCGGGCCTCATTCTGGCCGCCCACCTCGCCATAGACTACGTGGCTGGCCGGTGAGCAGACGCCGTTCATGTTCGGCGACAGCCCCGTCGCGTATGAGGACAGCGAGCAGCGTCCCTCGGCCATGACGCAGAGCCCGCCAAAGACGAAGACCTCGGTCTCGACGTCGATCTCGCGGTTGATGGCGGTGATCTCCTCGACCGTCAGCACCCGCGGCAGGACGACGCGCCGGATGCCGAAGGTTTCGGCATAGAAGTTGATCGCATCCGGGTTGGCCGCCGCCGCCTGCACCGACAGATGCAGCCGCAGGTCGGGATGCGCCTCGGCGGCATGGGCGATCAGGCCCAGGTCGGCCAGGATCACGGCATGGGCGCCGGCCGCCTTGGCTTCGGCCACCGCGCGGTGCCAGATCGCCTGGTCGCCGGCGCGCGGGAAGGTGTTGATCGCGACCAGCACCCGGGCGCCGCGCGCCGCGGCATAGGCCACGCCCTCGGCCAGCTCCTGGGCCGAGAAGTTCAGCCCCGGAAAGTTGCGGGCGTTGGTTTCATTGGCAAAGCCGCAATAGACCGTATGCGCCCCCGCATCCACGGCCGCGCGCAGGGCGGCGGGGGTGCCGGCGGGACAGACCAGTTCCATCATGGGCTCGTCTCCTGTCTGGAAAGCACATAGCCGCTGCGCCGCGCCAGCAGGTCGGCGCCCCGGCGCAGCCAGCGGTCGAAGGGGCGGCCGGGAATCGCCGCAAGCTCGGCGGCCAGGTCCAGTTCGGCGTCGTCCAGCGCATTGCGCAGCGCCAGCACGGCGGAAGTGTCGCCGCCGATCTGCAGCTCACCGGAAAAGAACAGCGCATCGCCGTCCTCGGCGCCGTGCAGCATGGCGAGAAAGGCGGCAAGCCGGCCGCGGATCGCCGCATCATGGTCGGGTTCGCGGCTGCGGGGATGGGCGGCGATGCGCCGGGCCGCGGGCTCGATCAGCAGCAGGACCGGGCCATCGGTCACGTCGATCAGGAAGCGCGCGGCCTCATACGGGCCGAGCCGGGACAGGATCGCCGGCTGGCGGCGGGCGATGCGCCGCAGCAGCGCGGTCAGGGCAATCCCCATCAGGCGCGGGGCGAGTGGCGGGACCGGCAGACGGCGCAGCACGGTCGGAAGGGGGCGGGGCGAGGTCATGCCTCCGACCTAGCCCGCAAATTCCGCAGCCGAATTGATATCGGTCAAGCGGCACGCGCATTTCCGGCCCTAGGTTCCGCCGCAACGAGCCGAGACCGGAGCCCCCGATGCGCAGCCTGCCGCCCTTTCCCGACCTGCGGGCGTTTCTTGCCTTTGCCGAGGCGCGCGGCGATCTGGCGCGGATCGCCGCCCCCGTCTCGCTGCGCCACGAGATGACGGCGGTGCAGCTTGCCGCCCTGCGCCGTGGCGGGCCGGTGCTGCGCTTCGACGCGCATGACGGGCCACCGATGCCGGTGGTGACCAATCTTTTCGCCACGCGCGAGCGGGTGGCGGCCGGCCTGGGGCTGGCGCTGGACGAGATCCCGGCCTTCGGCGGCTTCCTGGCCAGCCTGCGCAGCCCCGAGCCGCCCGAGGGGATGCGCGACGCGCTGTCGCGCTGGCCGGTGCTGCGCGCGGCGCTGGCCGCCCGGCCGCGTCTGTCGCGCCATGCCGCCTCGCAAGAGGAGGTGCTGCCCGGCCTCGACCGTCTGCCGGTGCAGACCCCCTGGCCCGAGGATGGCGGGCCGCTGATCACCTGGCCCGTGGTCATGACCCGGCCGCACGGGTCCGAGGCCGCGGACCATGGCCGCTATAACCTGGGCGTCTATCGCGCCCAGGTTCTGGGGCCGGACCGGCTGATCCTGCGCTGGCTGGCGCATCGCGGCGGCGCTGCGCATCACCGCTCGTGGCTGCGCGCGGGCGAGCCGATGCCGGTCGCCATCGCGCTTGGCGCCGATCCGGCGCTGTTGCTGGCCGCCGCCCTGCCGCTGCCCGAGACCGTCTCGGAACTGGGCTTTTCCGGCGTGCTGCGCGGCGCGCGCACCGAACTCGCCGCCGCCCGCACCGTGCCGCTGATGGTGCCCGCCCGCGCCGAGATCGTCGTCGAGGGCTGGGTGCATCCCGGCGAAACCGCGCCCGAGGGGCCCTTCGGCGACCATACCGGCTATTACAACGCCGTCGAGCCGTTCCCGGTCATGCGCGTCAGCGCCGTCACCTGCCGACGCGACCCGCTTTACCTGACCACGGTGACGGGCCGGCCGCCCGACGAGCCCTCGGTCATCGGCGAGGTGTTCAACGACCTGGCGCTGCCTGTGATCCGCAGCCAGATCCCCGAGGTCCGCGACCTGTTCCTGCCGCCCGCCGCCTGTTCCTATCGCATGGCGGTGGTGCGCATCGACAAGGCCTATCCCGGCCAGGCGCGGCGGGTGATGATGGCGCTTTGGGGCATGTTGCCGCAGTTCTGCTATACCAAGATGATCGTGGTGGTGGATGGCGAAATCGACATCCGCAACTGGGACGACGTGCTTTGGGCCTTGTCCACGCGCATGGATCCGGCCCGCGATGTCATGCTGATCGACCGCACGCCGATGGACTACCTGGACTTCGCCTCGCCGCGCGAGGGGCTGGCCGGCAAGATCGGCATCGACGCCACCACCAAGATCGGCACCGAGACCGCCCGCGACTGGGGCCGCGAGATGCGCCTCGACCCCACGCATGAGGCGCGGGCGGCGGCGATCCTGGCGGAGGTCGTGGCATGAGCCGGGTGGTGCTGGGCGTCTCGGGCGCCTCGGGCGCGGCGCTGGCGCTCGCCTGCGCCGAGAAGCTGGCCCGGCTGGGGGCCGAGATCGACCTGGTGGTCTCGGCCATGGCCGAGCGGACGTTGGCCGAGGAGGTCGGGCCGCAGGCGCTGGCCGGGCTTTGCGCCATGGCGGCGCGGGTGCATCCGCAGCGCGACCTGGGCGCGGCCATCGCCTCGGGCTCCTGCCCGGTGGCGGGGATGATCGTCGCGCCCTGCTCGATGCGCAGCCTGGCCGCCATCGCCCATGGTTTCGACGACAGCCTGCTGACCCGCGCCGCCGGCGTGCAGCTGAAGGAACGCCGGCCGCTGGTGCTGTTGGCGCGCGAGGCGCCGCTGACCTTGGCGCATCTGCGAAACATGCAGGCCGCGGCCGAGATGGGGGCGGTGATCCTGCCGCCGGTCCCGGCCTTCTACCTGCGCCCGGCCAGCCTGACCGAGGCCGTGGCCCAGATCGCGGCCCGCGCCGTCGATCTGCTGCATCTCGCCCCGCCGCAGGCCGGGGCCTGGAACCCCGAAGCAAAAGGAAACCACCCATGACCGACACGCTGCTCTATCCCGAAAACACCGTGCGCGACATCGCCGCGAAACTGCCCGGCGCCGCCGGCATCTTCCGCGATGCCGATATCAGCTTCTGCTGCGGCGGCGATATCAGCCTGGCCGAAGCCGCCCGCAAGGCCGGGCTGGACCTGGCGGCGCTGACCGCGCGGCTGCAGGCGCTGATCGACCGCGCGGCACAGGACGCCCCCGCCGACACGGCCGGGCTGGTCGCGCATATCCTGGACCGCTACCACGCCACCCATCGCGAGGAGCTGGCCTTTCTGGTCCAGCTCGCCAACCGGGTGGAATCGGTGCATGGCGACCATGACGAGGCACCGCTGGGCCTGACCGAGGCGCTGATCCTGCTGCACGGCGATCTGGACGCCCACATGACGAAAGAGGAAAAGGTGCTGTTCCCGGCCATTCTGCAAGGTGCCGGCGCCACGCTGGCCGGGCCGATCCAGGTGATGCACCAGGACCATGCCGACACCTCGGAACTGCTGCGCCGGATCGAGCATGTCACCAACGGGCTGCGCCTGCCCATCGGCGCCTGCGGCTCGTGGACCGCGCTTTATACCGGGCTGCGCAAGCTTTGCGACGACGTGGTCGCGCATATCCACCTGGAGGAAACGATCCTGTTCCCGCGGGCGCTGGCCGCCTGAATCCGGCCGGGTCGCGGCGGCGCCTCAGCCGGCGCCGCCCGGGCGTTCGGGGCGGTCGAAGCGCGCCTGTTTCAGGATGCGCCCCTCGGCGTCGACGGTCAGGCGCAGGACGCGGCCGGCATGGAAGAAGCTCAGGCGGAAAGTGCCGGCATCCGCGCCCTCGCCGGTCTCGTGGCGGCTGGTGATCCGGCCCTGCTGCATCAGCCCCGGCACCAGGGCCGGGTCCAGGCCGAAGGCCGGGCCGAGCAGATCGGCATCGACGACGAAGCGTCCATCCTGCCGGCTTATCCTGTCCATGACCCCTGCCTCCTGCGCAGCCGCCGGCCGCCGGCGGTCTGGCCGAAAGCCCAGCCGCTTCCTCGACCGATGTCAAGCCTTCCGTCCGGCTCAGCCGGCGGGGCCGAGCGCGCCCAGCGTGTCGGCCTGGGCCAGGTCGCGCAGCCGGCTGACCGAGGCGATGGCGGCGCTGGTCTGGCTGACCCGCACGCCATGGTCGCGCAGCCGGGCAAAGGCGCGGCTCAGGCTTTCCGGCTTCATGCCCAGCCGCCCCGCGATCAGCGCCTTGTCATAGGGCAGCACCACCGTGGCGCTGGCCTCGCCTTCGGGGCAAAGCTCCAGCAGGAACTCGGCGACCCGCTGGGCGCCGGACAGCGCCTTGAGCTGCTCGATCTGCTCGACCAGCCCCTGCAGATGCATGAAGGTGGCCGACAGGATCGAGATGGCGATGGCGGGATGCGCGTGCAGCAGGTCGAGCACCGCGCGCGCCGGAATGGCGATCAGCTGACAATCCGTCGATGCCTCGGCCGAGACCGGATAGCTGGCGCGGCGCAGCGCGATCGGCTCGCCGAAACTTTGCCCGCGCGTCATCACCCCCACCACCGCCTCGGAGCCGTTGGCGGCGATGCGGTAGAGCTTGACCCAGCCGTCGGCGACGACATGGATGGAATGGGCGGCATCGCCCTGGTGAAAGACCACCTGGCCGCGGCGCTGGCGGCTGACATGCGCCGCATCCAGCAGGCTGTCGCGCAGATCGGGCGGCACGGCCGAAAGCAGCCGCGACTGGCAGGCGATCTGGCGATGCGCGGCAGAGAGCTTCATTCTCATCGGATCGGACCTTTCCGGGACCAAGGCCGGCCGACCCCGGCGGTCACGGCCGGGACAGGGGCGGCAAAGGGCGAAGGCGGGTGCATCGGCATGGTATCCGGGTCATGGGTTCGGAACCAAGCCTCTATGCCCTTCCGCGCGCCGCCTCGTTGAGCGAACGCAAAGAAGCGGCCGGAAATCAGTTCGCGGGATCGGCGATCCGCGCCAGGGCGCCGGCGTCGATCACCGTCAGCTTCTGCCGGCCGCCCTCGACCAGGCCCCGCGCCTCCCAGCCGGACAGCAGGCGCGAGACGGTGTGCAGCGTCGTGCCGGTCATTTCGGCGATGTCCTGGCGGGTGATGGGAAAGTCGATGCGGGTGCCGCCGCCCTCGATGCGGCCGGCCTTCTCGGCCAGACGCAGGACGGCATGGGCGACCCGGCGCTCGACCTCCTGGGTGGACATCTCGCGCAGGCGGGTATGGGCCTCGTCCAGGCGCTGGCCGATGGTTTGCAGGGCGTTGATCGCCAGCCGGGGATTGCTTTCGACCACCGTGTCCCAATCCGACATCGGCCAGCCGGCCACGATCGAATCGACCGCGGCGCGGGCGGTGCCGGGATAGTCGGGCCGCGCCAGGGCGCGGGCAAAGCCGAACAGGTCGCCGGGATGCACCACGCGCATCATCACCTGCTGGCCGTCCGGCGTGATCTGCGTCACCTTCAGCCGGCCGTGCAGCAGCAGGTAGAAGGCCGTGGCCTGCGCGCCCTGTTCGAACACCGTTTCGCCCTGCGCCACGCGATGCGCGCCGGCGCGCGCCATCAGCCGCGTCAGCGCCTCGGACGCCATGTCCCGGAACAGCGGCAGGTTCCGCACCAGTGAAATGTCGATCGCCACATTCCGCGCCTTCACCATGGGTTTCCCCCTAGGTGCCGCAAAACCGGGCGAGAGCAAAGCATTCCTATGGCCTTCTTCCGTGGTGTTTCGTCCCAGGCGCGCGGGATCAGCCGGTCTCGCGCACCAGACGGAACCCCAGATTGGCGGGCGGCACCCCGACCGAGCAGCCGCCGGATTTCGGATCGCGGATGAAATCGACCATGGCCGCACGATGCAGCCCCTCGGCGATGTAGATGCCGCAGCTTTCGCCTTCGCGCAGGATGCGGCCGCTGTCGTCGATCTGGACCTGGCGCAGGCAGGTCGAGGTCCATTCCCAGACGGCGCCGCCGATGTCATGCACGCCCAGCGAGTTGACATTCAACTGACCCACCGGCCGGATCTCGCGGTCCAGTTCGCGCTGGCGGGCGGCATCGACGGCATATTGCGCCAGCCACAGCACCGCAGGATTGGCGGGGTCGCTGTCCACCCCCAGCCGGTCGTCGCGGAACAGCTCGGCTGCGGCATGGGCCCATTCGACATCGCTGGGCAGGCGCCAGCTCTGGCCGGTCTCGGCCGAAAGCCAGGCGGCATAGGCGGTGGCGTCCAGCCAGTTCACCCCCGTCACCGGCAGTTCGCCCCGGTCGGTCGGGCCGCCGGGCGCGGTGCAGGCCCCGGCCGCCACGCATTCCAGGTATTGCCCGGTGCTGACCGGAGTCGCCATGATCTCGACCGGCGCGGGGATCGAGACGGTGGCGACCGGCGCGTCCACCGGCCAGCCGTCCCGCTGCCAGTCGCCGTCCAGCCGATGCTCGAAGGGCCGGGGCTCGAGCCGCACCATGGCGGGCAGGTCCGGGCCCTTCGCCGCCTCGCGCTGCAGGAAGGGCGGCCACAGGCTCAGGCCAAGCGCGCCAAGCGCCGCGGCGAAGAGGAAGGCGGATCCGTGCATCGGATCTCTCCGTTCACAGCAGAAGGGAAAAGGCCGCCCCGGCGACAGGCGCGGGGCGGCCGGATCGGATCACGAGCTGATCGGGCTCGGGGCCATCACCTGCTTCATCAGATCATCGTCCCAGTCGCCCTCGACCACCACATGGCCGGCGGCGCCCAGCTCGAAGGCCTCGATCAGGTTGTGGTTCACATAGGCGTAGACGCCGGGCTGCTGGAACTTGTAGATCATCAGCCCCGCGGTGCCGCCGGGGATGAACCAGGTCTCCAGCCCGTGCTCGGGCGGGTTGGTGAACTTGCCGGTTGCCCAGACATAGTCGCCATGCCCGCCGATCAGGTGCGGCCGGGTGTCGCGGTTGGCCTGGCTGTGGATGAAGGCCACCGTCTCGCCCACCTTCGCCTTCAGCGCGTTGTCGCCGGTCAACGCGCCAACGGCGCCGTTGAAGACCACATGGCTGGGCGTCAGCGTCTTCATCACGGCAACGGTATCCTCGTAGCTTTCGCCGGGGGTGTCGTAGGTTTTCCACTTACCGTTCTCGTCCTTGGGCACGTAGAAATCCTGTTCGCCGATGTAATAGACGCGGTCGTATTTGACCGGCTGGCCGTCGCGGTCCTTCAGCCCGTCGCGCGGCAGCACCATGACGGCGCCGTTCATGCCCGAAACGACGTGCCAGGCCACCATGCCGGGCGGGGCGCAGTGATAGACGAAGACCCCGGGCTTGGTCGCTTTCCAGCGCAGCACGCATTGCTCGCCGGGGTTGACCTGGGTCAGGCCGCCGCCGCCCAGAGCGCCGGTCGAGCTGTGGAAGTCGATATTGTGCATCAGCTCGTTCGAGGGCGGGTTGACCAGCGTCAGCTCGACATAGTCGCCCTCATGCACGACCATCAGCGGGCCGGGCACCGTGCCGTTGAAGGTCGAGGCCCAGACCTCGGCGCCGTCATTGTCCAGCGTGATCTTCTTCTCCTCGATGACCATCCGGAATTCCACGATCTTCGGGCCGCCGGTGGCCACCTGCTCATGCGCGTGCACGAAGGGCGGATCGACCAGCTTGACCTGGACCCGCGGCAGGCCGGCCACGTCGGTCGCGGCGGCGGGGGTCAGCACCTCGCCGGTCTCGGCTGCGGCCCGGCGCACCTGGGTCAGAACCCCGGCAACGGCGGCGCCCGCCAGCATGGTGCGGCGGCTGACATTCAGGGTGGTCATGGCTTGCTCCTTTCGGTCTGTCTTTGCGACCCGGTTCTTTCCGGTTGCCATAATGATGGCAGGTTTCGCCAAGCCCTTCGTTGTGCCGGAACAAGCAACTTCGACTCTTTCGCCCGGATATTTGATGCAGCGCAAAGAGCATGCGTTTTTCCGGGCGGCGAAGGGCACGGGCGGGCCTCAGGCCGGCTCCATCCGATCCGGGGTCCAGGGCGGATCCCAGGTCAGCCGCACCTCGACCCCGCGCACGCCGTCAAGGCGCGACACCGCCGCTTCGACGCCTTGGCGCAGCATCTCGGTCAGCGGGCAGCCGCGCGTGGTGGTGGTCATGTCGATGGTGACATGGCCGGCTTCCTCGGCGATGGCATAGATCATGCCCATGGCGACCAGGTCGCGGCCGGTCTCGGGGTCCAGCACCTCGCGCAGCCGGTCGCGGACGAGATCGCGCAGATCGGCCATGGCCGTCACCCCCGCCCGCCGCCGTCGCCGCGGCGCACCATCAGCCGATAGCTCGCGCCATCCGCAGCGAAGTTCCCCGCCCATTCGTGATGGCGCATGGCCAGTTCGGGAAATAGGAACATCGGCTCGCGGTCGAGCAGCGCGAACAGCACCTCGCCCGCCGCCATGGCCTCCAGCGTCTCGAGGATGCGCACCATGGGCTCGGGCGGCATCAGCCCGGTCAGGTCCAGGGTCTGCGCGGGATCGGGCCACAGCGCCGCGCCGGCGGCCGAGCCGGGGGTCAGCCCCGCCTCGGGCGCGGCGCCGGCGACCGGGGTGAAGGTCACCTCCCAGCCGCCGTCCTGCAACGGCCGGTCGCTGGCGCCGAAACCGCGATTCGCCATCACCCCGAACAGCGGCACCGGCCGGAACGGGGTGATCAGGCGCAGCGGCTGGCCGGGCAGCAGGCTGTCCACCGCCGCCATGATGGCGGAAAACGGCTCCTCGCCGCGAGCCAGAGGCGCGCGGACGTCAAGCTCCAGCGGTTCGGGGATGGTCATGGTCGGATCTCCGGGGTGAAGGGGGAAGGATCATCGGCGGCAGAAGGGCGGGCCGGCGATCGGCGGCGAGGTGGCGCAGGCGGCGGATCAGCACGGCCTCGCGGCACAGGCCCAGGCAGCCCGCCAGCAGCACCAGCGCCGCCAGCGCCAAGGCGGGGGCAAAGCNNNNCAGCGCCGCCAGCCGGAAGCCGGGGGCAAAGCCCGCAAGCAGCGCCGCGGTGCCGCCCGCCGCCGCCGCCGCCCACAGCGCCAGCCAGCGCCCGGCGGCGCGGGTGCCGGTCAGCTCATGCACCATCGGCACCGGCCGCCGGCCGATCAGTGGCGAGAACACCTGGATCCAGGTCAGGAAGCTGGCGATCTTGACCATCTGCGCCAGCGTCAGCGTCGAGAGCCAGCCGACCAGCGCCGCAAAGACCGCCGCCTCGGCCCAGACGCCGCCGCGCCACAGCGCCGGCCCGCTCAGCAGGACCGCAAGGCCCAGGAAAGCCAAAGCGGCGCGGCTCCATTGCATGTTGAGCTCGGGCTGCGGGCGGCGGCGGGCTTGCCACATGCGCCGGGCTTCGGCCAGATAAAGCGCCACCACCGCCGCCGAGGCCAGCGCCGCAAGCGGCAGCAGCAGCGGCAGCGCGGCTCCCCCGCCCAGCAGCAGCGCCGCCAGCCCGGCCAGGATCAGGCCGAGCACCAGCAGCGCGCAGGCGAAGCCGGCATCGCGCAGCCGGCTGCCCCTGTCGGGCGCCAGCAGGAACATCGGGAACAACTGGTAACTGACGCCGATGGCCGAAAGCGTCAGCCAGCCGCCGACGCCCAGCAACACATGCAGCGGCACCCCTTCCGGCAGCAGCGCCATGCCGATATCGGACCCCGAGAGCGCCAGCGCCATGCCGGCGCCGCTGGCCCACAGCGCCGCCAGCGCCAGCAGCGCCGCCAGCACCGTGCGCCCGGCATCCTGCCGCCAGCCCCGGACCGCCAGCAGCGTCGCGGCCACCATCGCGCCCACCAGCGCGAAGGCCAGCGCCAACGGCAGCGGCGCGGCGGCCAGCAAGGCGAAGCCCGGCTCCCAGCCGTCAAGCGCCAGGAAGCCCCCGGCCAGCAGCGCCGTCCCGAAGCTGCAGGCCAGCAGCGCCGGCAGCGCCAGCCGGGCCAGCGCCAGCGGCCGGGCCGCCAGGACCGGGGTGAACTGAATCAACGCGCCCAGCATCATCTGGCAAAGCCAGCCCAGCGCGAACAGGTGCAGCACCGCCAGCCCCGGTCCCGAGGACCACCGCCCCGGCCCCGCCGCGCCCAGCACGGCAAGGCCCAGCGCCGCCAGCAGAAAGGCCAGCGCCGCAGCGAACCAGGCCATCGTCCAGCGAGAGAGCTGTTTGCCGATCATGGGGCACCTCGGAATGCTTTGCCCCATCCTCACGCAATTTCCGCCGCCGTTCCTTGTCGCGGCACAAATTCGGCGCGATCCGCCACCGCGAATCGCCCCGGCGCCGGCGACTCAGTCGCCCTGGCGCAGCGCTGCGATCAGATCATGGAAACGGTCGCCCTGCACGATGACATGAGCGCGCAGCGTCTCGGCCGCGCCCTCGCCATCGCCGGCGCGGATGCGCGCCACCACCGCGTCATGTTCCGCAAAGGACCGCATCATCCGGTTGCGCACCTTCAGCTGCATGCGCCGATAGGGTTGCAGCATGGCGTGCAGGCGCGAGGCCTCCTGTTCCAGGAAGGCGTTGTGCGTGGCGCGATAGATGCAATGGTGGAAATCCGAGTTGCGGGCGTAATAGGCCTCGACCTCGCCCGCCTCGGCCAGCCGGCGGCATTCGCCATGCACCGCCTCCAGCGCCGCCAGTTCCGTCTCGGTGATGCGGCGGGCGGCCAGGCGGCCGCAGGTGGCCTCGATCTCGGCCATGACCTCGAAACGCTCGGCCAGTTCGCTGGGACTCCATTCGGTGACGAAGGTGCCGCGCTTGGCCACCACCCGGACCAGCCCCGACGCCTCGAGCTGGTGCAGCGCCTCGCGGATCGGGGTGCGCGAAACCTCGAATTCCCGCTCCAGCGCCTCGGGGTCCAGGCGGGCGCCGGGCAGGTATCTGCCTTCCACGATGGCGTTTTCCAGCGCGTTGCGGATACGCAGCGGGGTGGGAATCGTCGCCATGAAAGCCTCCTTCGCCTCTCTGCCCGGGAAGATAGGCGCTTCGCCGGCATTTATCCATGTTCCCTTTTGTTATATACAACAACCAAACGGAAACGTATAACAACCCGGTGAGGATTCGCGCGCCGGAGGAGGGCGCGGGAATCGACAAGGAGGTTTGCATGGAGAGGAGCCGCGCATGACCCCGCATCTGCTTTCAATCTATACGCTGGCGGCGATGTTCGTCGTCGCCACGATCTGGCCGATCAACATGGGCGTGCTGGCCTTTGTCGGCGCCTTCCTGGTCGGCACCCTGCTGGCCGGCCAGGGCGCCAAGGAGATCATCGCCGGTTTCCCCAGCGGCCTGTTCCTGACGCTGGTCGGCATCACCTGGCTGTTCGCGCTGGCGCAGAACAACGGCACCATCGATTGGCTGGTGCGCATGGCGGTGCGCGCCGTCAAGGGCCGCATCGGCGCGATTCCGTGGATCATGTTCGGCATCTCGGCCGTCCTGACCGCCGTCGGTGCGGTCAGCCCCGGCGCCGTCGCCATCGTGGCGCCGATCGCGCTGGGGTTCGCCTTTCGCTATCAGATCTCGCCCCTGCTCATGGGCCTGATGGTGGTGCATGGCGCGCAGGCCGGGGGCTTTTCACCGATCAGCATCTATGGCGGCATCACCAATGGCGTGGTGGCCAAGGCCGGGTTGCCGCTGTCGCCGATGACCACCTTCGCCGCCAGTTTCTTCGTCAACGCGGCGGTGGCGCTTTTGCTGTTCATGGCCCTGGGCGGCCGCAAGCTGATGCAGGCGCGCTCGGACCGGATCGAGCCGGTGACGGTGCCGCATGTCGAGATCGCCCGCCCCGCCACCGGCCCGCAGATCTTCGGCGACAGCGAGGCCGAGGCGCTGAGTCGCCGCATCGGCGAGGAAGGCGGCGGCGAATCGAACCGACTCGTCGCCGAGGTCGAGGAAGGCAACCAACCCGACGGCACCCCCTATCAGATCGCGACCCTGGCCGGGCTGGCCTTGCTGGCGGTGCTGGTGCTGGCCTTCAACCTCGACATCGGCTTCGTCTCGCTGACCATCGGCCTGGCGCTGGCGCTCTGGGCCCCGACCATGCAGAAACGCGCCATGGCGCAGGTCGCCTGGCCCGAGATCGTGCTGATCACAGGCGTTTCCACCTATGTCGCGGTGCTGGAACACATGGGCACCATCGACTTCGTCGGCGACAGCGTGGCCGGCATGGCCTCGCCGCTGCTGGCGGCGCTGATGCTGTTCTTCATCGGCGCGGTGGTCTCGGCCTTCGCCTCGTCCACGGCGGTGCTGGGCTCGCTGATCCCGCTGGCGGTGCCGTTCCTGCAGGGCGATACCGGCGTCGGCGCCATCGGCTTCATCGCCGGCATGGCCGTCGCCTCGACCATCGTCGATGTCAGCCCCTTCTCGACCAACGGCGCGCTGGTGCTGGCCAATGCCCGCGGGGTGGACCGCCAGATGTTTTTCCGCAAACTGCTGAACTACGGCGCGCTGGTGACGCTGGTCGCCCCGGTGGTGCTGTGGCTGATCTTCGTCGTGCTGCCGGGGTGATCCCGGCATGCCAACCCCTTCGGAGGCCGATATGATCAAGACCGTCGAGACCCCGCGCCCCGGCCGCCCCGCCTTCCTGGGCGAGCTGTTCGAGGTGCTGACCGACCGCGGCCGCCGCCTGCTGGGGCGGCGGGGCACCGACACCGCCACCGAGGCGCCCGACCTGTGCGAACTGGGCGAGGCGCTGCTGTCGCGGCGGGGCGAGGCTTCGGGCGTGGCCATCGCCCAGGGCCTGCTCGCGGCCTTCGAGGATGCCGGCGAAGAGGCGCGGCTGGCCTTCCTGCAGAACCTCGGCGACCGTTTCGGCCCCGATCCGGCGGCGGTCCGCACGGCCTTGGAGGCGGTGCAGCGCGACGCCGGCAATATCGAGGCCATCGAGGCGCTGCACGAGATCGCCGAGCCGCGCCGGCAGGAACTGTTCCGGCGCCTGAACCTGGCCCCCGGCGGCACGGCGGCGCTGGTGCGGATGCGCGAGGAGCTGCTGCGCCATCTGAAGGGCAACCCCGCGCTGCGCCGGGTGGACGGCGATTTCGCGCATCTTTTCGCGTCCTGGTTCAACAGGGGGTTTCTCGTGCTGCGCCATATCGACTGGAACACGCCCGCCAGCATCCTGGAAAAGATCATCCGCTACGAGGCGGTGCATGCCATCCAGAACTGGGACGACCTGCGCAACCGCCTGCAGCCGACCGACCGGCGCTGCTACGGCTTCTTTCACCCGCAGCTGGTGGACGAGCCGCTGATCTTCGTCGAAGTGGCCCTGACCGAGGAGATCCCGGACAATGTCGCCGGGCTGCTCGACCTCGACCGCCAGCCGATCCAGGCGGAACGGGCCAGCACCGCGGTGTTCTATTCCATCTCGAACACCCAACGGGGGCTCGCCGGGGTGTCCTTCGGCAATTTCCTGATCAAGCAGGTGGTCGAGGAACTCAAGGCGGAACTGCCCAACATCCGCACCTTCGTCACGCTGTCGCCGGTGCCGGGCTTTGCCGCCTGGCTGGCCCGGCAGCGTCAGGACGAGATGTCGGAACTGATCGACGCCGACCAGCGCCTGGCCTTCGTCCTGCTGGACGAGCCCGGCTGGCACAAGGATGCGGCGAAGGCCGAAAGCCTGCGCGCGCCGCTGATGGCCGCCGCCGCGACCTATTTCCTGCGCGCCCGCGACGGCAAGGGCCGCGTCGTCGATCCGGTGGCGCGCTTCCACCTGGGCAACGGCGCCCGGCTCGAGCGGTTGAACTTCCTGGGCGACGTTTCGGCCAACGGATTGAAGCAGTCGCATGGGCTGATGGTGAACTATCTCTATGATCTCGGCCGGATCGAGGCGAACCACGAAGCCTTCGCCGAACGCAGCGCCATCGCCGCCTCGGACAATGTCAGGCGCGCGCTGCCGGCCTCCAACGCATGAACCACGGGGATAACTCATGAGTGACAATCTGTTCGACCTTCTCGTCGCCGGCATCCGCGACCCCGGGGCCGTGGCCATCGAGACGCAGGCGGGCGAGCGCATCCGCTATGCCGAGCTGATCGCCCGCAGCGGTCGCATGGCCAATGCGCTGGCGGCCTTCGGCGTCCAGCCCGGCGACCGGGTGGCGGTGCAGGTCGAGAAATCGGTGCAGGCGATCATCCTCTATCTCGCCACCCTGCGGGCGGGCGCGGTGTTCCTGCCGCTGAACACCGGCTACACCCCGGCCGAGATCGGCTATTTCCTCGGCGATGCCGAGCCCCGGGTCTTCGTCTGCGACCCGGCCCGGCAAGAGGCGCTGCGCGAACCCGCCGAGGCCGCCGGCGCCCGCATGGTCACGCTGGATGCCGAGGGGCGGGGCAGCCTGACCGACGCGGCCGAGACGGCGCCCGAGGCTTTCGCCACCGCGGCGCGGGACCGCGACGACCTGGCCGCGCTGCTTTACACCTCGGGCACCACCGGCCGCTCCAAGGGCGCGATGCTGACCCATGGCAACCTGGTCTCGAATGCCCAGGTGCTGCGCGAGGCCTGGCGCTTTACCGCGCAGGACGTGCTGATCCACGCCCTGCCGATCTTTCACACCCATGGCCTGTTCGTGGCCACCAATGTGGTGCTGTTCTCGGGCGCCTCGATGGTCTTCCTGCCGAAATTCGACCTGGACCGGATCTTCGAGGCGATGGCCCGCGCCACCGTGCTGATGGGCGTGCCGACCTTCTATGTCCGCCTGCTGCAGGACGACATGCTGAACGCCGAGACCACCGCCAATATGCGGCTGTTCGTCTCGGGCTCGGCGCCGCTTTTGGCCGAGACGCATCGCGAATGGCAGGCCCGCACCGGCCATGCCATCCTGGAACGCTACGGCATGACCGAGACGAACATGAACGCCTCGAACCCCTATGACGGCGAGCGCATCGCCGGCACCGTCGGCCTGCCGCTGCCGGGGACCGAAATCATCGTCACCGACCCCGAGACCGGCGCCGAACTGCCGCGGGGCGAGATCGGCATGATCGAGGTGCGCGGCCCGAACGTGTTCAAGGGCTATTGGCGCATGCCGGAAAAGACCGCCGCCGAGCTGCGCGACAACGGCTTCTTCATCACCGGCGACCTGGGGAAATTCGACGAGCGCGGCTATCTGCACATCGTCGGCCGCGGCAAGGATCTGATCATCACCGGCGGCTACAACGTCTATCCCAAGGAGATCGAGACCGAGATCGACGCGCTGCCCGGCGTGGTCGAATCCGCGGTCATCGGCCTGCCGCATCGCGATTTCGGCGAGGGGGTGACGGCGGTGGTGGTCCCGACCGGCAGCCCCGCCCTGACCGAGGCCGCGGTGCTGGCGCCGCTGGAGGGACGGCTGGCGAAGTTCAAGCAGCCCAAGCGGGTGCTGTTCGTGGACGAACTGCCGCGCAACACCATGGGCAAGGTGCAGAAGAACCTGCTGCGCGACCGCTTCGCCGGGCTCTACGACTGACGCTTCTGCCTTCACCGTTTTGCAAATACCCCCGCGCCCGCGCACCCCGCGCCGGCGCGGGCCCCCTGCCCGGGCTTCTTCGTTCCTCAAACGCTCGCGACGCGACGGTCACGCCGCGCGCCGCTTCACCATTTCCCCCAATGCCTGGCCCGCCGCGTCAGACCGGCAGGGGCCGCTCGCTCAGGATGTCGCGCAGGCCGATCCGCGTCGACAGGTGCTGGACGCCCGGCAGCGGCAGCAACTGCTCCTTGAGCAGCAGCTCGAAGGCGCGCAGGTCGCGGACGACGATCTCGAGCATGTAATCCTCGTGCCCGGTCAGCAGCGCGCAGCCGACCACCTCGGGGATCCGCGCCACGGCCGCTTCGAAATCCGGCAGGGTGTGCTTGTCGTGGATCTTCAGCGTCACCATGCACCAGGCCCGCACCTGCAACCCCATCGCCAGCCGGTCCAGCCGATAGCGGCGACCGGCCAGGATGCCCGCCTCCTGCAGGGCCTGCATCCGCTTCCAGCAGGGCGTGTGGCTCAGCCCCACGCGCTCGGCGATCTCGCGGATCGACAGGTCGTCCTCTCTTTGGATCACCTGCAGAATCCGGCGGTCCGTTTCGTCCATCCAGCCATTCCCGTGACATTTGTCCCCTGAAATTACGTTTTTATAGGATACGATTGCAATTTCCAGTGCCGCAGACCCGAAAAAAGCAACACCTGTCTTCGCATTCCCGGATTATCCTGACCCTCACCGGACCGGGTCCGGGCGCTCGGGGGAGGAGTGCATGATCCAGAAACACCTTCTGTGGCCGTGGCGCCGGCCGCGACCGCGGCTGCGCCGCGATCGTGGTGCAGCCGCATCGGAAATCGCGCCATCCCGCATCGCCCGACGCAACCAGCCGCAGCGATCCGGCATTATCCTTTCAGCGTAACCCACGGAGCCGCCACGACCATGCCCGATCCAGACGCGCTTCCTCCGCTTAGCCTGACGGTGCCGGAACCCGAGGTCCGGCCCGGCGGCCAGCCCGATTTCTCGCATGTGGCGATCCCGCGCGCCGGCACCGTCCGCCGCCCGCCGGTCGATGCCGACCCCGAGGAGATCCGCGACCTCGCCTTCACCATCATCCGGGTGATGAACCGCGAGGGCGAAGCGGTCGGACCCTGGGCCGAGGCGCTGGACTTCACCCCCGAGGATCTGCTGGAAGGCCTGCGCCACATGATGACGCTGCGCATCTATGACGCGCGGATGCTGAACGCGCAGCGCCAGCAGAAGACCAGCTTCTACATGCAGCACCTGGGCGAGGAGGCGATCTCCTGCGGCTTCCAGCGTGCCCTGGCACCCGGCGACATGAACTTCCCGACCTATCGGCAGGCCGGCTTGCTGATCGCGGCCGGCTACCCGCTCAGCGCGATGATGAACCAGGTGTTTTCCAACGCCGAGGATCCGATGCGCGGCCGGCAATTGCCGGTCTGCTATTCCTCGCGCGAGCATGGCTTCTTCACCATCTCGGGCAACCTTGCCACGCAATACATCCAGGCGGTGGGCTGGGCCATGGCCTCGGCGATCTCGGGCGACCGCAAGATCTCGGCGGCCTGGATCGGCGACGGCTCGACGGCGGAAAGCGATTTCCACGCCGCGCTGGTCTTCGCCTCGACCTACAAGGCGCCGGTGGTGCTGAACGTTGTCAACAACCAGTGGGCGATCTCGACCTTCCAGGGCATCGCGCGGGGCGGTTCGGGCACTTTCGCGGCGCGCGGCCTGGGTTTCGGCATCCCGTCGCTGCGGGTGGACGGCAACGACTATCTGGCGGTGATGGCGGTGGCGAAATGGGCGGCGGAACGCGCCCGGCGCAACCTCGGCCCGACGATGATCGAATATGTCACCTATCGCGCCGGCGGGCATTCGACCTCGGACGACCCCTCGGCCTATCGCCCGGCCGAGGAAAGCACCGCCTGGCCGCTGGGCGACCCGGTCCTGCGGCTGAAGAACCACCTGATCCGGCTGGGCGTCTGGAGCGACGAGCGCCACGCCCAGGCCGAGGCCGAGATCCTGGCCGAGATCACCGCCGCGCAGAAACGCGCCGAGGCCATCGGCACCCTGCATCACGGCCAGCACCCAAGCCCGGTGGACATGTTCGAGGACGTCTATGCCGAAATGCCGCCGCATCTGCTGAAGCAACGTCACGAGGCGGGGTTCTGACATGGCACGCATGACGATGATCGAGGCCATCCGCGACGCGCTGGACGTGGCCATGGGCGCCGACCCGACCGTGGTCGTGTTCGGCGAGGACGTGGGCTATTTCGGCGGCGTCTTCCGCTGCACCGCCGGCCTGCAGGCGAAATACGGCAAGACCCGCTGCTTCGACACGCCGATCAACGAATCCGGCATCGTCGGCGCCGGCATCGGCATGGCCGCCTATGGGCTGAAGCCGGTGGTGGAAATCCAGTTCGCCGATTACGTCTATCCGGCCTATGACCAGATCGTGTCCGAGGCGGCAAGGCTGCGCTACCGCTCGGCCGGGCAGTTCACCTGCCCGATGGTGGTGCGGATGCCGACCGGCGGCGGCATCTTCGGCGGCCAGACCCACAGCCAGTCGCCCGAGGCGCTGTTCACCCATGTGACGGGTCTGAAAACCGTGGTGCCCTCGAACCCGCGCGACGCCAAGGGGCTGCTGATGTCGGCCATCGAGGATCCTGACCCGGTGATCTTCCTGGAGCCGAAGCGGCTCTACAACGGCCCCTTCGACGGCCATCACGACCGGCCGGTGACCGCATGGAAAACGCACGAGCTGGGCGAGGTGCCCGAAGGCCATTACACCGTGCCGCTGGGCCGCGCGGTGGTGCGCCGTCCGGGCCAGGCCGCCACGATCCTAACCTATGGCACCATGGTCCATGTCGCGCTGGCCGCCGCCGCCGAATCGGGCGTCGATGCCGAGGTGATCGACCTGCGCACCCTGCTGCCCTTGGACATGGAGACGGTGGCGGCTTCGGTCAGCAAGACCGGCCGCTGCCTGATGCTGCACGAGGCGACGCTGACCTCGGGCTATGGCGCCGAACTGGCGGCGCTGGTGCAGGCGGAATGCTTCTGGCATCTGGAAGCGCCGATCCGGCGGGTGGCGGGCTGGGACACGCCCTATCCGCATACGCATGAATGGAGCTATTTCCCCGGCCCCGCACGGGTGGCCGAGGCATTGCGTCAACTGGTCGAGGTGGCCTGACATGGGTATTCACGCAATCCGCATGCCCGATATCGGCGAAGGCATCGCCGAGGCCGAGATCGCCGAATGGCTGGTCAAGCCCGGCGATGTCCTGCGCGAGGACGATCCCATGGTCGCGGTGATGACCGACAAGGCGACGGTGGAAATCCCCTCGCCCGTCACCGGCACCGTGGTCTGGCAGGCCGGGCAGCCCGGCGACGTGATCGCCGTCGGCGCCGAGCTGGTGCGGCTGGAAGTGGACGGGCCCGGCAACGTCGCCGGTGACGCCCAGACCCCGGCGCCGACCGAGGCGCCGGGATCGTCGCGGCAGGCCGAGACCGCGCCGCCCGATCCCGAACCCGCGGAGGCGAAGCCCGAAGCCGAGCCCCGGCCCGAACCCGAACCGGAACCGCCGGCCCCGAAACCGGCGGCGAGGCCCGCCGCCGCCTCGGCCGCGCCGCTGCGCCCCGAGGGGGAAAAGCCCATCGCCTCGCCCTCGGTCCGGGCGCGGGCGCGCGAGGCCGGGGTGGACCTGCGGCTGGTGCGCGGCTCGGGTCCGGCCGGCCGCATCGGGCACGAGGATCTGGAGGCCTTCATCGCCTCGGGCGGCATTCCCGCACCCTCGGGTCCGCAGCCCGACAACACGGTCGAGGAGATCCGCGTCATCGGCCTGCGCCGCAAGATCGCCGAGCGCATGGAGGTCGCGAGCAGCATCCCGCAGATCACCATCGTCGAGGAGGTGGACGCCACCGCGCTGGAAGATCTGCGCGCCCGCATGAACGCCCATGGCAAGGGCGCCAAGCTGAACCCCCTGGCCTTCATCGCCCGCGCCATCGTGCGGGCGGTGCATGAACAGCCGATCCTGAACGCGCATTACGACGCCGAGGCCCGGCTGATCCGCCGCTTCGGCGCCGTGCATCTGGGCATCGCCGCGCAGACGCCCTCGGGGCTGATGGTGCCGGTCGTGCGCCATGCCGAGGCGCTGGACCTGCGCGCCACCGCCGCCGAGATCGCCCGCATCGGCAATGCCGCCAAGGACGGCACCGCCAAGCGCGACGAGCTTTCCGGCTCGACCATCACCATCACCTCGCTGGGCCCCTTGGGCGCCATCGCCTCGACCCCGATCCTGAACGTGCCCGAGGTCGCCATCGTCGGCGTGAACCGGCTGGCGGTGCGGCCCCACTGGAACGGCGCGGCCTTCGAGCCGCGCAAGATGATGAACCTGTCCTGCAGCTTCGATCACCGGGTGATCGACGGCTGGGACGCCGCCGTCTTCGTGGCGCGGCTGAAAGAGCTGCTGGAAACCCCGGCGCTGATCTTCGTGGAGGGCTGAGATGCGCGAGATCCAATGCAGGCTGCTGGTCATCGGCGCCGGTCCCGGCGGCTATGTCTGCGCCATCCGCGCCGGACAACTGGGCGTCGACACGGTCATCGTCGATGCCGAGCCGCCGGGCGGCACCTGCCTCAATGTCGGCTGCATCCCCTCGAAGGCGCTGATCCATGCCGCCGAGGAGTTCCACCGCCTCACCCAGCTTGCCGCGACGCCGGCCATGGGCATCTCGGCCGGCGGCGCGACGCTGGACCTGGCCGCGACCATGGCCTGGAAGGACGGCATCGTCGAGCGCCTGACCGGCGGCGTGGCCACGCTTCTGCGCAAGGCCAAGGTGCGGCTGGTGACCGGCCGGGCCACGGTGCGCGACGGCAAGACCGTGCTGGTCGAGACGCCCGAGGGCCCGGTGCAGATCCGCACCGAGGTCCTGGTGCTGGCCACCGGCTCGGAACCGATCGAGGTGCCGGCCCTGCCCTTCGGCGGCAAGGTGATCTCCTCGACCGGGGCGCTGGCGCTGACCGAGGTGCCCGAGCGGCTGGCCGTGGTCGGCGGCGGCTATATCGGGCTGGAACTGGGCATCGCCTTTGCCAAGCTGGGCTCGGAGGTCACGGTGGTCGAGGCCGCGCCGCGCATCCTGCCGCAATACGACGCCGAGCTGACCCGGCCGGTGGCGCAGCGCCTGACCCAGCTTGGCGTGCGGGTGCTGACCGGGGCGCGGGCCGGCGGGCTGTCGGACAGCGGCGCGCTGCGCGTCGCCGGCGTCGACGGGGCCGAGGAAATCGCCGCCGACAAGGTGCTGGTGACGGTCGGCCGCCGCCCGCGCGCCACCGGCGCCGGGCTGGACGGGCTGCGGCTGGACATGGCCGGCCCCTATATCCGCATCGACGAGCGTTGCCGCACCTCGATGACCGGGGTGCTGGCCATCGGCGACGTGACCGGCGAGCCGATGCTCGCCCATCGCGCCATGGCCCAGGGCGAGATGGTGGCGGAACTGGTCGCAGGCCAGCCCCGGATCTGGGACAAGCGCGCCATCCCGGCGGTCTGCTTCACCGATCCCGAAATCGTCAGCACCGGCCTGTCCCCGGACGAGGCGAAGGCGCTGGGGCAAGAGGTCGTGACCGGGCTGTTCCCCTTTGCGGCCAACGGCCGGGCGATGACGGCGGATGATGAGGCGGGCTTCATCCGCGTCACCGCCCGCGCCGACACGCATGAGGTGCTGGGCATCCAGGCCGTCGGCGCCGGCGTGGCCGAAATGGCCGGCGGCTTCGCCCTGGCGCTGGAAATGGGCGCCCGGATCGAGGACATCACCGGCACCATTCACGCCCACCCGACCCGCGGCGAGGCGTTGCACGAGGCCTGCCTGCGCGCCCTGGGTCACGCGCTGCACATCTAGCAACCGACAGGCGTGCGAAAAATTTCCGCGCGCCTGTCGGAAACCGGGCCGGCCGATCGTTCCTTGGTCATGGCACCCGATGCGATGCCAGCCAGATGAAAGGAGAGGACGATGCGTGTCATGGTATTGGTCAAGGCGACCGAGGAAAGCGAGGCCGGCGTGATGCCGACCACCGGGGAACTGGACGCGATGACCAGTTTCAACGAGGAACTGGCGGCAGCCGGCGTGATGCTGGCCGGCGAGGGGCTGCACCCCAGCGCCAGAGGGCGCCGCATCCGCTTCGGCGGCGCCGCGCCGCTGGTGCTCGACGGGCCTTTCGCAGAGACCAAGGAGCTGGTGGCCGGCTTCTGGCTCTGGCAGGTCGCCTCGATGCAAGAGGCGCTGGACTGGGCGAAAAGGGCGCCGTTCCGCAGCGGCGAACTGGAGCTGCGCCCGGTCTTCGAAAGCGAGGAATTCGGCGACGAGCTGACCCCGGACCTGCGCGCGCGCGAAGCGGAATTGCGCCGCAAGCAGGGCTAACCGGCGCGGACCCTTCTGGCGCAGCACCCCCGCTGCGATGGGATAAAGCCTTCGGCGCAGCCGGGGGCGCCGAAGGCGCTTGTCGCCTTCAGCGCGTGACAGCGCATCCTGCCCGCGGCCAGGCTGCAAGCCGGTCGTGTCGCGGCGCGGCGCGGCTTCATGCGCCCGGCGCGCCAGCCTGGCGGCAGATCCAGGGGCGTGCGGCGAAACCGGCAGCGGGCACGGGATCGGACTTTGGCCGTCACACCGGCGGCGCCCGGTCCCGGACCGCAGCAAACGCCCGGCTTGCGATGCGCGGGCGATCCTGCAATTCTGGGACCATGACCGGGGACCTGCATATCCTGCGCCAGCATGTGCTGCTGGCGGCGCGGCTGTTTCGGAATTACGGCGCGGTGCTGGCCGCCACCTGGCTGGCCGGCATGCTGCTTGGCACCGGCTTGATCATGCTGGCGGTCGAGATCGGCTTCGCCGACCGGCTGGCCGGGCTGATTGCGCTGGTGCCGGTGATCCTGCTGCAGCTGGTGCTGTTCGTCGCCATGTTCGTGATCCTGCGCGACGGGCTGCCGGTACTGCGCTTCCGCGCCAGGCGCCGCCGCGAGGCGCCGGCCGCCGAGGCAGACGCTGCCGAGGCTCCGGCGGGGATCGGCATGTTGGCCGGGGCGCTGCTGGCGGTGCTGATCCCGTTCTACGGCTATTATGCCGGCTGGGGCCTGCTCGCGAACACGCTGCGCGACTATTCCAAGGCGTTCCTGTCCACCTCGATGGAGCGCATCGACTTCTCGGAAGTCTCGCCCGAGCGCGCGCCAACCGCGCTCGAGGTGCAGAGCACGTTCTGGGTGGTGGTGGCGGTGCTGCTGATCTGGGCGGTCCGGCGCGGCGCGAAAGCCATGAACAAGCGCAGCGAGGCCGGAATCTGGCCGCTGCTGGTCGTTGCCTGCGAGGCGAGCTGGGCAGTGCTGGGCCTTTACGTCATCTCGGGCTGGCAAGAGGGCTTCGTCGCATGGCTGGCCGGCCTGCCCTCGCCCGGCGAATTGTGGCAGAACCTGTTCCCGCCGGCTGCGGCCGAGGTCGTCGATGCCGCGCGCCGCCCGGTGGACTGGCCGCCCGCCTTCCAACCATGGCCCTGGCTGACCCGGCTGTTCTGGTATGCGCTGCTGCCGCTGATCTGGTTCAATCTCGGCGCCATCGTCTATGGCCACGACCTGAATCTGATGTCCGAGGAGACCCGCCGCTCGGCCGGCAGGGTGCTGGACCGCTGGCAGGGGCTGCCGAAACCGCTGACCGACTTCCTCGGGCATTTCTGGGCCGGGCTGGTCAAGCGCTGGCATGCGGTGGCGAACGGCCTGCTGCTGGCCGGGTCGGCGGGCTTCGCGCTGACCGTCTCGGTTCTGGTGCTGTGGCGGCTGGTCGACTGGGCGGGCCGCTGGGCCTGGGTCGGGCTGGCCGAACTGATCGGGCCGCAGGACCTGGCGGTCTGGCGGGTGGCGCAATACCCGCTGGGCCTGCTTTTCGGCGCCCCGGGCCAGCAACAGGACGGGGTGCTGGTTTGCGTCGCGCAGTTCTGCATCCTCGCCGCCGGGCTGGAACTGGCCGGTCGCGCGCAGGCCGCCCGCGCCGCTACTGCAGATCGCGCAGAACCGGCCTGACCTGGAATTCCAGCGCCTCGGGCCGCGTTCCCAGGGCCGAGACGCGCAGCTGCGCCCCCTTCAGCAATTCCGCCGGCACCAGGAAAATCTGGTCCGACAGGAATTCCTGCCCGTCCGGCGGCGCGTCATAGGGGATGGGGTTGCAGCGCCCCTCGTTCTCGCCGTCGGGGGAAAGCACCTTGACCGCGCCCTCGGCATCGGCGCTGATCAGCGGCAGCCAGACCCGGCCCGCCGCGTTGCGCAGGCTGACGTCGCAGCCTGTCCAGCCCTGGCGTGCCGTTTCGGGACCGCGCAGCGCCAGACGGACCAGGACCAGCGCCCGCTCGGGCAGGTTGGGCGCGCTTCCCGCCCAGACCTCGTCGACCCGGACATGCACGCCGCGCAGCTCGGCCCCCGCCTCGCCCGCCTGCCGCACCCGCCATTCGCGGGCGCGGCGCAGGTCGGTGATCTCGGTCCAGCCCCCGACCACCACGCTGGCGAGCAACAGAACCGCGGCAAGGGTGATCCACAGCAGATGTCTCATGGCTCGAACCGGATGATCGGCTGGCGCTCGGCGGGACCGGCCGGCGGGGCCAGGTGCAGGGCGCTGTCGAAGGCAGCGGTGAAACCGCTAGTCAGCACCAATGCGCCACCCGCCACCTCGTCCTCGGGCAGCTCGAAGACGGCGATGGCGCGGTTGATCAGACCGGGCTGGAACCAGCGGCTTTCCAGCCCGCGCGGAATGTCCTCGGCGCGGTGCGACAGCGCATAGCGCCGCCCGCTCGCGCCCTGCCAGACGGCATCGAGCTGCAACGACGCCACCCGGGCCTCGGCCTCGATATCGGCGATCAGGAACAGGCCGTCGCTGTCGCGGACCAGATCGCGGCCGAAGCGCCGAAAGGCGATGCGATCGGCCAGCCGCAGGCCGGTGAAACGGGCGCGGAAGCTGCGCGCCTCGCCCGTCCCGCCCGCCGCGACAGCGCTGCGGAAGGGCTGCACGACGCTGTTGTGGTCGGGGACGGTCTGCATCATCGCGCCCAGCAGCGCCGCCCCGGCCAGCACGATGAGGATGCGGCGCGTCCGGATCATGGCGCCCCCTGCGGCGTGATCGCCATGCGGCCGGCGGGCTGGAACAGCAGCCAGTTCGACATGCCGTAAAGATTGTCCCTGAGCTTGAAGATCTGCCGCTGGAAGGTCAGCGAGACCGGCCCGGGCTGCCGCTGCCAGTCCGGCGGAAGCTGCCAGGCCAGCGTCACCCGCTCGGCCAGCCGCGGATGCAGTTGCGCCAGCACCTCGCCGTCGCGGTCCAGCGTGACTTCCGGCTCGGGCCAGACGACACCGCCGGCGGCAAGCTCGGGCGGATGCGGCGGAAAACCGAAGACGGCGAACTGGGTCTCTCCGGTGAGGTTCAGCAACCGGGCACGCAGCAACAGCCGCCCCGGCTCGCCGGCGCGTTCCGGCGGCGCCAGCGACAAGGACAGCGGCGTGATCTCGGTCCGGCCCTGATCGACCGCCTGCCCAAGGACCACCGCCGGCGGTTCCTGCGGCGCGCGGACCTCCTCGACCTTCAGCCACAGGCCGACCAGAACCGCGGCCGCGACCCCGGCCGAGGCGGCCAAGCGCAGCCTCAGACGCCGAAGCAAAGAGGTCCGTCGCGTTTCCGTCATGCCGGGATTAAGGCCCAGGGCGCGGCGCCGGCACAAGCTTTGGGTGCAAAGGATCGGCGCAATTCCGCCGGAACCGGGTGCGGACAGGGTCGGCCCGAGGCGTTCCGACCGGTCGACCGCCCATGTCCGCCCATGTCCGCCCATGTCCGCCCGAAGCGGGCGCGCGCGGCACAGGGATCGACCATATCGGCGATGCCGGGCGTGGCGATGGTGTTGCCGCGCAGCCAGGGCGGCAGGTGTTTACCGCCGGGGTGTCGGGCGGCCGACATCGCCAAGGCCGAGCGGATCCCGGCGGGCCGATGAGCGGCTGGACACCCGCGACGACCTCCGCCCGGGCCACGCGATCCGGTCGCGACCGGGCGCCCCGCCCTGCGTCATCGCCCGCCAGCAACGGTGCGGGCCGCTTGCGGCCGACCGATATGCGGCCTGCCGCCGCCGGCCAGAAAACGGGTTTACCTTTGGACCCGGCTTCGGCAAGTTCGGGGCATGTATGCTTCGCACGGCTTCCTGCGCTCGGATATCGGCGACGTCGACGTGGTGTTTCACGAGGGCATCTATCATCTCTTTCACCTCGTCCTGCCGAACCACGATTTCATTGCCCATGCGGTCAGTTCGGACGGGCTATCCTGGCGACGGGTGAAGAACGCCTTCTTCGTCGGCGATCCCGGCGCATGGGATGACGACATGCTCTGGACCATGCATGTCACCCCCGATCCGGACCGGCCGGGCCAGTGGCGGATGTTCTATACAGGCCTGACCCGCGCCGAATACGGCCGCGTCCAGCGCGTCGGCATGGCGCGATCTCCGGATCTCTACACTTGGACGCGCTGCGGCGCCCCCTACCCGCTGGAGATCGGCGGCCCGCATTACGAATCCGGTACCGACGAGGGCCGCTGCTGGGTCAGCTTCCGCGACCCGTTCTTCTTTCACGAACCGGGCAGCGACACCCGGCTGCTGCTGGCGGCGGCACGCGCCAAGGACGGGCCGGTGATCCGCCGCGGCTGCGTCGGCCTGGCGCGCGAGGTGGCGCCGGACCGCTTCGAATTCGGCCCGCCGCTGCACCGGCCCGGGCTTTACGACGACATCGAGGTGCCGAATCTCTTTCACTTCCACGGCCGCTATTACCTGATGGGCTCGATCCGCGAGGATACCAGGATCCATTACTGGTATGCCGACGACATCGAGGGGCCCTACGAGAATTTCAGCGACGACGTGCTGCTGCCGCACGGCAATTACGCCGGCCGCATCTGCCGGGCAGGCGACCGGCTGCTGCTGTTCAGCTTCTTCAGCAAGACCGAGCTGCTGATCAACGGCCATGAATTCATCAAGCGCCTGCTGCCGCCCCCCAAGGAGATCGTCGCCCTGCCCGACGGCCGCCTGCGGCTGAAATCCTTCCACGGCTTCGACGCGCTGGTGACCGACCGGCTGGCCTTCGACAGCGCCGCCGAATGCCGGCTGCTCTGCGGCAATCCCACCGCCCGGGCCGAGACCCGCGGCGAGCGGCTGTTCATCGGCAGCCGCAGCGGCTTCGAGGCCTTCCTGCTGCCCGGCCAGCACGACGAATTCCGCCTGCGGGCCGAGCTGACCATCGAGGGACCGGGCAAGACCGGCCTGATCCTGCGCGCCAGCGACGAGGGCGACGGCTATCACCTGTCGCTGGACTGCATGAACGGCATCGCGCAGATGCGCGCCTGGGGCGCCAATCCGACGCCGGAATTCGAGCACGCCTTCCGTTACAAGCCGCTGCAGGAGGCACGCTTCCGCGGCGCGGCGCAGGGGCCTTGGCGCATCGAGCTGGTCGCGCATGGCACCTATCTGGAGCTGTCCATCGACGGCCATGTGGTGCTGAGCCTGGTCGATGACAGCTTCCTGACCGGCGCCGTCGGCTTCTGGACCGAATCCGCGGTGCTGGGCCTGCGCGAGGTGACGCTGGAAACGCTGAGCCGACCGGTCAGCGAACATGCGCCCGAAATGGTCTATACCACCACCCAGGCGCCCGAGATGCTGGCCGCCGCCGGGGCCGGCGAATGAGCCAGCCGGCCGGCCGGGGGCCCTGGCTTCTGGTCAGCGATGTCGACGACACGCTGACCGGCGACCGGGCGGCGCTGGAGCGGCTCTGGGCGGCGATCCGGCGCCACCCCCAGCGGCTGCGGCTGGCGCTGAACTCGTCGCGGCCGGCGGCCAGCGTCGATGCGACCCTGGCCCGCGAGTTTCCCGCGGATTTCGCCCCCGATGCCATCATCACCGGCATGGGCACCGAGATCCGCATCGGCGGGGAATGGCTTTCGGACTGGTCGGCGCGCTTCGCCGCCTGGCCGGCCGAGGCGATCTTCGCGCTGGTCACCGGCATGGGCTTCGCCCCGCATCCGGCCGAGTTCCTGACCGCCGGCAAGCTCAGCTTCGCGGTGCCCGATGCCGGGGCGCGCGACCGGGTGCTGCAGGCGCTGGCCGCCGCCGGCCTGCCGGTGCGGGCGGTGTTTTCCGGGCAAAGCGATCTCGACCTGCTGGCGCCTGGTGCCGGCAAGGACGCGGCGGCGCGGTTTCTTGCCGAAAGGCTGGGCATTGCGCCCCAGCGCATGGTCGTGGCCGGGGACTCGGGAAACGATCTGGCGCTGTTCGACGTTGGGTTCCGCGCCATTGCGGTCGGCAATGCGCGGCGCGAGCTGATCGAGGCCATGCCTCGGGCCAAAAGCTATCGCGCCCGGGCGCCCCATGCGGCGGGCGTCCTCGAGGGACTTGTCGCGCTGGGTATCCTGCCCGGCTGACGCCGCAACAAGAGAGGAGAGGAAAGCATGGCCCAATCCGTGGGTTCGCTGCTGATGATTTCATTGCATGGCTATGTCGCGGGCTCGCCCGAACTGGGCAAGCCGGACACCGGCGGCCAGGTGGTCTTCGTGCTGGAGCTTGCCAAGCGTTTCGCGCGGCTGGGCTACAAGGTCGACGTGATGACCCGCCGCTTCGAGGACCAGCCGGCCGAGGACATCATCAACGACAACCTGCGCATCTGGCGCATCCCCTTCGGCGGCCCGGATTTCATCCGCAAGGAGGACATGCACGACTGGTATGGCGATTTCATCACCAATGCGCTGGCCGCCATCCGCCGCCGCGAGCTGCGCTATGACGTGGTGAACAGCCATTACTGGGATGCCGGAGTCTGCGGCCAGAAGATCGCCGAGGAATTGCAGATCCCGCATATCCACACCCCGCATTCGCTGGGCTGGTGGAAAAAGCACGACATGCGCGGCGCCACCGCCGAAGAGATGGCCGGCTACCGCTTCGACGAGCGCATCCAGAAGGAATTCGTGCTTTACCGCAATTGCGACCACATCATCGCCACCTCGGAACAGCAGGTCGAGCTGATCTCGGCCGAATATGCGTTGCCGCGCGAGCATATCACCATGATCCCGCCCGGCATCGACGAGAACCGCTTCACCCCGGCCCCGCCCGACAAGGTGGCGGCGGCGCGGGCGCGGCTGAACATGGGGCCGAACGACATCTATGTCGTCGGCCGCGCCGCCGAAAACAAGGGCTACGACCTGATCATCCAGGCGCTGCCGGCATTGAAGGTGCTGCAGCCCCAGGCGCGGCTGGTCCTGGCCGCCGGCGGCAATTCCGAGGCCGACCTGGCGCTGATCGGCGACTGGAAGGCGGTGGCCGCCCAGGCCGGCGTGGCCGATGCCATCGACTGGCGCGGCTATGTCCCCGACGAGGAGCTGGTGGACCATTACCGCGCGCCCGGGATCTTTGCCCTGCCCTCGCGCTACGAGCCCTTCGGCATGACCGCGGTCGAGGCGATGGCCTGCGGCACCCCCACGGTGATGACCATCCATGGCGGGCTGCACGAGCAGGTGGAATTCGGCCGCCACGCGCTGGTGGCCGATCCCAAGCGGCCCGAGGAATTCGCCGCCATGATCAACATGGCGCTGCACTATCCCTGGCTGCGCGACGTGCTGGCGGTCGAGGGCGCCCGCTTTGCCCGCCGGGTCTTCGGCTGGACCGGCATCGCCCGCCGCACCATCGCCATCTTCGAGCAGTTCCGCGGCCGCTACGACGCCTATCAGGCCGATTTCCAGCCCTAGCATTCCAGTCGCGGTTTCCTCCGTCCTCTGAATCAGGGGGCCAGCATGACGGGGATGAGGTCATGGCTCTCGGGATTCTGTGTCGAGGCAATGCCGGCGCCCTGGTCATGCCTCCTGTGGGGTCGCGCGCCGATACACCGGCTTGGCGGACCAGATCACCAATTGCCAGATCGGGGTCTTGGCCGCTTATGTCTCGCACCACGGGCCAGCCCGCGGGCACCCGGCTTCGCCACCAAACCCGCCCAGGTCATCGCATGGCCGCTATGGCGAAAGGTGCATTGAACACAGCCGGGATGCTAGCATTGCCCCAGCATCCAGCGCCGCGAGGTGGGCGGCGCCTTCTTCTGGCACAGGTTGCAGCCGCAGCTCGGCAGGTGGCCGCGCTTGACCAGGCGCGGCTCGGCCGAGCTCGCCTCGGCCCGGCGCTCGGCCCGGCGCAGCCCGCTTGAAAGCGTGCTGACCAGCGGCAGGGCCGGCAGCACCCCGGCGGGCGCGCCGCAATGCGGACAGGGCACGCCGGCCAGGCTGGCCTCGTAGCTCATGCGCTCGGTGAAAAGGCCGTGTTCGGCGCAGGCGAAATCATAGATCGGCATGGCATGACCCTCACATCAATCCGTCGAGCAGCAGGAAACCGGGCAGCCAGCCGGTCACGATCCCGGCCAGCAGCGTCACCCAGGCGGTGGCGCGCAGGATCGGCCGCCCCAGCGCCAGCAGCAGGAAATACATGAACCACAGCACGCCCCAGACCAGCCAGTTGCCCGCCAGCCAAAGCTCGGTCGGCGAGCCGGCGGCGGCGAGCGCGCGCAGAAAGACCGGAACCGTGGTGATGGCCACGAACAGGCTGAACCAGCCCAGGCCCCGGCCGTCCACTGCAACGACGCGGTTGTGGGCGACCCAGAAATAGGTGGTGCTGAACATCAGCGTCAGCGCCGCCGCCCGGACCGTCTGCAGATCCGCCCCCGCACCGAAGGCGCCCTGCACCACCACGCCCGCGGCGACCAGGCCCGAGACCACGTTGATCACCACGATCTCGCGATCCTCGATCCGGCCCATGAGCCACAGCCCGTTCAGAAACAGCACCGCGCCCACATAGAACAATAGAAAACCAAGCAGCATGGACCTCTCCTCCCTCGTGAGGCCGCGCGCCCCGAAAGCCGGGACGCGGGCGCGTGGCACCGTCAGCTGGTCTTGGCGACCGGAATGTCCGGGACCGAGCGTTTCGGCCCGTCGCCGTTGGGCCGGATGTCGAAGTCGAAGATGCCGGTCGGAATCGCCAGCGTCGCGCAGACATTGGGAATGTCCACGATGCCGGCGATGCGGCCCTCGACCGGGGCGGTGCCGAGGATCATGTAGCCCTGCTCGCCGGAATAGCCGAATTTCTTCAGGTATTCGATGGCGTTGAGGCAGGCCCGGCGATAGGCGACATGGGCGTCGAGGTAATATTGCTCGCCCGTATGCTCGTCGACCGAGATGCCTTCGAAGATCAGGTAGTCGTCGAAATGCGGGTCGATGGGCGAGGGCCGGAAGATCGGGTTGATGACGCCGTATTTCGCCATGCCGCCCTTGATGATATCGACCTTGATCTCGATCCAGCCGGCCATCTCGATGGCGCCGCAAAAGGTGATCTCGCCGTCGCCCTGGCTGAAATGGATGTCGCCCATCGAAAGCCCGCCGCCCTTCACATAGACGGGGAAATAGACCTTGGAGCCGCGCGACAGGTTCTTGATGTCGCAATTGCCGCCATGTTCGCGCGGCGGCACGGTGCGCCAGGCCTCCTCGGCGGCGCTTTGCGCGGCGCTGCCGGTCATCTGCCCCATCAGCGCGGTCGCGGCATGGGGTGGTGCGGCCAGCGGCGGGACTCGGTTCGGATCGGTGGCGATCAGCGCCGCCTCGCGCCGGTTCGCCTCGGCCAACAGCTTGTGGTCGGGCAGGCAGCCGATCAGCCCGGGATGGATCAGGCCGGGATAACGCACGCCGGGGATATGGCGCGAGGTGGTGTAGATGCCCTCGAAATCCCAGATCGACTTGGTCGCCTGCGGGTAATGTTCGGTCAGGAAGCCGCCGCCGTTCTCTTTGGCGAAAAGCCCGTTGAAGCCCCAGCGCGACTCCGGCAGCGCGCCGATGTCGAGAATGTCGACCACCAGCAGGTCGCCCGGCTCGGCGCCCTCGAAGCCGAAGGGACCGGACAGGTAATGCACCCGCGTCAGGTCCACGTCGCGAATGTCGTTGGCGCTGTCGTTGTTGCCGATCTGGCCGCCGGTCCAGTCGTAGCATTCGACGCGCAGCACCTCGCCGGGCTTGAAGGTCTCGACCATCGGGATGTCGGGATGCCAGCGGTTGTGCGGCTTTTGCGTGGCCTGTTCGGGGGCCGTGTTGAGATCGACCTTGAATACGGTTTTCGACATGTTCTCCTCCCTCCTTGCGGGCCGGCGGGCAGGCCGGCCCCGCCGCCAGCCTGGGCCGGGCATGTAATCGCCATGCATGCCGCAAGCCGGGGAATTGTAATTCTTTGTAACCGGCGCTGGCGCGGCACGGGGTTTCGCGGCGCCATGAACGGCAAGGGCAATTCCCAGCCCGGGCAAAGCCCGCTAGGCTGGCGGCGGCGGCCGCAGGGGACGGCCGCCGGGGGGAGCGATGAACAGGCAGAGCGCCATCGGGGAAGCCGACCTGCCGCCGCGGGACGCAAGCGGCTTTCCCGGCCTGGAGCCCGCGCCGCGCAGCTATCAGTCCTGGGTCGCGGACGAGACCATCGAGGATTACGCGCTGCGCTACGCCCCCGCCAGCCACCGGCGCTGGAGCCCCGCCACCATCACCCACACGGCGCTGGGCGGCATCTCGTTCCTGGCGCTCGAGGCGATCGGGGCGGCGCTGACCTTGTCCTGGGGCGTGCATGTGACGGTGGTCGCGGTGCTGATCGCCTCGGCCTTCATCTTCGTCACCAGCCTGCCCATCGCCTATCATGTGGCGCGCGCCAATGTGGACATGGACCTGCTGACGCGGGGCGCGGGCTTCGGCTATATCGGCTCGGCCATCACCTCGCTGATCTATGCCACCTATACCGTCATCTTCTTCGCGCTCGAGGGGGTGATCATCGGCCAGGCGCTGCTGGTCTGCTTCGGCCTGCCGCTGCCCTTGGGCTATCTGCTGTCGGCCTTGGCGATCCTGCCGGTGGCCTCGCGCGGGATGACCGCGATCTCGCGCTTCCAGGTGGCGACGCAGCTGCCCTGGATCGTGCTGGCCCTGCTGCCCTTTGCCGCCATCGCCTGGGCCGAGCCCGATGCGGCGGCGCGCTGGCTGGCCGCGCCCGGTCCCGCCTTCAGCCTGCTGTCGCTGGGCGGCGCCATCGGCGTGCTCTGCGCCCTGACGCTGCAGATCGGCGAACAGGTGGACTACCTGCGCTTCCTGCCCCCGCCCGAGGCGGTAACGCGGCTGCGCTGGTGGGGGGCGCTGATCCTGGCCGGGCCGGGCTGGATCCTGATCGGCGGCGCCAAGGTGCTGATGGGCAGCTTCCTGGTCTGGCTGGCCATCGGCGACGGCATGGCGCCGGAATTCGCGGTCGAGCCCATCGGCATGTTCTGGCACGCCTACGAATACCTGTTCGGGCCGCGCATGGCGCTGCTGGTGGCGACCGCCTATATCCTGGTCGCGCAGGTCAAGATCAACGTCACCAACGCCTATGCCGGCTCGCTGGCGCAGTCGAACTTCTTCCTGCGCGTGGCGCGCTATCATCCGGGGCGGCTGATCTGGCTGCTGATCCACGTCGCGATCAGCTGTGCGCTGATGCTGATGGGGGTGTTTGCCACGCTCGAGGCGGTGCTGGCGATCTATGCCAACCTGGCGCTGGCCTGGCTGGGGGCGATCTTCGCCGACCTGGCGGTGCTGAAGCCGCTGGGGCTGAGCCCGGCGCGGATCGAGTTCCGGCGCGCCCACCTGCCGGATTTCAACCCGGTCGGCTGCGGCGGCATGGCGCTGGGGGCGCTGGCCGGGCTGGCGCTTTACGCCGGCCTTGGCGGGCCGATGGCGCAGGCCTGGTCGGCGCCCATCGCCTTTGCCCTGTCGCTGGTCGCGGCGACCGGCCTGGGCCTGATGCGGCACGGCCGCGGCTTCATCGCGCGCGAACCGCATGTCTTCCGCCGCCGCAGCCGCTGCGACTGCGCCATCTGCAGCCATGGCTACGAGACGCGCGACATGGCCTATTGCACCTTCTACGAACGGCCGATCTGCTCGCTCTGCTGCAGCCTCGAGCCGCATTGCCGCGACTTCTGCAAGCGCGGCCGCACGCCGGGCGCGGTCGATCCCGCCGCGCCTGCCCTGCGGCTGCACCGCATGCCGCCGCGGCTGGGCCGGCGGGCCTGGCAGGTCGCGGCGGTCTTCGCGCAGCTGATGGCCGGGCTCGGGATGCTCTACCTGCTCGCGCGGCACCTGTCGGCCAGCCTGCGCGACATGCAGGTCGTGGCGCATGTCTTCCTTGGCTCGGCGCCGCTTCTGGCCCTGCTGGCCTTCTGGGCGGTGATGGCGAACGAGCGCCGCCGCCTGACCGAGGAGGACCTGATCGACGCGCTGCGCCGGCTGGGCTCGACCCAGCGCGAGCTGGCCATCCGCCAGCGCCTTGCCGCCGTGGGCGAGGTCGCGGCCACGATCAGCCACGAGCTGCGCAACCCGCTCGGCACCATCACCAGCTCGGTCGAGGTGCTGTCGCGCAGCCCCGGCCTGGGCCCCGATGCCGAAGAGGACGTGCAGCGCATCCGCCGCAACATCGCCCGTTGCAGCCGGATCATCGACATCCTGCTGGATTTCGCCCGCCAGGGCGCGCATGAGACGGTGCCGGTCGATCTGCGCGACTGGCTTTCGGCCCTGGTGGCCGAACATCCGGCCGCGGCTCATGTCACGCTGGAGGTGCCCGACGGCATGCGCTTGCGCTGCGACCCGGCGCGGTTGCAATTCGCCATCCGCAACCTGATCGAGAACGGCTGGCAGGCGGCGGAATCGGTGCCCGGCCGGGTGCCCCGGGTGACCCTGCGCGCCTTTCGCGACGGGCGTCGCAGCATCCTTGAGATCGAGGACAACGGCCCCGGCCTTGCGCCCGAGATCCGCGCCCGCGCCTTCGACCCGCTGGTCACCACCAAGGATTCCGGCGTGGGGCTGGGCCTGTCGCTGGTGCGCCGCGTCGCCGAGCTGCATGGCGGCGACGCCTGGATCGCCCGCACCGGCCCCGAGGGCACGGTCATGCGCCTGAGCATCGCCGAGCCGCCATGACCCGGCGGCTGCTGATCCTTGACGACGACAGCGACTTCGCCGTCTCGACCTCGCGCGCGCTGGCGCTTGAGGGCGTGGAATGCCGCCTCGCGCCGGACGGGGCCTCGGCCTTCGCCCTGCTCGAAGCCGAGCCGGTCGAGGTGGTGCTGATCGACATCCGGCTGCGGCACGAGGACGGGACCGAGCTTGCCGCGCGGCTGCACGCCCGCCATCCCGGCCTGGTCATGGTGATCATGACCGCCTATGCCTCGGTGGACAGCGCCGTCGCAGCGCTGAAGGCGGGCGCCTACGACTATCTGCGCAAGCCCTTCTTCCTGGACGAGCTGATGGGGGCGCTGGAGCGCTGTTTCCAGCTGGTCGAGCTGCGCGCCGCCAAGGCGCGGGCCGAGCGCGAACTGGCGCTGATGCGCCAGATCGAGGCCACCTCGCAGCTGGCCGCCGGGCTGTCGCATGATTTCAAGAACATGCTGGCCGTCATCCGGGCCAATCTGGCGGTGATCGCCGAACGGCTGCCGGCGCAGGACGGGCTGAAACCCTATGCCGGCGACGCGCTGGACGCCGCCGTGACGGCGGGCGATCTGGTCACCCGGTTGATGGGCTTCGCCCGCCAGCCGATCCTGTCGCCCGAGCCCCGGGATCTGCGCCTGCCGGTCCGGACCACCGCCTCCATGCTGGCGCGCACGCTTTGCGCCGGGATGCGGATCGAATGCGACCTGCCCGACCATCCGCTGCTGGCGCCGGTCGATGCCGGCCAGATCGGCACCGCGCTGGTCAACCTGCTGATCAACGCGCGGGATGCCACCGATGGCCGGGGTCGCGTGCGGCTGGCCTTGCGCCATGTCTGGCGCGGCGGCGATTACGCGCGGCTGGTGGTCGAGGACGATGGTCCGGGTTTCGACGCCGGCGGACTGGACCATGCGCTGCAACCACTTTTCACCACCAAGCCCGAGGGGACCGGGCTGGGCCTGCCGATGATCCAGCAGCTGGCGCTGGTCAGCGGCGGCGATTTCCGCATCGGCAATGCCGAGGGCGGCGGCGCGCGCGCGGTGCTGGACCTGCCTTGCCTGCGCCCCGATCCCAATCCCGCGGCCGCGCCCGGTCAGGGCTCGGGCGAGAACATGTAGCCGGCGCCGCGGATGGTGCGGATCCGGCGCGGCTCGGGACCGCTGTCGCCGATCTTGCGGCGGATCTTGCCGATCATCACGTCGACCGAGCGGTCATAGGGCGACCAGTTGCGGCTGACGGTCAGGTCCAGCAGCTGGTCGCGGCTCAGCACCCGGCCGGGCCGCTGCGCCAGCACGCTGAGCAGGTTGAATTCCTGCGTGGTCAGATCCTGCATTCCGCCCTGCGCGTCCCGCAGCACCCGGGCATCGAGGTCCAGCAGCCAGCCGTCGAAGCCGATCCGGCGCGTCTCGCCCTGCGGCCGGATCGCGGCACCGGGCAGGCGGCGCAGGATGGCACGGATGCGGGCCAGAAGCTCGCGCGGCTCGAAGGGTTTGACCAGGAAATCGTCGGCGCCGATCTCCAGCCCGACGATGCGGTCCAGCGCCTCCTGCCGGGCCGAGAGGAACAGGATGCCGATGTCGCGCTCTTTCTTCAGCTCGCGGGCCAGCGCATAGCCGTCCTCGCGCCCCGGCAGGCCGACATCCAGCACCACGAGGTCGAACGCCCTGCCCGACAGCGCCCGACGCATCGCGGTCCCGTCATGCGCTGCTTCGACAAGATAGCCCTGTTCGGTGAAATAGCGGCACAGGAAGGTGCAGAGCTT
The DNA here is from genome assembly GCF_042648325.1 of Paracoccus simplex. Taxonomy (NCBI): domain Bacteria; kingdom Pseudomonadati; phylum Pseudomonadota; class Alphaproteobacteria; order Rhodobacterales; family Paracoccaceae; genus Paracoccus; species Paracoccus simplex. The sequence continues at coordinate 65,133 of NZ_JBHRXE010000001.1, read as the reverse complement.
GCGGTCATCCTCGACGAAGAGGATGCGCTGGGGCGGTTCCGTCTCGGGCGTGTGGACCGGCACGCCGGTCGGGTTGGGGATCATGGCGGGCGTTCCGTCGGGCTTGGATGCAGGCGGTTCAAGCGTCGGGAAATCTGAAGATCCCCTCAACATAGCCGAGCAAAATCGGCCTTCATAGCCCCTCGCAGGGCCTTGGCGCTGTCCGCGAGATCCAGGCATATGCCTGAGAGGCGCGCCGATGGCGGGTCGCCGCCGCGATGCCGCGGATTGCCGGGAACATGCCGGACGGACGGTGGCGGGCCGGAATGCCGTGCTGCCCAACCGGCCCGCATCTTCGGCGGCGGCTTGGGCGCGAAGATGTCGCCCGGCCGGGGACGGGCGCAGAGGAAAGGACAACCGCCTGCGCGACCCCGGCGTCGATGCAGGACGCCTGCAGCGCCGCCAGCCCAAGCCCCGCCAAACTGACAGGTTGCCCGGTGGCCTGTCGCTGGCTAATCTGTTCCGACTCCGTGATAACCCAATCAGGCCCTCATGGCCCTTGTGACATCATGCGCGAGCTGATCGAATCGCCTCCGACGCGCAAGCGTCTGAAGGAGATCTTTCTCGATCGCTATCAGCGGCAGCAGCATCCGGCCGAGATGCTGAACTGCGTCGCACACATGATCCTGGCCATCGACACGTCCGAGGAGATGGTGGTGGTCGCGCTGGAATATATCTCGCGCAGGCTTGGGGTCTGCCGGGGCGACCTGGGCTTTCCCACGCCGCGCGATCCGGTCTATGCACCGATCATCGTGCATTACAATACCGGCTCCGATCCGCAGCGCTGCGATGGCGCGACCTATCGCAACCACAGCCGGGTTTTCCGCCAGGCCTGGGCCCAGCCCGGCCCGGTCGCCTGCAACGATGTCGCATCGCATCCGCTGCTGGCCGACTGCCGCGAGGAGTTCACCGCCATCGACAGCCGCTCGATCCTGTTCCAGCGCCTGTCCTTTGCGCATCGCGCGGTGGGGATGATGTGCCTGGACTATACCCACGACCCCCATGCCTGGACCGACGCGGACAAGGGTTTCGTGCGCGAGTTCACCGCCGACTTCCTGGGACCGCTGGCCGGGATCAGCCACCACTGGCATGGCAAGACCGCGGCACCGTCCAATGGCCCGGCGCGCCGGCCCTCGCTGGCCGAACTGCAGGCGATCCGGCTGGCCGCGCAGGGCCTGAGCTGCGACGAGATCGGCGCGCTGCTCGGCAAGTCCGCCCGCACCGTCGAAAACCAGTTGCGCAATGCCCGGATCGGCCTGCAGGCCGCGAACCGCGCCGAGCTGATCCGCAAATGCGAGGTCTGGCTTTAGGCCCGGGCCGGAAGGGTCGGCCCGGGCCATGGCACGATCCCGGGCTCAGCCCGGGATCGGCCGGCAGGAGGTGCTGGGAGCAGGCACCGCCACGCGATAATCCTCGGAAGGCGCCGGCACCTCGGCATATTCGACCGGCGCCCCGGCAGTGGGATAGGTAAGGGTGATGGTCTCCGGCACGTCCATCTGCTGCGGGTTCGTGACGCCGCGCGCCACGTTATAGGGATCGGTGAACGTCCCGTAGGTGCCGGGCTGCACGGTATATTGCACCTGCCTGGTCCCCACCCCGGCATTGGCCAGGTATTTGTGCGGGTCGTTCCAGTCGCGGCCGTCCAGATTGGCATAGAATTTCAGGTCGACCAGCACCGCGTCGCAAAGCGGCGTGACCTCCTCGTATTGCGTCGGCCAGCCGCTGCCGCCGCTGGTGTCGGGATAGCGGCCCCAGTCGCCGCCCTTCAGCGGGCAGGCGCCGCCGGCACCGAAGGCCGCGCGGTTCGGGTGATGCACACCGTAAAGCGGCAGGCCGACCGCATCGGCAATCTCGCCGCCTTCCAGATGGAAGCGCGGGGCAAGCGTCACCTCGGTCTTCAGCCCGTCCTTGTCGGGCAGGTCGTTCCAATAGGCGCCGTCCGGGCGGACATAGCGGAAGTCCGCATTGTCCGGATTGTCGAACACCGCCATCAGGAACAGATAGGGCTTGTTGAAGAACGGCCGCTCGACCAGGTAATATTCCGCCTGCATGCGGCCGGCATCGACGGGCTTCCAGTCGACATGCAGCGCGTCCTGCCCCGGCTGGCCGACATTCACCCAGGAACGCGCATCCGGGAACTGCGTCAGTTGCAGCACCCGGGTGTAGTTTTCCCTGATGTCCAGCCCGGCGCGCTTGCCCAGCGGCCCGACCTGGTTGGCGCCGGGCTGCGAGAAGGCGAAATCCATGGCCAGCCGGGCATAGGGGAAATCGTTCTCGGACATGGTGCAGTAGAAATTGGGCAGGTCGATGGGCACATGCCCGGCATACCGGCCCTCGTATTTCGGATGCGTCACCGGCAGGTCGACGAAGGTCAGCCGACCCTCGGCATCGACCTGCTGATCGGGATAGCGATAGCCGTCCCAGCCCTCGCTGGGCAGATAGGAGGCGTAGTCCTGGCGCACGGCCTCCAGGTTTTCGGGCGCCAGCGGATCGGCGCCGGGGGCCAGGCCCTTGGCGCCGGGCTTGAGATATTCGCGGATGGTGCCGTTTTCCTGCACCCGCCACAGCCCATGCTTGCCCTCGCCGATCATCGTCAGCACCTGCTCGGCGACGGTGACGAAGCGATAGGTGTAGTTGGTGCTCATATAGCCGATATAGACCGGCAGATGCGGGATCTGCGAATGGGTCCGCGACGGCCGGCCGGTACCGAGCAGCTTCGACTGCCCGTCATCGGCCTTGATCGACTGGTCGGCGGTATAGAAGAACGGGTCGCCCTGCGTCAGGTCGCCCAGGTTGAGCCTTTCCTCGGCAGCGGCCGCGCCCGCGATCAGCGCGACCGCCACGGGGATCATCCCCGTGCTGATCTTTTTCATTTTTTCCTCCCCTTTCCGATCCCGCGCCTAGGCGGTGTCGCGCAGGCGTGCGCCGCAGACGTAAGCCTTGCCGGCGGTCTTGGTGGTGAATGTCACCTTGGCGCCCTTGGGCAGCAGAAGCACATCGCCCGCGGTCGCGTCGAAGCTGTTCGTGCCATCCGAAACCGTGATCTCCCCTTCCAGGATCAGCTTGGTCTCGTCGTAATCATAAGTATAGACCAGCGGCTCGGCCGAGGCTTCCAGCCGGAAGAAGCCGCAGGTGATCGGCTTGTCGGGATTGTCCGAACCGACCACGTCCTGAAGGAAGGCGTTCACGCCGGGCGTCTCCATGGGCGCGATCTCCATCGACTGGGCATCGTCGATATGGGTGATCTGGGCAGCGTCCTCGGCGCTGACCATGCCGCCCAGCCACATCGACACGGTCGCGATGGCCATCCCCGCAGCCCGAGTGAATTGCGTCATCTTGCTCTCCTCCTGCATGACGTTTCCGGGCTTCAGACTAACATCGACGCGCCGCCCCCCGCATGACAGAGAACCCCTAATCCGAAACGGTGATCCCGGGGGGAAGCATCGGTCGGCGGTGAAGGCGCGCGCCGGAACATCGCCGCACCGGCCCGAGGTTTTTCCTCGGCAACCGAAACGGGGGCCGCCGTGACGGACGCATGATTCTGCCATCCGCTGCCCCGAGGGCCAGCGTCGGGGCGATCCTGCTCCGGCCTGGCCGGCGGTCGAGGTGACCGAGGTGCAGACCGGCCCGATGCGACGATGGCGCAACGGGCGCGGCTGTGCGGCCGGCTTCTGGACATGTCCCCGCCGGGCATGCCGGCGACCGCGCCGAAATCCCGCGAAAGACCCTTGCAGGGCGCGGCATAGGGCATCGCGGTTTCGGGGTTGACCCGTCCCTTGCCGGCGGAAACCTTGCGGGGGTGGATTCGTCACCGCCCGCAGGAGAGCCCATGACCACTTGCCGCCCCATCGCGCTGTCCGACGATCATGTCGCCCGCGTGGCCGCGGCCGAGGGACCGCTGCACGACCCGCGCTGGCGGATGCTCGAGGATGACGATCTGGACCTTCTGGCCGACCGGCTGACGCGCGGGCGGCCGCGGCCGATTCCGGTCTTCGCCTATGGCTCGCTGATCTGGAACCCCGGCTTTGCCGTCGGCGCCCGCCGCCGCGCCACCGCGCTTGGCTGGCATCGCAGCTTCTCGATCTCGCTCGAACATTTCCGCGGCACCCCGGACCGGCCGGGGCTGATGCTCGCCCTCGCCTCGGGCGGCTGCTGCGACGGGTTGGTGCTGGACATCGCCCCGGGAACCGAGACGCAATCGCTGCGCGCCATCCTGCGGCGCGAGCTGGTCGCCCATGAACTCGCGGCCAATGCCTGCTGGATCGAGGTCGAGACCGAACGCGGGCGCGAACCGGCCCTGACCTTCTATGCCGATCCGGTCGGCACGCAGCTTGCCGAACTGACCGTCGAGGAACAGGCCCGGCGGCTGGCCCGTGCGGCCGGGGCGGCCGGGTCCGGCGCGGAATACCTGCTGCGCACGGTCCGGGGTCTGGCGGAACACGGCATCCATGACGATTACATCTGGACGCTGCAGCAACTGGTGGCCGAGGAAATAGATGCGGCACCGGGCAAGGCCCGGCGCGGCGAATGACGGCCGGCTCCCGGCCCTCCTTGCTCCTCCGGGGCGGAGACCGTCAGCGAAGCAGTCGCCGCTGGAAGGCCGGATCGGGCAGGGCGCACATGTCCGACCTGCCGAACAGCCGGTAACGGTTGCGCGCGACGCGCCGGTAAAGCCAGTTGCGCAGCCCGCGCGGCAGCAGGCGCAGCGGCGCGGCCAGCCGGCCGGCTCCGCCCAGCCGCCGCCCGGCATGGATCAGCGCGTCGCAATCGGAATGGGCGATGCCATCCTCGATGAACAGCCAGCTCGGGGGATCTTCCGCATCCAGCCCGTAATGCCGCAGCAGCGCCGCCCCGAGCGGCGTCTGGACCGGACATATCCGCACGTCTCCCGAGCGGTCCATACGATGGATCATCCGCGCCCCCCAACTGCAAAGCGCGCATTCCGCATCCATCACGGCCAGCGGTGCGGAATCGTCGAAGCCCGGCACCAGCGGGTCGTCGCGAAAGGAATGGGAACGGGCCGCGGTCATGCCGCCAGCATCAGGCAAGGGCGGCGGCCGGGCAAGCCCAATCGCCCGCCGGCGGGCGATCTGCGCCCGGGCCGGGCCGGCGGACATGAAAAAACCCCGAGGCATCGCCGCGGGGTCCGTTCATCGCCGGCTACGCCTCAGGCGCGGCGGGCAATCCGCTCGATATCGCCGCGGGTCAGGCCGATATCGTCAAGCTCGCGATCGGTCAGCAGGTTCAGCTCGCGGCGGGTGATGCGGGCGTTGTTCCAGCCGGCAACCGTGGCGGTCACACGCGCAACGATGCGGCCCAAGCCACCGGCAGCGGGGTTATGGCTCATTTCGACAGCGGACATCTCGGCACCTTTTTCATCTTGCCCGTTCAGCGGGCCTGTTTCGGACAGGACGGATATAGGCCGCGACAGCCGGCGGCAGTAGCCATGCCCGCGGCAAACCCGCCATGCGTTCTGCGCTGCAGCATGAGCGGCGGGCGGGAAGCCGCACGGCGGTTCGGCGGACGATACGGCTTGCCATCGGCCGGCGGGCGGGCTAGTCCGACATCGTCGGTTTCCGCAAGGAATTGAAAGGGAATCCGCCGCCGGACCTGTCCGGCGAACCGGAACTGCCCCCGCAACTGTAGGCGGCAAGGGATTTCGCGACGACGCCACTGTGGCAACCGCCATGGGAAGGCCGCGACGCCCCGATGACCCGCCAGTCAGGAGACCTGCCGACGTCAATCTCAACCCAGCCCGGGCGGGGTGCCCGGGGAGGTGCCGGATGAATTTTGCCCCGAGGTGCCTTGCCGCACCGGTTCCAGCCAGCCGCCGCGACCGCCGGCGGGGCGCCGGCCGGTCTTGGGCCGCGCTCTCCCCTCCTGTCTTCGGCTGCCGTCATCATCGGAGACATGCCATGTTCGTCCGCTTCCTGACCGCCGCGCTGCTTTGCGCGACCGGCTTCGCGCCGCCCGTCACAGCCGGGGCGCAATACCCGCTGAAGCTGCAGAATTGCGGGGTCGATCTGACCTTCGACCAGGCGCCCGACAGCGCCGTCACCCTGGGCCAGGCCGCGACCGAGATCCTGTATTCGCTGGGGCTGGCCGAGAAGGTGACCGCCACCTCGGTCTGGTTCACCGAAGTCCTGCCCGAATTTCGCGACACGAATGCCGGGATCGAGCGGCTGGCCGACAACGACCCGAGCTTCGAATCGGTGGTGGCGAGGAAGCCCGGCCTCGTCGCCGCGCAATACGAATGGCATGTCGGCCCGCAGGGCATCGTCGCCACGCGCGAACAATTCGCCGATGTCGGCATCCCGACCTATGTCCTGCCCGCCGACTGCTGGCACAAGGACAATGCCAGCGGCTCTGACGGCACCCGCTCGACCATGTTCGAGATGCAGTCGGTCTATGCCGGCGTCAGCGAACTGGGCCGCATTTTCGACGTGCCCGAGCGGGCCGAGGCGCTGGTGGCGCAGCTGCAGGCGCGCGAGGCGGCGGCCAGCGACAAGGCGAAGGCGCTGAACCTGCAGGACGCCTCGGCGGTATTCTGGTTCTCCTCGGCGGAAATGGATGTCGATCCCTATGTCGCCGGGCGCAAGGGACCGCCCGGCTACCTGATGGCGAAACTGGGGCTGAGAAACATCGTCGAAAGCGACGAGGAATGGCCGGCCATCAGCTGGGAGACCATCGCGCGAGCCAACCCGTCGATCATCGTCATCGCCCGGATGGACCGTCGCCGGTACGAGGCCGACGATCACGAGAAGAAGATCGCCTTCCTGAAATCCGATCCGGTCACCCGCCAGATGGATGCGGTCGAAAACGACAGGATCGTGATCCTGGACGCGCATGCGATGGACCCCTCGATCCGCAACATCGCCGCGCTCGAGACGCTGGCCGCGGCGCTGCCAGTGCTTGGGCTGCGATGACCGAGACGGCGTCCCCCGCCGGCCGGCTTCGGGTCCGGCCCCACCTCTGGCTTCTCGTCTGGCGCGGGGCCTTCGGGCTGGGCCTGCTGCTGGCGGCGATCCTGGCCGGGGTCGTCATCGGCGAGACGCCGCTGCCGGTTGCGACGGTGACGGCGGTGCTTGCCAACAAGCTCGGGGGGGCCGGGTTTCCGGTCGATCCCATCGACGCGGCCATCGTCTGGAACTACCGGATACCGCGCATCCTGGTCGCCGCCGCCTGCGGGGCGGGGCTGGCGCTGTCGGGCGTGGTGCTGCAGGCGCTGATCCGCAACGCCCTTGCCGATCCCTATCTGCTGGGCGTCTCGGCCGGGGCCTCCACCGGCGCGGTGGCGGTGGCGATCCTGGGGGTCGGCGGCGGGACGCTGGGGCTTTCGACCGGCGCCTTCATCGGCGCGCTGCTGGCTTTCGCACTGGTCTCGACCCTGGCGCGGGCCGCGGGCGGCGGGTCGGCGCAACTGGTTCTGGCCGGAATCGCCGGGTCGCAGCTTTTCAACGCGCTGACCAGCTTCTTCATCGCCAAATCCGCCAATGCCGAACAGGCGCGCGGGATCATGTTCTGGCTTCTGGGCAACCTGTCCGGCGTACGCTGGCCCGACGTCGCGCTGGCCGGGCCGGTCGCGCTGGCGGGGTTCCTGGCCTGCTGCTGGCACATCCGCGCGCTGGACGGCTTTGCCTTCGGCGCGCAATCCGCGGCGGCGCTTGGCATCCCGGTCCGCCGGGTGCAAGCGGTGCTGATCGGGGCAACCACGCTGATGACGGCGGTGATGGTCAGCCTTGTCGGCTCCATCGGCTTCGTCGGCCTTGTCATCCCCCATGCCGTGCGCCTTGCGGTCGGGCCTCGGCATGGCCGTCTGGTGCCCTGGTCGGCATTGGCCGGGGCGGTGTTCCTGATCGTCGCCGACATCGCCTCGCGGATGTTGATCCCCGGGCAGGTGGTGTCGATCGGCGTCGTCACCGCCTTGGTCGGCGCGCCGGGCTTCGCCCTGATCCTGATCCGCAGCCGGAGACGGGGATGAGACTGTCCACCACCGCCCTGGGCTGGAAGGCCGGGCCGCGCCGCATCGTCGAGGACGTGACGCTCGAGATCGCGTCAGGCGAGACCTTCGGCCTGATCGGACCCAACGGCTCGGGCAAGTCGACGCTGCTGCGGCTGATCGCCGGGCTGCTGCCGCGCGCCGAGGGCGAGGTGCGGCTGGACGGCACATCGCTGTCCCGGCTGTCCCGGCGGCAGATCGCCCGTCGCATCGCCCTGGTCGAACAGCAGGCCGATACCGACGAGTCGCTCTCTGTCCGCGCTGCCGTCGAGCTGGGCCGCACCCCATGGCTGTCGGCGCTGCAGCCGCTTGGCGCGGCGGATGCGCAGATCGTCGATCAGGCGCTGGCCGCGGTCGGCATGGCCCAGATGACCGGCGCGCATTGGCCCACCCTGTCGGGGGGCGAGCGCCAGCGCGTGCATATCGCCCGCGCCCTGGCGCAGCGCCCCCGGCTTCTGCTGCTGGACGAGCCGACCAACCATCTGGACATCCACCACCAGCTTGCGCTGCTGCGGCTGGTGGACCGCCTGCCGGTGACGGTGATCCTGGCGCTGCACGACCTGAACCAGGCCATGGGCTGCGACCGGTTGGGGGTGATGGCGGACGGGCGCCTGATCGCCTGCGGCCGGCCCCGGGATGTGCTGACCCCTGCCCGCCTGGCCCAGACCTTCCGCGTCGGCGCGACGGCCCTGACCGACCCGGCCGACCACGCCACTCTGCTTCGCTTTCGCTGCCTCGAAGAATAGCGGCGGACCCCGCGTGCCGCGCCGCTGCATTCATCAGGCGCGGATGTTCAACCGCAAGGGAAGCGGGTTCCTCCTTTGCGGCCCGCGCCGCATCGCGTCAGAATGACGCCGCGCTGCCAGCAGGCAGTCTGCAGTCTGCCGGGGGCTTCGGCACGTTTCAGGCCCGGTTCAGCGCCCTGCGCCCCCCTCACCGGCCCAGCCGGGCCAGCGCGGTCAGTTGCGCGCCGGCCGGGTCGGCAAGGTCGTCCAGCACCTGGAAATGGTCGCAACCGGCAACATGCAGCAGCGCCGCCGGCTGGCCCGCCCGCCGGCAGGCCGCGGCGTAATCGTCGGATTGCCGCATCAGTTCGGGCAGCTCCCCGGCCCCGACCGCGACCAGCGTCGGCGCGCCGGCAGCGATGTGGCGCTGCGGGCTGCAGGCGGCGATCTCGGCCGGGGTCAGTTGCAGCTTGTCGTTCAGCGCCCCCAGGCCGATGGGCTCAAGATCGAACAGGCCGCTGATCGCCAGCACCGAGCCCACCGCCGGGTGGCCGCGATGCATGGCGGCCAGGTGCCCGCCGGCGGAATGCCCGGCCAGGCAGAGCGGCCGCCCGGCAATCCGGGGCGCCAGATGATCGAGCAGGCGCCCGATCTCGGCCACGATCTGCGTCATCGAGGCCTCGGGCGCCAGCGTGTATTCGGCCAGGATCACGTCATGGCCGCGCGCCATCGGCCCGGCGGCGCAAAAGGCGAAATCCTCCTTGACGCAGCTTTGCCAATAGCCGCCGTGGATGAAGACGAAGGCCGGCGCATCCGGCCTGCCGCAGGACAACCAGTCGTAGGTCTGGCGCGCGCCGGGGCCGTAATGCAGGTCGCGCCGGCAATCATGCTCGGCATAGAGGGCGGCGCTGCGGGCGCGGAAGTCCCGCATCAGCCCCGGAAAATCCGCAAGCCTGCCGGTGTTGCTGTAGGCCGTGTCCAGGTCCTGTCGGGTCATGCCGCGATAGATCGCCGTCGCCATTCATACCCCCAGATAGCGGTCGGTCAGGTCCGGGGTCAGATCGGCGATGCCGCCCTGCCAGACCGTCGCGCCGCGTTCGACGATCACCGCCCGGTCGGCGACCGAGGCGATCTCGCTGAGCGACTTGTCCACCAGCAGGATCGACAATCCCTCGGCTTTCAGCCGCCGCACGCCCTCCCAGATCTCCTGCCGCACCACCGGCGCCAGTCCCTCGGTCGCCTCGTCCAGCACCAGCAGGCGCGGATTGGTCATCAGCGCCCGGCCGATGGCCAGCATCTGCTGCTCGCCCCCCGACAGGGTGCGCGCGACCTGGCCCATGCGTTCCTGCAGGCGGGGAAACAGCGCGCAGACCCGGGCCATGTCCCAGGGGCCGGGGCGGGCGGCGACGGTCAGGTTCTCGGCCACGGTCAGCGGCGCGAAGCAGCGCCGGCCCTCGGGGACCAGCCCGACGCCCAGCCGCGCCACCTTAGGCGCGGAAAGCCCGGCGACATCGCGGCCGGCCAGGCGCAGGCTGCCGCCGGAATGCGGCATCAGCCGGCTGATGCAGCGGATCGTCGTGGTCTTGCCCATGCCGTTGCGGCCCATCAGCGCCACCAGCTCGCCCTGGTCCAGATCCAGGGTGATGCCGAACAGCGCCTGCACCGGGCCGTAGGATGCGGTCACGTCGCGCAGTTCCAGAAGCCGGGTCATGCCTCCTCTCCCAGGTAGGAGCGCCGCACCTCGGGATTGGCGCGGATCTCGGCGACGCTGCCGCTGGCGATGATCCGGCCGTAGACCAGCACCGAGATGCGGTCGGCCAGCGCGAAGACCGCGTCCATGTCATGCTCGACCAGCAGGATCGGCGCCTCGGCGCGCAGTTCCGACAGGATGGCGGTCAATTGCCGCCCGCCTTCCAGCCCCATGCCGGCCATCGGCTCGTCCAGCAGGAAGGCGCGCGGGCGCAGCGCCAGCGCCATGGCGATCTCCAGCTTGCGGCGCTCGCCATGCGACAGCGTCGCGGCGGGGACCAGCTGCCGCCCGGCCAGCCCCGCCTGCTCGATATGGAACAGGGCGGGCTCGGTCAGCTTGCGGTCGGCCAGCGCCGGCAGGTGAAAGCGGAACACCGCGCCGCTGGCCCCGGCCACGGCCAGCATGACGTTCTGCAGCACGGTGAAATCCGGAATCACCGAGGACACCTGGAAGCTGCGCGCCAGCCCCAGCCGTGCCCGCGCCGCCGCGTCCAGCGTATCGATCACCTGCCCCTCGAAGCGGATGCTGCCGGCGTCGGGCCGGATCTCGCCGACGATCTGCTTGATCAGCGTGGACTTGCCGGCGCCGTTCGGGCCGATCAGGGCGTGGATCTCGCCCGCCCGCAGGTCCAGGCTGACATCGTCGGTCGCCAGCAAGGCGCCGAAGGACTTGCGCAGGCCGCGGATCTCCAGGATGGGCTCGTTGCGTTTCGGCTCAGGCATGGCGGCCCCTTCTCGTGACGATGCCGATCAGTCCGCCCGGCGCGAACAGAACGATGGCCAGCAGCAGAAGGCCCAGCAGCGCCTGCCAGTAGTCGCTGATGCCACCCAGCACATGCTCCAGCAGGATGAAGATCGCCGCGCCGGCGACCGGGCCGCAAAGCCGCCCCACGCCGCCCAGGATGACGAAGACCATGATCTCGCCCGACATGTGCCAGGACAGCATGGCCGGGCTGACGAAACGGTTGAGATCGGCGTAAAGCGCCCCCGCCAGCCCGACGATCATCCCCGACAGCACGAAAGCCATCAGCCGGATGGCATAGGGGCGGATGCCGACGGCGACGGTGCGCTGGTCGTTCTGCCGCGCCGCCTGCAAGGCCAGGCCGAAGCGCGACTGCGTGACCACGGCGGTAAAGCCCAGCGCCACGGCCAGCAGCACGGCGCAGATGGCGAAATACTGGATCGGGGCGAAGGTGTTCAGGCCGGGAAAGCTGTTGCGGACATAGAAGCTCAGCCCGTCCTCGCCGCCATAGCGCGGCCAGCTGATGGCGAAGTAATAAAGCATCTGCGCGAAGGCCAGCGTCACCATGATGAAATAGACGCCCGAGGTGCGCAAGGACAGCGCCCCGATGGCCAGCGCCGCCAGCCCCGCCGCCAGCATCGCCATGGGCCAGATGCCCAGCATCTCGTTGCTGCCCATGACGGTGAAGGGCAGCGTGGCGACCGGCGTGCCGGCGGCGGCATGGCTGGCCAGGATCCCGGTCACATAGCCGCCGATGCCGAAGAAGGCGGCATGGCCGAACGAGATCAGCCCGCCATAGCCCAGCGCCAGGTTCAGCCCCACGCCGGCCAGGCCGAAGATCGCCGCCTTGGTCGCCAGCGTGACGGCAAAGCCCTCGCCCAGCAGATGCGCGGCGATGGCGGTGGCGACCAGCAGGGCCAGGATGGCCAGGTTGATCGCGGTGTCGCGGGTCAGCATCGCGCGCATGGTTCAGCTCCTCGCCCCGAACAGCCCCTGCGGCCGCAGGATCAGCACCACGGCCATCAGCACATAGATCAGCACCGAGGCCAGCGAGGCCCCGACGGTATTGGCGCTCGAGGCGTCCAGCACCTGCCCGAACAGATCCGGCAGCAGCGCCTTGCCCAGCGTGTCGGTCATGCCGACCAGCAGCGCGCCGATGAAGGCGCCCTTGATCGAGCCGATGCCGCCGATCACCACCACCACGAAGGCCAGGATCAGCACTGGCTCGCCCATGCCGACCTGCACCGACTGGATCGTGCCGACCAGCGCCCCCGCCAACCCCGCCAGCGCCGCGCCAAGCGCGAAGACGATGGTGTAGAGCCGGGCGATATCCACCCCCAGCGCGCCGATCATCTCGCGATCCGCCTCGCCGGCGCGGATGCGGATGCCCAGCCGCGTGCGGGTGATCAGCCACCACAGGCCCAGGGCCACCGCCGCGCCGAAGCCGATGATCACCAGCCGGAACAGCGGATAATGCAGCCCGCCCGGCAGCAGCACCGCCCCGGAAAGCGAGGGCGGCAGCTTGAGGTAAAGCGGAAACGATCCGAACAGCCAGCGCGTGCCCTCGGAAAACACCAGGATCAGCGCGAAGGTCGCCAGCACCTGGTCCAGATGGTCGCGGGCGTAAAGCCGGCGGATCACCGCGATCTCGACCAGCGCGCCCGCGGCGGCGGCCGCCGCCAGGCTCGCCGCCAGCCCCAGCCAGAACGAGCCGGTGGCCGCCGCCACCACCGCGCAGGCGAAGGCCCCGGTCATGTAGAGCGAGCCATGCGCAAGGTTGATCAGCCCCATGACGCCGAAGACCAGGGTCAGCCCGGCCGCCATCAGAAACAGCATCATCCCGTATTGCAGGCCGTTCAGCGCCTGCTCGGCCAGAAGCATCACCGCTTTCTCTCCCGATTGGCCAGGGGGCCGGGCCGTGTCGGTCCGGCCCGGCAGGGCTTACATCTTGCACTGCTCGGCATAGGCGTCGCCATGGTCGGCCATGGCCGGGCCGACGATCTTGTTGGTCAGCACGTCGCCTTCCTTGACCACCTCGCGCACGTAATAGTCCTGGATCGGGTGCTGGTTCGGGCCAAAGCGGAACTTGCCGCGCACGCTGGGGAAATCCGCCTCGGCCAGCGCGGCGCGGAAGGCGTCGGCATCGCCCACATCGGCCTTGGCGATGGCCGAGAGGAGCAGGTTGGCCGTGTCATAGGCCTGCGCCGCGTAAAGCGAGGGCAGCCGGCCGTATTCGGCCTGGAAGGTTTCGACGAAGGTCTTGTTCGCCTCGTTCTCCAGGTCCTTGGACCATTGCGCGGTGTTCTTGACCCCCAGCGCGGCATCGCCCACGGCGGGCAGGATGTCCTGGCTGAAGCTGAAGGCCGGGCCGATCAGCGGCTTGCCGACGCCGGATTCGGCATATTGCTTCATGAAGGCGATGCCCATGCCGCCCGGCAGGAAGAAGAACACCGCATCCGCGTCGCTGGCGCGGATCTGGGCGATCTCGCCGGCGTAATCGGTCTGGCCGACCTGGGTATAGACCTCGCTGACCACCTCGCCCTTGTAATAGCGCTTGAAACCCGCCAGCGAATCCTGCCCGGCGGGATAGTTCGGCGCCATGATGAAGACCTTGCCGATGCCGGCATCGGTGGCATGGGCCCCCGCCGCCTCGTGCAGGTTGTCATTCTGGTAGGAAACCGAGAAATATTTCGGGTTGCAGCCGGCCCCGGCAAGCTGCGAGGGCGCGGCATTGGTGGACAGGTAGAACTTGTCCTGCGCCACCGCCGCCGGCACCACCGCCATGGCGAGGTTCGACCAGACGATGCCGGTCAGCACGTCGACCTGCTCGGACTGGATCATCTTGTCGGCGATCTGCACCGCGACATCGGGTTTCTGCTGGTCGTCCTCGATCACCAGCTCGACCGCCTGGCCCGCCTCGCCGGCGTTCTTCAACGCCAGCAGGAAGCCGTCGCGCGTATCGACGCCCAGCCCGGCGCCGCCGCCCGACAGCGTGGTGATCATCCCGACCTTGACGCCCTCGGCCTGGGCGGCCCCGGCCAGCGCCAGCGCGGCGGCGCCGCCGATCAGCAGCCTTTTCAGTTTCATGACAAACTCCCTGTTTTGAAGCGACGATTGGTTGTCGCATGTTTTTATGATGCGGCGGCGGGCTGCAACGGCTTTCGCGCCCCCGGCCCGCCACCCGTGGTCATGCCCGCCCTTCCAGCAGGCGAAAACGCTGGATCTTGCCGCTTTCGGTCTTGGGCAGCGCCGCGGTGAACACCACCCGGCGCGGATACTTGAAGGGCGCGATCACCGCCTTGACGTGATCCTGCAGACCCTTGGCCATGGCCTCGCCCGCCGCGGCGCCGGGGCGCAGGACGACATGCGCCTCGACGATCTGGCCGCGCGCCTCGTCCGGGGCGCCGACCACGGCGCATTCCAGCACGTCGGGATGCGCCAGCAGCGCCGCCTCGACCTCGGGGCCGGCGATATTGTAGCCAGAGGAGATGATGATGCCGTCGGTGCGGGCGGCAAAGTGGAAATAGCCCTGCTCGTCCTGCCAGAAACTGTCGCCGGTCAGGTTCCAGCCGTCCTGCACATAGGCGCGCTGCTTGTCGGGGTCGGCCAGATAGCGGCAGCCGACCGGGCCGCGCACCGCCAGTCGCCCGGTCTCGCCCGGCGGCAGCCCGCAGCCGTCCGGGCCGACGATCCGCGCCTCGTAGCCCGCGACGGGGCGGCCGGTGCAGGCCGGGCGGCTGTCGCTGACGCGGTTGGTCAGGAAGATGTGCAGCATCTCGGTCGAACCGATGCCGTCCAGCATCGGCTTGCCGGTCTTCTGCATCCATTCCTCGTAGACCGGCGCCGGCAGCGTCTCGCCGGCCGAGACGGCGGCGCGCAGGCTGGACAGGTCCGCCCCCTCGTCCATCGCCCGCATCATCACCCGATAGGCGGTCGGCGCGGTGAAGCAGATGGTGGCGCGGTATTTCTGGATGATCTCGACCATGTTCGGCGGCGTGGCGTTTTCCAGCAGCGCGGCCGAGGCGCCGAAGCGCAGCGGAAACACCGCCAGCCCGCCCAGCCCGAAGGTGAAGGCCAGCGGCGGCGAGCCGACGAAGACATCCTCGGGCCGCACCTGCAGCACCTCCCGGGCATAGCCGTCGGCGATGATCAGGATGTCGCGGTGGAAATGCATCGTCGCCTTGGGTTCGCCCGTGGTGCCCGAGGTGAAGCCCAGCAGCGCCACGTCGTCGCGGCCGGTCCGCACCGCCTGAAACCGCACCGGCTGGGACAGGGCGGCGCGGTCCAGCTCGGCATCGTGGTTCGCGGTGCCGTCGAAGCCGATCACGGTTTTCAGGTGCCGGCTGTCCTTGGCGGCCAGCGCCAGCTCGTCGATCAGCCTTGTGTCGCAAAGCGCGTGGCTGACCTGTGCCTTGTCGATGATCTTGGCCAGCTCGGCCGCGCGCAGCATCGGCATGGTGTTGACCACCACCGCGCCGGCCTTGGTCGCCGCCAGCCAGCAGGCCACCATGGCCGGGTTGTTGGCCGAGCGGATCAGCACCCGGTTGCCGGGCCGCAGGCCGTAAGTCTCGACCAGCGCATGGGCGATGCGGTTGGTCCAGTCGGTCAGCTCCTTGTAGCTGCGGATGCGGCCGTTGCCGATCAGCGCGATATGGTCGCCGAAACCCTTCTCGACCATGCGGTCGGTCAGCTCGACCGCGGCATTCAGGTATTCGGGATAGTCGAAACCCTCGAGCAGCAGCCGCGGCCAAAGCTCGGCCGGCGGCAGGTTGTCGCGCGGGAAGGTATCGACATGCGCCGAGGGTCCGAGCGGCGGATTGCCTGTCATCTTCAATCTCCCTGTTGGGCGGGCCGGCATCTTGTCGTGCCTTGGCCCGCGGGCGCCCCGCCCCCGGTCAGCCGGGGATCACGGCGGTTGCCTCGATCTCGACCTTGGCGCGGTCCTCGACCAGGGCCACGACCTGCACCAGCGCCATGGCTGGGTAGTGCCGGCCGATGATCTGCTTGTAGGCCTGACCGATGCCCTTGAGCGCCGCCAGGTATTCGCGCTTGTCGGTGACATACCAGGTCAGCCGGACCAGATGCTCGGGCCGGGCGCCGGCCTCGGCCAGCACGGCGACGATGGATCGCAGGGTGATGCGCACCTGTTCGGCGAAATCGTCGGTCTCGAATTCCTGCTGCTCGTTCCAGCCGATCATGCCGCCGGTGAACACCATGCGCCCGGTGGCGGCGATGCCGTTGGAATAGCCCGGCGTCGCCTTCCAGTTCCTCGGATGCAGAACCTCATGCACCATCGCATGCCTCCATGAATGCGGTCATCTTGCGGCGGATCGCCTCGGGCCAGGGCGCCGCGCGGCCCTCGGGCGTGACCCAGACCAGGGTCGAGACGCAATGCAGGCGTTGCTGCCCGCCGGCGCTGGCCCGCTGCGCCAGCCGGGCGCTGGAGCGGCCGACATGCTGCACCTCCAGCGCGAATTCCAGCATCTCGCCCAGGCGCGAGGGCGCGCGGAAGCCGGCGTCGATCTGCACCGTCGGGACCGAGCAGCGTTCCTCGACATGGATGCGGGCGAAGGGATAGGCCAGCACCTCGGCGAAGAAGTTCTCGATCACCGAGTTCAGCATCTCGAAGTAACGGGGATAGAAGACGATCCCCGCCGGGTCGCAATGGTTGAACTCGACCTGGATCCGGCGGCGATAGCGCATCAGTCATTGGCCTCCGGCGGCAGGAAGTCGACCTGGTGGCGGGCCGACAGTTCGACGACGGTCGGAATGTCGGTCAGGTCGTGCAGCGCCTCGAACAGCGCGCGCAGGTTGCCGGCGGGCGAGACCCAGAACAGCGCCCGCGCCGGCTTGTCGGACTTGTTGAAATAGCCATGCGGAACGCCGCGCGGCATCCGCACCAGGTCGCCCGCCTTCGCCACCGACCAGATGCCGTCCAGCTTCACATGCAGCTCGCCCTCCTGCACCAGGATGAACTCGTCCTGCGTCGGGTGG
The DNA here is from genome assembly GCF_042648325.1 of Paracoccus simplex. Lineage (NCBI taxonomy): Bacteria > Pseudomonadati > Pseudomonadota > Alphaproteobacteria > Rhodobacterales > Paracoccaceae > Paracoccus > Paracoccus simplex. Next base: position 47,885 of record NZ_JBHRXE010000001.1, on the reverse strand, counting down.
ACATGCACCGGCACGAATTGGCCGGGCTCGCTGTTGGTCTCGAAGGCGAAGGCGCTGCCGCAATCCGCCTTGGGGAAATAGCGCTGGCCGAGGATGTTCCATTCGCGGCCCTCGATCCCGTCGCCCCGGCGGGTGATGCCGCCGTCCAATGCCTTGTCCATGCCGTCCTCCCGTTGTTCAGCCCAGCACGCTCCGGGCGATGACCACGCGCTGCACGTCGCTGGCGCCCTCGTAGATGCGCAGGGCGCGGATGTCGCGGTAAAGCGCCTCGACCGCGCTGCCATGGCGCACGCCGTCGCCGCCATGCAGCTGCAGCGCGGTGTCGATCACCTCCTGCGCCGCCTCGGTGGCGTAGAGTTTCGCCATCGCCGCCTCGCGGGTGATGCGCGGTGCGCCCATGTCCTTGGTCCAGGCGGCGCGATAGACCAGCAGCGCCGCCGCATCGACCCTTACGGCCATGTCGGCCAGGTGGCCCTGCACGATCTGGTGATCGGCCAAGGTGCCGCCGCCGGCCCGCGGCCGCCGCACCCGCGCCAATGCCTCGTCCAACCCCCGCCGCGCCATGCCCAGCGCCGCCGCCCCGACCGTGGGGCGGAACACGTCCAGCACCGACATGGCGATCTTGAAGCCCTCGCCCGGCCGGCCGATCAGCGCCGCATCCGGCAGCATCACGCCGTCCAGCTTCAGCCGCGCCAGCGGATGCGGGGCGATGACCTCGATCCGCTCGGCAATGGTCAGGCCGGCACTGTCCGCCGGCATCAGAAAGGCCGACAACCCGCGCGCCCCGGGCGCCTCGCCGGTGCGGGCGAAGATCAGGTAGAGATCGGCGATGCCGCCATTCGAGATATAGGTCTTTTCGCCGCTCAGCCGCCAGCCGCCCGGCGCGCGCTCGGCCAGGGTCGCGGTGTTGGCCACGTCCGAGCCGGCGCCCGGCTCGGTCAGGGCGAAGGCCGCGATGGCCCGGCCGCTGCGGGTCTTTTCCAGCCAGGCGCGCTGCGCCTCCGAGCCGAACAGCGTGACCGCCCCCATGCCCAGCCCCTGCATGGCAAAGGCGAAATCGGCCAGCGCGTCGTGGCGGGCCAGCGTCTCGCGGATCAGGCACAGGCTGCGCACGTCCAGCGCCTCGTCCGCATCCGCGCCGCTATGGCGCAGGAAGCCCGCCTGTCCCAGCGCCGCGACCAGCGCCTTGCAGGCCGCGTCCACGTCGCCGTGATCCACCGGCAGATGCACCGCGCACCAGGCCTCCAGCGCCGCCGAAAGTTCGCGGTGGCGCGGCTCGAAGAACGGCCAGTCCAGAAAGCTGCGATCCGCCATGTCTCAATCCCCCTGAAAGACGGGTTTCTCCCTGGCGACAAAGGCACGGTAGGCGCGCTCGAAATCGCGGGTCTGCATGCAGATCGCCTGCGCCTGCGCCTCGGCCTCGATGGCCTGTTCCAGCCCCATGTTCCATTCCTGGTTCAGCTGGGTCTTGGTGATGCCATGGGCAAAGACCGGCCCGGCCGCCAGCCGCCGCGCCAGAGCCTGCGCCTCGGCCTCCAGCGCCTCGGCACCGTGCAGCGCGTTCCAGAAGCCCCAGGCATGGCCCTCCTCGGCGCTCATCGCCCGGCCGGTGTAAAGCAGCTCGGCCGCCCGGCCCTGGCCGATGATGCGCGGCAGCATGGCGCAGGCGCCCATGTCGCAGCCGGCCAGCCCGACCCGGGTGAACAGGAAGGCGCATTTCGCGTCATGCGCGGCCAGCCGCAGGTCCGAGGCCATGGCCAGGATCGCGCCGGCGCCGGCGCAGATCCCGTCCACCGCCGCGATCACCGGCTTGCCGCAGCCGATCATCGCCTTGACCAGATCGCCGGTCATGCGGGTAAAGGCCAGAAGCCCTTTCATGTCCATGCCGACCAGCGGGCCGATGATGTCATGCACATCCCCGCCCGAGCAGAAATTGCCGCCGTTCGGGGCCAGAACCACCACATCCACATCGCTGGCATAGGCCAGCGCCCGGAAGGTGTCGCGCAGCTCGGCATAGCTGTCGAAGGTCAGCGGGTTCTTGCGCTCGGGGCGGTTCAGGCGGATGGTGGCGACGCGATCCCGCACCTGCCACAGGAAATGCTGCGGCTTCAGCCCGGCCAGCTTGGTCATTTCACACCCCCCATGCGTTTCAGGATCTCGGTCAGCAACTCGATGTCCTCCTCGGTCAGGCCGGCGAGGATGCGGTTCACCTCGGCCTCGTGATCGACGGCGAAACCTTCGAAGGCCGCCAGCCCCGCCGGCGTCAGCGCCACCAGCACCGTGCGCCGGTCGGTCTCGGACGGCGTGCGCCGGACCAGCCCGTCCTTTTCCAGCCGGTCCACCACCGCCGTGGCATTGCCGTTCGAGACCAGCAGCATCCGCGACAGCTCGGTCATGCTCAGCCCCTCGCGCCGGCGATACAGCGCGGCCATCACGTCGAAGCGCGGCAGCGTCGTGTCGTGCCGGACCCGCAGGAATTCGCGCAACTGGCCCTCGGCCGCGCGGGTGACGCCCAGCAGGCGGATCCACAGCTTCAGCCGGCGCTTGGACAGCGGATCGCTCATGCCTCGCCCCCCGAAATGGCGATGGCCTGGCCGTTGACGCCTTCGGAACCCGGCCCGCACAGCCACAGCGCCGCGGCGCTGACCTCGGCGGGCTGGACCAGCCGGCCCTGTGGATTGGTGGCGGTCAGCGCGGCCAGCGCCTGATCCCGGCTCTGGCCGGTCTTGTCCATGATGGTGGCGACGGATCGCGCCGTCATCTCGGTATCCAGGAAACCGGGGCACAGCGCGTTCACCGTCACCGGCCGCCGCGCCACCTCCAGCGCCAGGCTGCGCACCAGCCCGACCACGCCATGCTTGGCCGCCGCATAGGGCGCGACATAGGCATAGCCCCGCAGGCCGGCGGTCGAGGCCACGGCGATCAGCCGGCCCCAGCCGGGCAATTGCGCCAGCCCCTCGCGGAAGGTCAGGAAGGTGCCGGTCAGGTTCACCGCCAGCATGGCGTGCCACTGCGCCAGCGTGGTGCGTCCCAGGGGGGCGCTGTCCGCCGCGCCGGCATTGGCGATGACGATGTCGCAGGGGCCGGCCGCGGCGAACATCGCCTTGACGCTGGCCTCGTCGGTCACGTCGGCGGTCAGGGCGCGGGCGCCGATCCGTTCGGCCACCGCCTCCAGCGGCGCCTTGCGGCGGCCGCAGATCACCACCTCGGCCCCGGCCCCGGCGAAGACGCGGGCCAGATCGGCGCCGGTGCCGGTGCCGCCCCCGGTGATCAATACCCGCTTGCCCGCCATCGCCGTCATGCCCGGATCGCCTCTTGCGCGCGGCTGCGCAGCCGCAGCGCCTGGTCGCGGCCGGCCAGATAGGGCAAGGGCCATGCGGCCGCTTCATCCCCGGCCTCGACGGCGGCATGCAGCGCCCAATAGGGATCGGCCAGATGCGGCCGCGCCAGGCAGACCAGATCGGCCCGGCCGGCCAGCAGGATGCCGTTCACCTGATCGGCCTCGGTGATGTTGCCCACCGCCATCGTCGCCAGCCCGGCCTCGTTGCGGATGCGGTCGCTGAACGGGGTCTGGAACATCCGACCATAGATCGGCCGCGCCTCGGTGCTGGTCTGCCCGGCCGAAACGTCGATGATATCGGCGCCGGCGGCCGCGAACATCCGGGCGATCTCGACCGCCTCCTCGGGCGTCACGCCCTCGTCCCCCAGCCAGTCATTGGCCGAGATGCGCACCGATATCGGCTTTTCCGCCGGCCAGGCGGCGCGCATCGCCGCGAACACCTCGAGCGGATAGCGCATGCGGTTTTCCAGGCTGCCGCCATATGCGTCCTCGCGCCGGTTCGACAGCGGCGAGATGAAGCTGGAGATCAGATAGCCATGCGCCGCGTGCAGCTCGACCATGTCGAAACCCGCCCGCGCCGCCATCCCGGTCGCGGCGACGAACTGGTCGCGCACCCGGTCCATGTCGGCGCGGTCCATGGCCTTCGGCACCGCATTGCCGTCCTGCCACGGGATGGCGCTGGCCGAGATCAGCGGCCAGTTGCCCTCGGCCAGCGGCCGGTCGGCATCCTGCCAACCCAGCTGGGTCGAGCCCTTGCGGCCGGAATGGCCGATCTGCATGCAGATCCTGGCCCGGGTCTCGGCATGGGTGAAATCGACGATCCGCTTCCAGGCCGCCTCGTGCTCGGGCGCGTAAAGACCCGGGCAGCCGGGGCTGATCCGCCCCTCGGCCGAGACGCAGGTCATCTCGGTATAGACCAGCCCGGCGCCGCCCTTGGCGCGTTCGGCGTAATGGACGAAATGCCAGTCGGTCGGGCAGCCGTCCACCGCCTTGTATTGCGCCATGGGCGAGACGACGACGCGGTTTTCCAGCACCATGTCGCGCAGGCGGAAGGGCGCGAACATCGGCCGGCGGCCCTTGCGCCCGCCGGCGCGTTCCTGAAACCAGTCCTCGGCCCGGCCCAGCCATGCGGGGTCGCGCAGGCGCAGGTTCTCGTGGCTGATGCGCTGCGAACGGGTCAGCAGCGAATAGGCGAATTGCAGCGGCTCCATGTCCAGGTAACGCTCGACCTGCTCGAACCATTCCAGGCTGTTGCGGGCGGCGGATTGCAGGCGCAGCACCTCGACGCGGCGCTCCTCCTGATAGCGCTCGAAGGCGCGCTGCATGGTCGGTTCGGAATGCAGGTATTCGGCCAGCGCGATGGCGCTGTCGAAGGCCAGCCGCGTGCCCGAGCCGATCGAGAAATGCCCGGTCGCCGCCGCGTCGCCCATCAGCACGACATTCTCGTGATACCAGCGCTCGCAGATCACCCGCGGGAACTGGGTCCAGACCGCCGAGCCGCGTAGATGCGCGGCATTCGACATCAGCGCGTGGCCGCCCAGATGGCGCTCGAAGATCCTGCGGCAGGTCTCGACCGATTCCTCCTTGGACATCCCGGCGAAGCCCAGCTTCTCCCAGGTCTCGGGCAGGGTCTCGACGATGAAGGTCGCGGTGTCGCCGTCGAACTGGTAGACATGCGCCCAGACCCAGCCATGCTCGGTCCGCTCGAAGATGAAGGTGAAGGCGTCGTCGAATTTCTGATGCGTGCCCAGCCAGATGAACTTGCAGCGGCGGGTGTCGATATCGGGCTGGAACACCTGGGCATATTCGCTGCGCACCAGGCTGTTGATGCCGTCGCACCCCACCACCAGATCATAGTCCCGGCGGTATTCCCCGGCCGATCCGAACACCGTCTCGAAGCGCAGGTCGATGCCCAGCGCCCGCGCCCGGGCTTGCAGCAGGACCAGCATCTGCTTGCGGCCGATGCCCGCGAAGCCGTGCCCGCCCGAGACGGTGCGCACCCCGTCATGCACCACGGCAATGTCGTCCCAATAGGCGAAATGGCTGCGGATCGCCTCGGTGCTGGCGGGGTCGTTCTGCTGCATCCGTCCCAGCGCGTCGTCCGACAGCACCACGCCCCAGCCGAAGGTGTCGTTGGCCTTGTTGCGCTCCAGCACGGTGATCTGGTGCGAGGGGTCGCGCAGCTTCATCGAGATGGCGAAATACAGTCCCGCCGGCCCGCCGCCCATGCACAAGATCTTCATCGCCGCCTCCCTGCGCCTTTCCGGCCCGTTGCGGAAAAAGCTGACAGCGAATCGGATTCCTTTCAAGTTTAAAATTTCAAACTTGAAACGATTTCCGGTCGTGGCATGATGGATGGGCCAAGGACAGGGGGCGGGGATTCCGACATGACCACCATCGCCGTGATCGGGCTGGGGACGATGGGACTGGGCATTGCCCAGACCTATGCCGCCGCGGGCTTCGCCGTGCTGGCGACCGATGCCGCGGCGGATGTGCGCGACACGGCGCTGCAGCGGCTGCGCGCCCGTCTGGCCCGGCGGGTTCAGGCGGGCAAGCTGGCGCCATCCGATCTGGACGCGCTTGTGTCGCGCATCACCCTGGTCGACGGTCCCGAGGCCATGGGCCGCGCCGATCTGGCCATCGAGGCGGTGGTCGAGCGCATGGAGGTCAAGCGCGCATTGTTCGCAGCGCTGGAATCGGTGGTGGCGCCCGATGCGGTTCTGGCCAGCAACACCTCGTCGCTGTCGGTCGCCGCCATGGCCCAGGGGCTTTCGCGGCCCCAGCGCCTGCTGGGCCTGCATTTCTTCAACCCGGCGCCGGTGATGAAACTGGTCGAACTGGTGGCGCATCCCGGCTCCGGCGCGGCGGCGCTGGCGCGCGCCCGGCAGTTGACCGAACGGGCCGGCAAGACGCTGATCCCCTGCCCCGACCGGCCCGGCTTCATCGTCAACCGCTGCGCCCGACCGTTCTACGGTGAGGCGCTGGCGCTGCTCGAGGAAGGCCGCTGCGCCGATGAAATCGACGCGGCGATGCTGGCGGCGGGCTATCCCCTGGGCCCCTTCGGACTGATCGACCTGGTGGGGGCCGACATCAACCTGGCCGCCACCGAAAGCCTGGCCGCGGCCATGCAGGACCACCCGCGCTATCACGTCTTCGCGGCGCTGCGCCGGCAGGTCGCCGCGGGCGATCTGGGGCGCAAGACCGGTCGGGGTTTCCTTTTCCCCGAAAAGCCCGGCCCCGCCCCGGGGGATGCCGAGGCCATCGTCCTGCGCATCGAGACGGCGCTGGTCAACGAGGCCGGCTGGCTGCTGGCCGAGGGCGGCACCACGCAGGACGGCATCGACACGGCGCTGAAACTGGGGCTGAATTTCCCGCGCGGGCCGTTCGAGATCCTGGCCGCGCAGGGCCGCGAACCGGTGCTGGCCCGGCTGCAGCGGCTTGCCGCCGCCGCGCCGGCGCATCTGCAAGGGCGCTACCGGCCGGCGCCGGGGCTGGCCATGCCGCACCCCGCGGCCGGGCCGGCGCCTGGCACGCGTTGAGCTTTGCCGCGTGCCGTATCGCGGGCACGGCAGTGGCGCGCCCCGATGCCGACCGCCGACGCGCCGGCTTCAGTTCACCGGGGTCGGCAGCGGCCTGCCGGCAAAGAAGGCATCCAGATTCTCCACCGTCAATTGCGCCATGCGGTCGCGGGTTTCCTCGGTGCCGCTGGCGTGATGGGGATACAGCGTCACATTCGGCAGCGCCGTCAGCGCCGGGTCGGGCTGCGGCTCGTTCAGGAACACGTCCAGCCCGGCCGAGGCGATGCGGCCGTCGCGCAGCGCCGCGATCAGCGCCGCCTCGTCCACCACCGTGCCGCGCGCGACATTGACCAGCGTGCCGGCCGGCCCCAGCGCGGTCAGCACCGCCCCGGAAACCAGCCCCCGGGTCGCGGCCCCGCCGGGCGTCGCGACGATCAGGATGTCGGCCCAGGCCGCCAGGGCGGCCGGATCGGCGAAATAATCGTAGCCCACGCCAGGCTTGGGCTGGCGGCCGCAATAGCCGATGCGCAGCCCCATCGCCTCGCAGCGCCGGGCGATGGCGCGGCCGATATTGCCCAGGCCGACGATCCCCGCCCGCTTGCCGGCGGCCGAGGCGGTCAGCGGGAACATGCCCTGCCGCCCCCAATCGCCGGAACGGACATAGGCATCGGCCTGAACCAGCCGCCGCCGCGCCGCCAGCATCAGCAGGATCGCCATGTCGGCCACGTCGTCGACCAGCGCCACCGAGGTGTTGGTCAGGGTGATGCCGCGCCGCGTCATCTCGGGCAGGTCCATCAGGTCGAACCCGGCCGAGGAACAGGCAGCCAGCCGCAGCGCCGGCAGCCGGTCCAGCAGCGCCGCATCGACGGCGACATGGCCGTTCACCACCATCGCCGTGCAGAGCGGCCCGGCCTGGGCCAGCACCGCCTCGCGGTCCGGGGCCAGGTCCAGCCGGTGCAGGGTATAGCGCGCCTCGAGCTCCTGCATGAACCGGGGGCGCAGGGGATAGGCGACAAGGACATCAGGCTTCATGCGGTCTCCGGCTGGCGGACGGCGCGGCGGGCGGCCTGGATCTCGGGATCGGGATCAATGCTCGCCGCCAGCAGCGCCCTGGTATAGGGATGGGCGGGGGCGTCGAAGATCTGGCGCACCGGCCCTTCCTCGACGATCTCGCCGGATTTCATGACGATGACGCGATCGGCGAAATCGCGCACCACCGGCAGGTCATGGGCGATGAACAGATAGGACAGGCCGAATTCCCGGCGCAAGCCGTCCAGCAACCCGATCACCTGCGCCTGGATCGACACGTCGAGGGCCGAAACCGCCTCGTCGCAGACGATCAGCTTCGGCTCCATCGCCAGGGCGCGGGCGATGGCGATGCGCTGGCGCTGGCCGCCGGAAAACTGGTGCGGATAGCGCGCGGCCATCTCGGGGTGCAGGCCGACCTTGACCAGCAGATCGGCCACCCGGTCGCGCCACCCGGCCCGGGGCAGGATGTCGGGATGGATGACCCAGGCTTCCGAGATCAGCTGGAACACCGTCATGCGCGGGTTCAGCGATTGCGTCGGATCCTGGAACACCATCTGCAGGTCGCGGCGCAGCCCGAACAGCTGCCGCGGCGCCATCGCCATCAGGTCGTTGCCGCGATAAAGGATGCGGCCGCCGTCCGGGTCGTCCAGCCGCAGGATCGCGCGGGCGAGCGTGGACTTGCCGGACCCGCTTTCGCCCACCACCGCGACGGTTTCTCCCGGCATGATGGTCAGATCGACGCCCTTCAGCGCGCGGAAGGCGCCATAGGATTTCGTCAGCCGCTCGGCCCGCAGCAGCGGCTGGCCGCTCCGGTCGCGCTCGTCCGGCATCGCCCCCTTGCCGGGCGCGGCGTCGATCAGCTTGCGGGTATAGGGATGGCGGGGATTGGCATAGACCTCGGCGGCCGGGCCGGTCTCGACGATGCAGCCGCCGTTCATCACCACCACCCGGTCGGCGATCTCGGCCACCACGCCCAGGTCATGGGTGATCAGCAGCAGGCCCATGCCGGTTTCGGCCTGCAACTCGCCCAGCAGGTCCAGCACCTGCGCCTGCACGGTCACGTCCAGCGCGGTCGTTGGCTCGTCGGCGATCAGGATGTCGGGCTTGCAGGCCAGGGCCATGGCAATCATCAGCCGCTGCCGCTGCCCGCCCGAGAACTGGTGCGGATATTTCCGCATCGCCGCCTCGGGCTCGGGGATGCCGACGCGGCGCAGCAGCTCCAGCGCGCGGACCCGCGCCTGGCCGCGGCTGCCGCCATGGGTCGTCACCATCTCGGCGATCTGCCAGCCGACGGTATAGACCGGGTTCAGATGCGCCAGCGGATCCTGGAAGATCATCGCGATCTTGCAGCCGTTGATCCGGCGGCGCTGCTCGGCGGTCATCGTCAGCATGTCTTGCCCGTTCAGCAGGATCGCGCCCGAGGTGATCCGGCCCGGCGGCATGTCGATCAGGTTCATCACCGCCGAGGCCGAGACCGACTTGCCCGACCCGCTTTCGCCCAGGATCGCCAGCGTCTCGCCGCGGTCCAGATGCCAGCTGACATTCTGCACGGCCGTCACGGTGCCGGCGGCGGTGTGGAACTCGACCGACAGGTCGCGCACTTCCAGCAGGGGCTCAGCCATTCTTGCGGCCTTTCATTTCCAGCCGCCAGCGTTGGGCGGGGTCCAGCGCGATGCGCATCCAGTTCGACAGCAGGTTCAGCGACAGCGTGGTCAGGATGATCGCCAGCCCCGGCCAGAAGGACAGCCACCAGGCGGTGGTCAGGTATTCGCGGCCCTGCGCCACCATCAGGCCCCAGGTGATCTCGGGCGGCTGGATGCCGATGCCCAGGAACGAGAGCGAGCTTTCCGCCAGCATCACGAAGGCGAAATCCAGGGTGGCGATGGTCAGCAACGTCGGCAGCACCACCGGCAGGATGTGGCGGAAGATGATGCGCCGGTCCGAGGCGCCCATGACGCGGGCGGCCTGCACGAACATGCGTTCCCGCACCTCTAGCACCTCGGCGCGGGTGGTGCGCAGATAGACCGGGATGCGGGTGATCGCCAGCACCAGCACGATATTGGCGACCGAGGGCTCCAGCATGTACAGCACGATCACCGCCAGCAGCAGCGACGGGAAGGACATGATCACGTCGCCCAGCCGCATGATCCATTGCGCGGCGCGCTTGCGGCTATAGCCCGCGACTAGGCCCAGCCCGCAGCCCATCACGGCCGAGCACAGCACCGCCGCGCCCGCCACCATCAGCGTGTTCTGCGCCGCGACCACGATGCGCGGCAGCAGCGGCCGGCCCAGCGCATCGGCGCCCAGGACCATCAGCCAGCCCCGCGCCAGGTCGAAGGGCGGGGCGTTGCGGCCGCGCAGGTTCTGCTTCGTCGCCAGATCGCCCATCAGCCAGGGGCCCAGGATCGCGCAGAGCACGGCGACCAGCAGGAACAGGGCGGCGAAGAAGGCCAGCTTGTCGGCCCACAGCATCGCCAGCCAGGTCAGGACCGGGCCGCGCGGCTTGGGGTCTGCGTGGAGTCGGGTGTCGATCATTGCCATCGCTCAATACCGGATGCGGGGATCGAGCATGGCATAGGCGATGTCGATCAACAGGTTCATGATGAAGATGGCGACCGCCGAGACCATGATCGAGGCCAGCACCACCGAGAAGTCGCGCAGCAGGATCGAGTCGATCATCAGCTTGCCGATGCCGGGAAAGCCGAAGATCGTCTCGATCACCACGGCACCGTTCAGGATCGCCGCCGCCTGGTCGCCGATCACGGTGATGACCGGCAGCATGGCGTTGCGCAGCCCGTGCACGAAGATGATCGGCCGGCTGCGCACCCCCTTGGCCCGCGCCGTCTTGACATAGGCCGAGGACAGCACCGTGATCATCGCGCCGCGCACCACCTGCAGGATCAGGCCGAAGGGCCGCACGAACAAGACCGCCACCGGCAGCACCCAGTGCCAGGGCGTCCCGGTGCCCGAGGTCGGCAGCCAGTGCAGGTTCACCGCGAAGATGACGATGGCGACGATGGCCAGCCAGAAATCCGGGGCCGAGGCGCCGATCAGCGAAAAGAAGGTGGCGATGCGGTCGAAGACGCCACCGACCCTGAAGGCCGCCAGCGAGCCGATGACGATGGCGGCGACCGTCACGCAGGTCATGGTGATGACCGCCAGCCGCAGCGTCCAGCCGAAGGCCTGCAGCACCACCTCCATCGCCGGGCGGGCCTGCTGCAGCGATTCCCCGAAATCGCCCTGCGCCAGATCCAGCACATAGCGGCCGAACTGCACGGCCAGCGGGTCGTTGAAGCCGTGCAGCTCGCGGAACTGCTCGCGCGCCTCGATCGAGGCATCCAGGGGCAGGTACAGGTTGGTGGGGTCGCCGGTCAGCCGGGACAGGAAAAAGACTAGGATGACAAGGCCGACCAGCGATATGCCGCTGGCAAGCGCCCGTTTCCCGATGAAGCTGGTCATGGGGTCGACCCCTCCTCCGTTGCGTGGCAGTTCCGACCCTGCCCTCTGGCCGCAGCCCCGGGGGCGACGGCGCCGGCCCTGATCCTCCGCCGGGCCGATGGGGCGAATCGTCGCACCTGAATTGATATATTAGTATCTCTGACGCTCTTGGGAAGAATTTTTTTGCCGCTTGCCGGCCTGCAGCGAAATCAGGCTGGCGGCGACGATGATCCCGGCGCCGATCCAGGTCGAACCGGGCGCGACCTCGGCAAAGACCAGCCAGGCCAGGACCGCCACCGCCGGCAGGCGCAGGAAGTCCAGCGGTGCCAGGAACGAGACATCGGCCAGCGCGAAGGCCCGGGTGATCAGCGTCATGTTCAGCGCCCCCAGCGCGCCCTGCAGGGCCAGTAGCCCAAGCTGCGCCGGGCTGGGTGTCGTCCAGACCGCCGCCGCGGCCAGCAGCCCCAGCGGCACCATGGCGATCAGGTTCCAGGCCACCAGCCGCTGGGTGGTGTCGGCATGGGTCATGTGGCGCAGCATCAGCTGGATCGCCGCCGTCAGCACCGCGCCCGCGAAGGCGAACAGCAGCCAGGGATCGAAGCCGGCGCCGGGGCGCACGACGATCAGCACGCCGCCGAAACCGGCCAGGGCGCCCAGCAGACGCGCGCGGCCGATGCTCTCGCCCAGGAAGACCCAGGCGCCCAGCGTGACCAGCAGCGGCATGGTGAAGGTCAGCGCCATCGCATCGGCCAGCGGCGCATGGGCGAAGGCCACGAAGACCGCGACCAGCGCGGCCAGTTTCAGCCCGGCGCGCAGCACATGCATCCACCGCCAGGGCGAGGCGCGCAGATCGACGCGCCGGATCCAGGGCAGCACCGCCGCCAGCCCGAACAGGGCGCGGAAGAAGCCGATGACCAGCGGATGCACCTCGCCGGCCAGCAGCCGCACGATCACCGCATCCAGCCCGGCCAGCACCGCCGCGGCCAGCATCAGCCCGGCGGCGAGCAGCCCCGAGCGGCCGGTCATGCCCCGGCGGCAACCGGGACCGGGATGCCGGGTCACTGCCGGGACAGCGGCTCGGGCGGCGCGACGCCCAGCCGCTCGGCATGTCTCGCCAGGCGTTGCCAGTCGTTCCCGGCCACCGGCACGCCCAGCCGCAACGCCTCGCGCCGCCTGGCCGAGGCCGCGTCGCCCGGCACCCGCACCGCGCCGCTGTTCCAGGGCGCCGGCGGATTGCTGCGGCAGGCCTCGGCCAGCCAGTCGGATTGTCCGGTAAAGGCGTCCAGCCCGGCGAAGAAAGCCGGGTCGATGACCTGCAGGAAGACGCTTTGCGCCAGCGGGCCGGGCGCCTGGGTATTGGCGCGGCCCTTGCCCGACAGCCCCTGCCCCAGCAGATCGACGATCAGCGCCAGGCCATAGCCCTTGTGCCCCTTCGACGCGCCGCCCAGGGGCATCATGGTGCCGCCGCGCTCGGTGATCTCGCGCGGGTCGTCGGTGGGCTGGCCCTCGGCGGTCAGGCCCCAGGGCTCGGGATAGCGTTCGCCGCGCTTGGCCAGAAGCTGCGTCATCGTGGTGGTGGTGATCGACGAGGACAGATCGACCAGGATCGGATCGCCCGAGGTCGGGAAACCCATGGCCAGCGGGTTCGGCGTCAGCACGGCCCGCGTGCCGCCATAGGGCGCCATCCGCCGCGCCGCCGGGTTCGACACCGACAGCTGCACGATCAGCCCCCGATCCGTCGCCCGCCGCATATAGGCCGAAAGCGCGCAGGTATGGTGGCAATTGCGGATGGCGGCGCCGACGATGCCGTGGTCGCGCACCCGCTCCATCGCCTGAGCCAGCGCGCGGGTCAGCAGCCAGGCGCCGGGCAGCAGCCGCCCGTCCCAGACGAAGCCCGCGCCCTTGTCGGCCACCACCTCGTAGCTGCCGATACCGTTCAGGCTGCCCTCCGCCAGGCATTCCAGATACCAGGGCATCAGCTGCAAGCCATGGGTGTCGTGGCCGATCATGTCGCCCTCGATCAGGATCTCGGCGGTGACGGCGGCCTTGTCGGGCTCCATCCCGGCGCGGGTCAGCAGGGCTTCGGCATAGGCCAGCAGCTCCGAGCGGTCATAGCGCATCGGCATCTCCTCTCACGGGGGCGGGCCGGGCGGTCCCGGCCCGGCTGCCGGTTACCTGAAGCGGATCTGCTGCAATTGCAGTTCCGAATTGGTGGCGATGGTCGGCTTGAAATCCAGCCGCGGCGAGACGCGGGTGAAGCCGACCATGTGGAACATCGGCACATCGGCGATGATCTCGGTATTCACCTTGGTGAACAGCTGCTGCCACAGCGTCGTGCGCGCCTCGCCGGTGGCGGCGCTGGCCTCGGCGATCAGCCGGTCCACCTCGGGGTCGCGGACCATGGAATGCGCGCCGTCCGAGGCGTATTTCACATGCGCGGTAAAGACCGGATCGCCGGTGGCGTTGTCGTGCTGGGACTGGGTCAGCGTCGCCCCGGCATCGGCCACGAAGGGCGAAACGAAATAGTTGTTCCAGACCGAGACGTCATAACTGTCCAGCGCGACGTTCAGGCCGATGTCCTGGAACATCGCCATCATCGCCTCCATCGTCTCGGTGCCGTTGGGATACATGCCGTTGCGGCCGATGATGCGGATGGGCGCGTCGACGTTCACGCCGTCGGCCTTGGCTGCCTCGACCAGGTCGCGGGCGCGGTCGGGATCATAGGGCCAGGCGGGAACATCCGGGTTGTAGCCGATGGTGGTCGGCACGACCAGATGCGTGGCGATCTGCGCATCCGCCGGGAACAGCGTGCCGATCATCGCCTGCCGGTCCACGGCCAGGTTCAGCGCCTCGCGGATGCGGCGGTCGTTCGTGGGCTCCACCCGGGTGTCGATGCGCAGCGAGGTGGTTTCCGAATTCGGATAGCTGAAATCCGTCTCCGGGTTGTTGGCGTCCTGCAAGGCGATCGAGGGCACGATATCCGCCTCGCCCGTCTCGACCATCGCGGCGGCGACCGCGCTGTCCGACCGGAACAGGTAGGTGGCCTTTTCCACCTGCGGCTGCTCGCCCCAGTAATCGGGGTTGCGGGTCAGGGTGATCGACTGGCCGTTCTGCCAGTCGCTGAAGACATAGGGGCCGGTGCCGTTCGGCTTGCGGTCGAACTCGCCGGCCGGCGTGGTCGCGGCCGATTGCACCGGCATCACCGACAGCAGCAAGGGCAGGATCGGCTGCGGCGGGGTGGTGGTGATGCGGATCGTGTGGTCGTCCGGCGTCTCGAAGCCGAACTCCATGCCGCCGAAATACTTGCCGCCGGTTTCGCAGGACAGGTCGGCGTTCTTGTTGCGCTCGATGCTGAACTGCACGTCCTTCGCGGTGAAGGGGCTGCCGTCGTGCCATTTGACCCCGTCGCGCAGCCTGAACTCCCAGGTGTCGGTGTCGACCTGGCTCCATTCCGTCGCCAGGCGCGGCTTCAACCCGCCGTTCACATAGTCGAACTCGATCAGCATCTCGTTCACGTTTTCCGAGATGACGCGGCCGACATCCTGGCGCGCGGCCATGCAGGGCTCGACCACGCTGACGGTTTCGGACAGCACGACCGTCACGTCGCGGCCGCCCTCCTGCCCCAGGGCCGGTGACAGGCCGGCAGCCAGGATCGTCCCCGACAGAAAGATGGCTTTGGTGTTCATGGATCCTCCCTTGCCCGGTTGGGCTGTTTTCATGGCCCGGCGCGGCGGCTGCTGGCGTCCGCTCGCCCCGATTCCGTTTCGCAGTCTAGCCTGTCCCGTATTTACATACATTAATATTTCAATTTTGCGGCAATCCGGCGCGACGCAGGAATTCGGTCATGCGCCGCTGCTGGATCTCGGTCAGCGGCCAGGCGGCGGGCGGGCGGGTCGGGCCGCAATCCTGGCCCATGGCCTGCAAGGCCGCCTTGACGCCGGTGACATTGGTGCCGTTCAGTTCCTGCGCGCGGATCTCCTCGAAAGCCGCCATGCCGGCGATCAGCGCCCGGGCCGCGGCATAGTCGCCGCTCTCAAGCGCGGCATGGATCGCCAGCGAGCGTTCCGGCCAGATGTTGACCAGCCCCGAGGTGAAGCCGCGCGCCCCGACCGCGTAAAGCGCCGGCGCCCAGACCTCGGCCAGCCCGCCGACCCAGATGATGCCGGGATCGCAGGCGGCGATCGCCTCGGCCAGCCGCAACGGGTTGGGCGTCGCCCATTTCACGCCGATCACGCCGGGAATGGCGCAAAGCGCGGCGATGGCCGCGGTGCCGATGGCGTCGTTCCTCAGATACAGCATCAAGGGCAGGCCGCCGCCCGCATCCGCGACGCGGCGGACGTAATCCACCACCCCGCGCGGCGCCGCGAAAGGATCGGGCGGCTGATGCACCATCAGCCCCGCCGCCCCGGCCCGCGCCGCCGCCGCGGCCAGCCGGCAGGCGTCCTTGACCGACCGCCCCACCCCGGCCAGCACCGGCGCCCGGCCGCCGACCATGGCGCAGAGCTCGGCGCAGATCGCCTCGGCCTCGTCCACGGTCAGGCTGTAGAATTCGCCGGTATTGCCGTTGACCACCGGCACATGCAGCCCCGCCGCCAGCGCCCGGTCGAGGATCGGTCCCAGCCGCGCCGGCGCGATCCGGTCCTCGGCATCGAAGGGCGTGACCAGGATGCCCGAGATGCCGGTCAGCGCGGATTGCAGCGTCATGGCGCGCTGTCGATCAGGGCCTGCATCATGCCCATCTCGTCCTCGGTCAGGTCGGTCAGCGGCGCGCGCACCGGGCCGGCATCGAAGCCGCGCAGCCGCACGCCCGCCTTGACGGCCGCCACCGCATAGCCGGCCTTGCGGTCGCGGATCTTCGCGAAGGGATAGTAGAAATCGCGCAGCATCCGTTCGCAGGTGGCGTCGTCGCCCGCGGTAAAGGCCGCATGGAATTTCAGCGCCGTTTCCGGAACGAAGTTGAACACCGCCGAGCTATAGGTCGGCATCCCCGCGCCCTTGTAAGCCTGGGCGAACAGCTCATGCGTGGGCATGCCGCCGATATAGGACAGCCGGTCGCCCAGCAGCACCGTGACGCGGCGCACCATGTCGATATCGCCGGTGCCGTCCTTGAAGCCGATCAGGTTCGGGCATTCGTCGGCCAGCTGCGCCAGCTGTTCGGCGCTGACCCGCGCCTGGCCGCGGTTGTAGACGATCACGCCCATCCGGGTGGCGTTGCAGACGGCACGGATGCGGTCGGCGATGCCCTCGGCCGGGGCCTCGGTCAGGTAATGCGGCAACAGCAGGATGCCGTCGCCGCCGGCCGCCTCGATCTCGCGCGCCATGTCGCAGGCGATGCGGGTGCCGTAGCCGCAACCGGCGATCACCGGCTGATCGCCCGAAACCTGCCGCGCCGTCCGGACCACCTCGACCACCTCGCCCGGGGTCAGCGAGAACAGCTCGCCCGTGCCGCCGGCGACGATCAGCCCGGCCACGGGATAGGAGGACAGCCATTCCAGATGCGCCGCGAAGGGCCTGGGGTTGAAGCGGTCCTGATCGTCGAACGCGGTGACCGGAAATGACAGCAGGCCGGTGCGGATGATCTCGCGCAGCTGGTCGGGGGCGATCATGGGGACATCCTTCATTGCAGATCCTCGGGCAAGAGTTCTTCGGGGAAGTTCTGATAGGCGACGGGGCGCAGGAAGCGGCGGATCGACAGGGTGCCGACCGAGGTGGCGCCGAAATTCGTGCTGGCCGGATAGGGGCCGCCATGCACCATGGCGTCGCAGACCTCGACCCCGGTCGGGAAGCCGTTGACCAGCACCCGGCCGGCCTTGCGTTCCAGAACCGGGCGCAGCGCCTGCGCATCGGCCAGATCGGCCGCGTCCATGTGGATGGTCGCGGTCAGCTGGCCCTGGAAGCCGCGCGCCAGCCGCAGCATCTCGGCCAGGTCGCGCACGCGCACCACCAGACCCAGCGGCCCGAACACCTCCTCGCCCAGCGCGGGGTCCTGCAGCCAGGCCGCGGCCGTGGTCTGGTAAAGGTTCGGGCTGGCCGCGCGGCCATGGCTGTCGGTGGTCAGGACCGGCGTCACCGCATTGCGCGTCTCGAAGCGCGCCTGGCCGTCGCGATAGGCGCGCGCGATGCCCTTGGTCAGCATGGTCTGCGGGGCAACGGCCTCGAGCGCCGCCTTGGCGGCGGCGACGAACCGGTCGGCATCCGCGCCGTCGGCGACCACCGCGATGCCGGGATTGGTGCAGAACTGACCCACGCCCATGCTCAGCGAACCGGCCCAACCGCGGCCCAGATCCTCGGCCCGGGCGCGGGTGGCATGGGGCAGCAGGAACATCGGGTTGACCGAGCCCAGCTCGCCGAAGAACGGGATCGGCTCGGGCCGCGCGGCGCAAAGATCGAACAGCGCCCGGCCCCCGGCAACGGAGCCGGTGAAGCCCACCGCCTTGATCAGCGGATGCTGGACCAGCGCCGCGCCCACCTTGCGGTCGCCGCCCTGGATCAGGCTGAAGGTGCCGGGATGCGTGCCGGTCTTTGCGATGGCGGCATGGATGGCCTCGGCGACGATCTCGCCGGTGCCGGGATGGGCGGAATGGCCCTTGACCACCACCGGGCAGCCGGCGGCCAGGGCGGCGGCGGTGTCGCCCCCCGCCGTCGAGAAGGCCAGCGGGAAGTTCGAGGCGCCGAACACCGCCACCGGCCCGATCGGGCGCTGCACCATGCGGATATCCGGGCGCGGCAGCGGCTGGCGGTCGGGCAACGCGGCATCGTGGCGGCGGTCGAGATGATCGCCCTTGCGGATATGCTCGGCGAACAGCCGCAACTGGCCGACGGTGCGGCCGCGCTCGCCCTGCAGCCGCGCCTCGGGCAGGCCGGTCTCGGCGCTGCCGATCTGGGTGATCGCCTCGGCGCGGGCCTCGATCTCCTCGGCGATGGCCTCCAGCAGCGCGGCGCGGGTCTGGCGCGAGGCATTGCCGTAGCTTCGGAAGGCATCCTCGGCAGCCGCGCAGGAACGGTGCACCAGATCGACGGTGCCGACCGAAAAGCTGCAGGCCGGGCCATGGGCCGGCTCATTGGGAAATTGCCGTTCCGTGGCGATCCAGTCGCCGGCGATCAGGTGCTTGCCATGGGGGGTGTAACGCATCGGAAATCCTTTCCGCGGCTGCGGGCGGCCAAGGGCTCAGCGGCCGGTGCGGGCGCGCCAGTCCTGGTATTTCTGCCGGTTCTCGTCTCTGGTGCAGGGATAAAGGCCGATGATCGCCGCGCCGCCCTGCACCTGTTCCAGCACGAAATCCTCATAGCTTTCCATGCCGGTGCATTCCTCGGCGATCTCGTCGGCCAGATGCGCCGGGATCACCATCACGCCGTCCTTGTCCCCCACCATGATGTCGCCCGGAAACACCGGCGCGTCGCCGCAAGAGATCGGCACGTTGATGTCCAGCGCCTCGTGCAGCGTCAGGTTGGTGGGCGCCGAGGCCCGGGCGAAATAGGCGGGCATGTCCAGCCTGCCGATGCCTTCGGCGTCGCGCATCCCGGCATCGGTGACCACGCCCGCCGCGCCGCGCAGCGCCAGCCGGGTGATGAGGATCGAGCCGGCGGTGGCGGCGCGGGCATCCTTGCGCCCGTCCATGACCAGCACGTGACCGGCCGGGCAGGTCTCGATGGCGACGCGCTGCGGGTGGTCGGCGTTGCGGAAGACGGTGATCGGGTTGCGATCCTCGCGCGCCGGGATATAGCGCAGGGTGAAGGCCGGGCCGACCATGTTCTCGTCCTTGGGCGCGACCGGCACCACGCCCTGGATGAACTGGTTGCGCAGACCCCGTTTATACAGCGCCGTGGCGATGGAGGCGGTCGAGACCGTCTTCAGCTTGGCGCGGGTTTCGTCGGAAAGCGGGTGTTCGGTCATGGTCATGCCTCAGAAAATGTCGGGCTCGCCGGCCGGGCGGCCGAAGTCGGTTTGCAGGAAATCGAAGTCGCAGCCCTGGTCGGCCTGGGTGACGTGCTGCAGGAACATCCAGCCATAGCCGCGCTCGAACCGGGGCTGCGGCGGGGTCCAGGCGGCGCGGCGGCGGGCCAGCTCGGCCTCGTCCACCAGCATGTCCAGGCGGCGCGCGGGCAGGTCCAGCCGCACGATATCGCCGTTCCGCAACAGCGCCAGCGGTCCGCCGACATGGCTTTCCGGCGCGACATGCAGGATGCAGGCGCCGTAGCTGGTCCCCGACATGCGCGCGTCGGAAATCCGCAGCATGTCGCGATGGCCCTGCCTGATCAGCGCCTTGGGGATCGGCAGCATCCCCCATTCCGGAAAGCCCGGCCCGCCCTGCGGCCCGGCATTGCGCAGCACCATCACCGTGTCCGGCGTCACGTCCAGGTCGGGGTCGTCGACGGCCTTCTTCATCTCGGGATAGCTGTCGAAGACCAGCGCCGGGCCCTCGTGAAGGTGAAAGCGCGGATCGCAGGCGGCGGGCTTGATGACCGCGCCGTCCGGGCACAGGTTGCCCTTCAGCACCGCCAGCGAACCTTCGCGATAGACCGGGTTCGACAGCGGCCGGATCACGTCGTCATTATAGACCGCCGCGCCTTCCAGGTTCTCGCCCATGGTCTGGCCGGTGACGGTCATGCAGGACAGGTCCAGCCGGTCCTCGATCCGCTTCATCAGCGCGCGCAACCCGCCGGCGTAATAGAAATCCTCCATCAGGTAGTCCTTGCCCGAGGGCCGGACATTGGCGATCAGCGGCGTGGTGCGGCCCAGCGCGTCCATGTCGTCCAGCGTCAGGTCGATGCCCGCGCGCCGCGCCATGGCGATCAGATGGACCACGGCATTGGTCGAGCAGCCGGTCGCCATCGCCACCACGGCGGCATTCCTGACCGCGGCCTCGGTGACGATCCGGTCGGGGGTCAGATCCTCCCACACCATCTCGACGATGCGGCGGCCACAATCGGCGCCCATGCGCTGATGGTTGGCATCAACGGCAGGGATGGACGAGGCGCCCGGCAGGGTGATCCCCATGGCATCGGCGATGGCGGTCATGGTCGAGGCCGTGCCCATGGTCATGCAGACCCCGGCCGAGCGCGCGATGCCGCCCTGCAGCCCGATCCATTCCTGATCGGTGATATTGCCCGCCCGGCGCTCGTCCCAGTATTTCCAGGCATCCGACCCGGACCCCAGGATGCGCCCGGCATAATTGCCGCGCAGCATCGGGCCGGCCGGCAGATAGATCATCGGGATGCCCGCCGAAATCGCGCCCATGACCAGCCCCGGCGTGGTCTTGTCGCAGCCGCCCATCAGCACCACCCCGTCCAGCGGGTGCGAGCGGATCATCTCCTCGGTCTCCATCGCCAGCATGTTGCGATAAAGCATCGAGGTCGGCTTGGTGAAACTTTCGTCGACCGACAGCGACGGCATCTCGACCGGCAGGCCCCCCGCCTGCAGCACGCCCCGCGCCACGTCCTTGGCGCGTTCGCGGAAATGCGCATGGCAGGTGTTCAGCTCGGACCAGGTGTTCAGGATGCCGATCACCGGCTTGCCGTGGAAATCCGCCTCGCCATAGCCCAGCTGCATCATCCGCGACCGGTGGCCGAAGCTGCGCAGATCGTCCGGCGCAAACCAGCGGGCCGAGCGCAGCTCGCCGGCGGCTTTTTGTCTCGACATGACCCCTCCTCCGCGCCGGAATCACTTGGCGCCTCGTCAGGAATACTAATATTTCAGTTCAACAACTATATCAATAGCGTTATTTCTGTTGTTGACGCCCTGCCCAGCGCTTAGGCTTCGGGCGATCGAAGGAGTGTTCGGAATGGCGACATCGCTTGCGGCCAGCCTGGGCTTGCCCGCCACCCCCAGCCAGGCGGGGGGCAGCACCGTGCAGCGCGTCTATGAAAGCCTGCGCAAGCGCATCATCACCCTGGAACTGCCGCCCGACACCACCCTGTCGCGCGCCGACCTGACCGAGACCTATGGCGTCAGCCAGACCCCGATCCGCGAGGCGCTGCAGCTGCTCAAGCAGGAAGGGCTGGTGCATATCTTCCCGCAATCCAAGACCACGGTGACGCGGATCGACATCCCCCGCACCTACGAGGCGCATTTCCTGCGCGTGGCCCTGGAAACCGAGGTCTGCCGCCGGCTGGCGGCCGAGCGCGACGCCGAGACCGTGACCCGCGCCCGCTCGATCGTGCGCATGCAGGAAGCGATCGCCGACGATTCCAGCCAGATCGCCGTGTTCCAGGAACTGGACGAGCTGTTCCACCAGACGCTGTTCGCCGGCCTCGGCCGCGCCGGGCTGCATCAGCTGGTGCGCGAACGCTCGGGCCATCTGGAGCGCATCCGCCGCCTGCACCTGCCCGAAAAGGGCAAGGTGCTGAACATCCTGGCCGGGCATTACGCCATCCTGGACGGCATCGCCTCGGGCGATCCCGAGGCGGCGATGGCGGCGATCCGCGACCATCTCAGCCAGACCGTGGCCAAGGTCGAGGAATTGCGCCAGGAATTCCCGGCCTATTTCGACTGAGCCTGCCGCGCCTGCGCCTTGCCGCCGGGCTCGGCCGTGGCACCGATGCGGTGCCGGCCGATGGGCAGCATCATCGGCCGGCCCGAGATCGGATCGGTCACCACGCGGCTGTCCAGCCCGAAGACGGCGCGCAAGGTCTCGGCGGTCAGCACCGTCTCGGGCGGGCCCGAGGCGTAAAGCCGGCCCCGGCGCATCGCCACCAGCAGGTCGGCATAGCGCGCCGCCAGGTTCAGGTCGTGCAGCACCATGACGATGGTGGTGCCGCGGGTCAGGTTCAGATCGACCAGCAGGTCCAGCACCTCGACCTGGTGGCTGACATCCAGGAAGGTCGTCGGCTCGTCCAGCAGCAGGATGCCGGTCGCTTGCGCCAGCGCCATGGCGATCCAGACCCGCTGGCGCTGGCCGCCGGACAGCTCGTCCACCGGCCGCTCGGCCAGCTCGGCGGTCCGGGTGGCGTCCAGCGCCGCGGCGACGGCGCGGTCGTCCTCGGCGCTCCAGCGGCTCATCAGACCGTGATGCGGGTGGCGGCCGCGGCCGACCAGCTCGGCCACGGTGATGCCCTCGGGGGCGATGGGCGATTGCGGCAGCAGCCCCAGCGTCCGCGCCAGCTCGCGGGCCGGGATGCGGTGGATGGCGCGGCCGTCCAGCGTCACCTGGCCCTGCGCCGGGGCCAGCAGCCGCGCCAGGCTGCGCAGCAGCGTGGACTTGCCGCAGGCATTGGCCCCGACGATGGCGGTGATGCGGCCCGGCGCGACGGCAAGGTCCAGGTCGCGCAGGATGGCGGCCTCGCCATAGCCGGCGGTCAGCCGCTCGGCGATCAGTCGGTTCTCGGCGGTCACAGCGAGCCTCCTGCGCGGTTCACCCGCACGATCAGGTAGATCAGATAGGGCGCCCCCAGCGCCCCGGTGACGACGCCGACCGGATAGCGGCCCGGCATCAGGAACTGCCCGCAATAATCGCCGGCCAGCACCAGCGCCGCGCCGACCAGCGCCGAGGGCAGCAGCAGCGAGCCGCCGCTGCCGACGATCCGCGCCGCGATCGGCCCCGACAGGAAGGCGACGAAGGCGATGGGCCCGGTGATCGCCGTCGCCACGGCGATCATGCCCACCGCGCAGCCGATCACCAGCGTCCGCGTCGGCCCGACCCGGACGCCAAGCGCGGCGGCCATGTCCTCGCCCATGCGCAGCGCCTCGAGGTCGCGCGACCGCGCCAGCAGCGCCCCGCCCGCCAGCACCAGCACCGCCAGCAGCGGCAGCGCCTGGTCCAGCCGGGCGCCGTTGACGCTGCCGGTCAGCCAGCGCAGCGCCTGCTGCAGATCCCAGGCCGGGGCGCGCGACAGCGTATAGGCGATGACGCTGTGCAGCATGGCGGCGACGCCGATGCCGACCAGGATCAGCCGGGTGCCGGCGACGCCGCCGCGAAAGGACAGCCCGTAGATCGCCAGCGCCACCGCCAGCCCCGCCGCCACGGCCAGGATCGGCACCGCCGGCCCGCTGATCCCCAGCACCACGATGGCCAGCACCGCCGCGGCGCTGGCGCCCGAGCTGATGCCGATGATGTCGGGGCTGGCCAGCGGATTGCGCAACATGATCTGGAAGGCCGCGCCGCCCATGCCGAAGCACAGCCCGGCCAGCACCGACAGCACCGCGCGCGGCAGCCGCAGCTGGCGCACGGTGAAGCCGGCGCCCGGCACCTCCTCGCCGGCCAGCACGCGGATCACCTGCCCGGGCGGGGTGAAGGACTGGCCCAGCATCAGCGTCAGCGCCAGCATTGCGGCGATCAGCAGCGCCAGCCCGGCCAGGATGGCCCGGCGCCGGCGGCAGCGGCGCTGCCGCGCGGCGGCGATGGCGGCAAGCGTAGGGGTGTCGGCCATGGTCACAGCGCGCGCAGCCGCTGGCGGCGCACGATCCAGATGAAGAAGGGCGCGCCGACGAAGGCGGTGACGATGCCCACGTCCAGCTCGCCCGGCCGGGCCAGGATGCGGCCCAGAATGTCCGAGACCAAGAGCAACCCCGCCCCGGCCAGCGCCGAGAAGGGCAGCAGCCAGCGGTGATCGGTGCCGACCAGCAGCCGGCAGCAATGCGGCACCACCAAGCCGACAAAGCCGATGGGGCCGCAGACCGCCGTGGTCGCGCCGCACAGCAGGATGGCGCCCAGCCCGGCGATGGCGCGGGTGCGGGCGACATTCTCGCCCAGGCCGGCGGCCAGTTCGTCGCCCAGCGCCAGCGCGTTCAGCTTGCGCGCCCAAAGCAGGCTGATCGCGAAGCCCGCCGCCAGGAAGGGCAGCACCGGCGCCAGCCGCGCAAAGGTGGCGCCGCCGACGCCGCCGATCTGCCAGGACTGGATGCCCCCGGCGATGTCGCCGCGCGGCAGCACCACCGCGATCACCAGCGACGAGAAGGCCACCGAGGTCGCCGCCCCCGCCAGCGCCAGCTTCAGCGGCGTGGCGCCGCCCCGGCCCAGCGAGCCGATGACATAGACGAAGACCGCCGTCAGCCCGGCGCCCAGGATCGCCGCCCAGATATAGGCCTCGGCCGAGGTGATCGAAAGCCAGGCCACGCCCACCACCACCGCCAGCGCCGCGCCCATGTTGATGCCCAGAATGCCCGGATCGGCCAGCGGGTTGCGGGTGACGCCCTGCAGCAGCGCCCCGGACAGGCCCAGCGCCGCCCCGGCCAGACCGGCCAGCGCGGTGCGCGGCAGCCGCGCGGCGACGGCGGCCTGGCCGATGGTCTCGGCCCGGCCGGCCTGCGCGGCGGCGATGGCGTCCCAGCCCACCTCGCGGGTGCCGATCGCCACCGACAGCCCGCAAAGCAGCGCCACCAGCAGCAGCGCCGCCGCCAGCCCCAGCGTGTTGCACGCCGTCCGGCGGCACGGCAGGGCGCCGGCCTGCATCGTCATCGGGCCTTGCCCGCGGCGGCCTCGGCCAGCCGCGCCACGTAATCGTCCAGCACCCAGGGGATCGACAGCGGCGTCGGGTTGGCCGCCGTGCCCAGGGGATCGCTGCCCAGCATCACCAGCGCATCGTCCCGGACCGCCGGCATGTGCGAGATCAGCGGATCCTGCCGCATCGCCTCGAACAGGTCGCGGCTGCCATAGGTCACCAGGATGTCCACATCGTCGAAGCTGTCGATCCGCTCGGCGCTGACCTGACCCGAGAAACTGCCATCCGCCGAGGCCGCGACCACGCTTTGCGGCGAGCGCAGCCCCAGATCGGCGAAGAACTGCACCCGCGTGTCATGGGTGGTATAGAAACTGACCAGGCTGAGATTGGTGGTGTCGAGATGGGTCACGAACATCGCCGATTTTCCGGCCAGCTGCGGATGTTTGGCCAGCGTGCCGGCGATCCGGCCCTCGATGCGGGCGATCAGCGCCTCGCCCTCGGCCTGCAGGCCCAGGCCGGCGCTGTTCAGCCGGATCATCTCGCGCCAGTCCGTCGCCCAGGGCGTCTCGGGATAGGCGACGACCGGGGCGATCTGGCTCAGCGTGTCGTAATCGGCCCGGCTGAGCCCGGAATAGGCGGCCAGGATGACATCGGGGCGGCTGGCGGCGACCGCCTCGAAGTCGATGCCGTCGCCCTCGTCGAACAGGGCCGGGGGTTCGGCGCCCAGCTCCTGCAGCCGCGCCTCGACCCAGGGCAGCACGCCGTCGCCGTCGTCATCGCCGAAACGCGCCGCGGCGAAGCCGACCGGCACGATGCCCAGCGCCAGCGGCACCTCGTGATTGGCCCAGGCCACGGTGGCGACCCGCTGCGGCCTGGCGGGGATGGTGGTGGTGCCGAAGGCGTGGCGGATCTCCAGCGGAAAGCCCGCCGGCGCCGGGGTCTCGGCGCGGCCGGCCATCGGTGCCAGCGCGGCCAGCAGGGCCCAGGCCAGCAGGGTCCAGGCCAGCACGGGGCGGATTCGGTCTCGGGGCATGATGCGGTTCCTTCCACGGGCGGCGGCCAGGGGCGGTTTCATGCCGCCCGGCGCGAGTCAAGAAAGGGCCGGTCCGGACAAGGACAGGGATCCGCGTCCCGGCCAGCGACGGGCCGCCATCGCAGCGGCGACCCGCAGATCGGATCCTACCAGCGGTGGCGCAAGGTGGCCTGCACGCTGCGGCCGTCGCCATAGAAGATCGAGGTGTTGGTGAAGTTGTATTCCGAGATGTATTTCCGGTCGAACAGGTTCGACACGTTCACCGCCAGCTCGGTCTTGTCGGTCAGCGGATAGCTGGCCATCGCGTCGAAGACCACCGCCGAACCGATCTTGACCGTATTGCCGTCATCCGACCAGCGCGAGCCAAGGAAACGCGCCCCGCCGCCCAGCCGCAGCCCGGCCGCCGGGCTGTTGTCCGCGAAGGTGTAATCCGCCCAGACCGAGGCCAGATGCTTCGGCGTCAGCTCGGGGGAGTTGCCGGCATTCGGGCCGCCGACGATCTCGGAATCCCATTAGGAATAGGAAAACAGCAGGTTGGCCTGGTCGCCGACGGGCATGCGGCCCTCGATCTCCAGCCCGCGCACGTCGATGCGGCCGACCTGCGAATAGGTGAAGTCGTCGTTCACCCGCGGCACGTTGGTCTGGCTCAGGTCGAACAGCGCCGCGCTCAGCAAGGCATCGCCCCCGGCAGGCCGGTATTTCATTCCCAGTTCGTATTGCCGCCCCTCTTGCGGCTCGGGCGCGTCGGTCAGCGCCGGCACATAGCCCGAGGAGACCGGCTCGAAGGATTCCGAATAATTGGCATAGACCGCCAGGTCGGGATTGATCTTGTGGGTCAGGCCCAGGCGCTTGGTGAAGGCGTCCTGCTCGTTCGTGCCGGCAGCGGCGCCGGTATCGGTCCTGACCGTGTCGTAACGCCCGCCCAGCGTCAGGATCCAGCGGTCGCCGAAGGTCAGTTCCTGTTGCAGATAGATGCCGGTCGACTTCTGCGTCATGTCGTAGATGGTGCCGCCCGCCGGGGCAAGGCAGCGCAGGCCGCAGGGCACCGGGTCGTCGATATCGACCGAAGGCACGGTGAAATAATCCACGGCCTCGTCAAGGTCGTCCTTGACATATTCGACGCCCAGCAGCGAACGGCTGCCGACATTGCCGAAGTCGCGGTCGTATTGCAGCTGGTTGTCGATGGCGAAGCGCTTCAGCTCGCCATCGACCTCGTAGGCCGAGCGCAGGACGTCATCGCCGCTGAGCCCGCTGACATAGGCCTGCTTCAGGTTCATGTCGAAAGAGGAATAGCGCGCGTTCTGGCGGAAGGTCAGGCCGTTGCCGAAATCATGGCTGAACTCATAGCCGAAGCTGCGCTCGATCCGGTCGAGCGCATTGAAATCCGGCTCGCCGAAATAGGTGTCGCGCGACGCGGCCGAGCCGACGGGAATGCTGTTTCCGGCATTGCCGTCGATGTCGTAGTAATTCGCCAGCAGCGTCAGCGCCGTCGCATCGCCGGGTTTCCAGGTCAGCGCCCCGGCAAGATAGGCGCGGTCGTCGTTCAGCGCCGGGCTGCCATCCTCGCTGTCCTGCAGTTTCGCGGTCAGGCGATAGGTCCAGGTCCCGTCCGCGTCGATCGGGGCGCCGAAATCCACGCCGGTCTCGGCGATGCCGTCGCCGGCGGTCACGAAGACCTCGCCGAAAGGATCGCTTTGCGGCCGCTTGGTGATGACATTGACCAGCCCGCCCGGCCCGTTCAACCCGAACAGGCTCGAGGTCGAGCCTTTCAGCACCTCGATGCGCTGGACCGAATAGGGCTCGATCCGGCCGCCGGTGAAGTTGAAGGTGCGCAGCGGCAGGCCGTCGCGATAGGTGCCGGATGCCGAAAAGCCGCGGATGCGATAGAAGTCGTAACGGTTGTCGGAACCGTATTCGTCAACCGAAACGCTGGACGTATAGGACAGCGCCTGCATGAGGGTCCGCGGGTCGCGGGTCCGAAGATCGTCCTCGGTCACCGCCGAGACCTGCGCCGGCACCTCCACCAGTTCGGTCGGGGTTTTCGAGCCGGTGGCGGTATGGCCCTCGACGATGGAATTGTCCGCCGCCCGGATCGCGCCGCCGGTCAGGGTCACGGTCTCCAGCACGATGGGTTGGGATTCCACGCCGTCCTGCGCCATTGCGGTGCCTGCCAGCACAAGCGCGGCTCCCGACCAGAGCAGCGACCGGGCGGCACGATGGGACAGGGGTTTGTTCCGGGCGAAGCCGGTTCGTTGCACGGCCATGAGGCACTCCTGTAGTATGATCCTGCTGGCAATGCTGATCTGGCTGGCTTCGACAGGAACGAAGGACTGGCTGGGTCGTTTACCGCAAGCCGGGCGGTTAACCGTCTTGCCGGCACCCGTCTTGAAGGATGCTGCGGTTTTTGTCCAAAGCTGCGGCCCCGGCCGGGATTGGCAAGGCCTGTTGCACATCTGCCACCGCGTGTTCCCCCTGCCCCGCCAGCCGCGCCCGCCGCCACGCCGCCGGCGGCGTGCCGCAGGATTTGCGGAACACCCGCGTCAGATGCGCCTGGTCGGAAAAACCCAGCTGCGCGGCGATGTCGGCCAGCCGCAGCTCGGGATCCAGCAGCAGCCGCTGGGCCAGCCCGATGCGCTGGCCCAGTTGCCATTGCAGCGGCGTCGTGCCGGTGGTGGCCTTGAACACATGCGCGAACCAGCTGTCCGACAGGCCGACGCTCTCGGCCATCTCGGCCACCGTCAGCCGCCGGTCGGGCCGGGCCGCCAGCCGCGCCCGCAGCCGCTTCATCTGCGCCGGCGTCAGCCGCGCCGCCGGGCACGCCTCGGCCTGCTGCGGCAGGTCCAGCAGGGCGCCGAAGATGCTGCCGACCAGGCTTTCGGCATAAAGCCCGTGCCGGCGCGGCGCCGCCACCTCGTCGACCAGCAGCCGCGCCAGCGCGTCGATGGCGGCGGCGTCCTGGGTTTCGACCGGGCGGCGCAGGACCGCCATGGCCTCGGACCGGCCCAGCGGCGGCGACAGGAAGCGCAGCAGCCGGTCCTGATGCACATGCAGGTCCAGATGCGAAAACGCGTGCGGCGCGGTGAAGCGGGTCCAGATCGGCAGCCCGGCCGGCACATAGATCGCCCGCGTCATCGGCCGGCAATGGCGACCGATGCCGCTGTCGCGGTTGGAAAGCCGGATCTGCGAGGCGACGTCGTTGAAGAAGAAGACGATGCGCGGGTCCGGCGACAGGTAATAGCCCCGGGCGCCGGTCTGGCCCTCGGCCTGCCAATAGACGCTGACCAACCCGTCCAGGCCGCGCCATTGCACGGGCGTCGTGGGCCGGATGCCCTCGGTATGGCAGGTCATGGAGTGGCGATAACTCATCGCATGCGGCTCGGCTGGGCCTTCGGGCCTGAAGGCGCGGATGAAAGGGATAACCTACCAAAACCATCAACCATTGCAACCCCTCCCGGCGCCGCCCGGCCGGGATCGGGCGCGGCTCTGTCGCAATTATGCAGCACCTGAACGGCCTGCTCCCGGCCGCCGCGCGCGACACCGGGCCGCCAGGGGCGCAACAGCCGCATTGCGCGGCCCGGTCAGCAACGCCCCGGCCGCAGGGCAACGAACGACAGCCGCGACGCCAGCCGGCATGGCCGCGCCGAGGCCACGCCACGCCCCGCCACGCGCCGATCCTGTCGCGCTTCCTGGTCTGGCGCATCGGCATCGTCTCGGCGCTGTTCACGCCCGGCGCCCTGAAATATTCGAATATGCGCAAAGACGCGGATATGACGGGCGGGCGGCCCGCTGCAGGCCCGCCCTGCCCTCTCCGTTGTCCAAAGGCCGCTTGCAACGGCGCCGCTCGCACGGCCTTTCTCTCAGGCAGGCGGCCTGCCCCCTCGCCCGCCGCGCCGGCCCATTCCCCGGCGCCTTCCCGGCCACCGCAATCTCCGGATATGCCGCGACCCGCCGCGTTGCGGAACGCGCCGCGCGGCCCCCGGAACCGGCCGCCTTTCCGTCTGCCGGATCCCCAGCCATCCGCGCCATCCTGCCCGGGGACGCGCAGCGGCGACAGCCCCACCGCCGGGGCGGCACGGCCCATTCCTCACCGTTGCGCGACTACCCGTCCGGCCAGCGTGCGCCGGCGCCTCCCGCCAGCCGAAACCCCGCAGGCCGGGTTTTTCACCGCGCCAGCAACCGGCAACGAATCCCGGCGCGCGCCGCGCTCAATCCGCAGAATTTTGTGGATATGCGGATCACCCGGATGTCCGCTTCCCTACCCCGTCGGCGACCTGACCAGCCGCTGCCCAAGCATGGCCCAACATGCCATGCCCCGGCCCGGCGATCAAGCCGGGCCGGGGCATGCGCCAGGGTTTCGCTGCGAAACCGTCACTTTTCCAGCAGGGCGCGGATCTCCAGCATCAGGCTTTCCATCAGCTCGTCGTCCAGCGGGCTGCCCTCCAGACGCAGGATGTGGCCCTTGCCGTCCCGGGCCCGGCGGATCAGGATGCCGCTGGTGGTGCGGATGGTCATGTCGTCGATCCAGCCATAGCCCTCCGGCCGGGAGCGCGGTCGCCCGCCGCGGCTCGGCTCGCGCGGCGCGCTTTCCAGCGCCTGCAGCACCGGCTCGATCAGGGTCCATTCCTCCTCGGCATCGGCGGGGACGCGCACCGACAGCGCCTGCCGCAGCCCGGCCTCGGCGCCGTTGCGCAGCGCCGCCGACAGCCGCAGCCCGCGCCGTTCGGTCAACGCCTCGGGAAAGCGCAGCATGTCGCCCAGCTCCTCGAAGATCAGCGCGAAGGACCGCACCTTGGAGCGCTTGGCCTTCGAGCCGGTGGCGAACAGCTTGTTCACCGCATCCTCGGTATTGGCGAAGGCGCCCTGATTGGCGGCGATGACGGCGATGCGGCCGCGCTCGAAATGGCTCAGCTCCTCGCGGACCTCGTTCTCCTCGACCATGGCGACGAAGGCCGCGTCGGTCTCGGTGCGGGGCCGGATCAGGGCGCGGATGCGGCGGTGCTTCTCGGCCTCGGTCAGCTCGTGCAGCGCCCGCACCGCATGCAGCCGGCGATAGCCCGAGATGAGGCCGTAGCGCGGTCCCTGCCCGTCCGGCGCCTCCATCTCGAAGACCTCGATCGGCAGCCGCAGCCCATGCGCGGCGATCGACAGCCGCAGTTCCTGCATGTCCTCGTCGTTCATCACCAGGCGGTCGCGGATCATCGCCGTCTCGTCGATCTGCTCAAGGGGCAGCTCGACGATCAGCAGCCCCTGCTCCTGCGCCGTCCGCAGCCGGGCGGCGTCGACCTCGGTCCGGGCGCGGGCGGCGCGGCTCTCGGTGCTTTCGGCGCTGGTCAGGGCGGCGCTGTCGGCGGCGACCTGGGCGATCGGCGCGATGCCGCGGCCCAGGGCCGGACGCTCGAAGGTTTCGCTGCGAAACTGTTCCTCGATCCGGTCCAGATCGGCGCTGCTCGGGGTCTCCAGCCTTCTGCGCTTAGCCATGCGCCTGCTCCTTCACCTGCGCGGCCCGCTCGGCCTGTTCCATCTGCAGATCCCGCCACCAGGTGCCCAGGATCAGCTCCTTGACCTCGGCCCAGGTGCGGTCGAAGGTCTCGCGGCCGCGCACATAGGTCTCGCGGTTGAACTCGCGGTAATCGGCCTCGTAGATGCCGTTCACCTGTTCGCCGGCCTGGCCGACCATGGCGGTCAGCTCCTGCCGGTAGGTGGTCATGAAATCGCCGAAATAGGCCTGGATGACATTGGCCAGGTCGGTCTGCTGGCCGGCGTCGAAGCGGGTGATGATCGCCCGCACCGCGTCCCATTCGAAGCGCATCTCGGGCAGGCCGTCGCGGCGGCGGGCGGCGTTCTCGCCTTCCTCGACGCTGGCGAAGGTCGAATAGAGCATGTCGAAGAAGCGCCCGGTCGAATCGAATTCCAGGAACGAGGCGCCCAGCGGCACCAGCAGGATATCGGCCGCCGCCAGCGCGTTGATGGTCAGGTAGCCAAGCGCCGGCGGGGTATCCAGGATGATGATGTCGTAGTTGTCGACGATGCGGTCGCTGACCAGCGCATTGCCAAGCGCGTCCCAGAGCGGCCAGCCGCGCAGGCCCATGCGCCAGACCGGCACCTGGAACTCGGCCCAGTAGAGGTTGAGCTGGGCGCCGAGCAGATCGATGTTCGGCCAATGCGTCTTCTGGATCAGATCCTGGGCGGTGATCTTCAGCGCCTCGGTCAGGGTCTCGTCGAAGGGCAGGGGGGTCTGGCCCGCCGCCTCGCGCACCCGGTTCTCGTCCTGCAGGGCCAGGGCGTAATCCTTGGCCAGCAGCGGGAAGGCGGTGGACCATTCGTCGGCCACCTTGCCGCCCATGATCGAGGTCATGCTGCCCTGGCTGTCGAGGTCGATCACCAGCACCTTGTAGCCGTCCAGCGCCGCCGACATGGCCAGATGCGCGGCGGTCGAGGTCTTGCCGACCCCGCCCTTGAAATTGGCCACGGCGATGGTCTTGGCCGGCAGGCCCTCGGGACGCCAGGGCCGGTATTCGCGGCCGGCCGCGCCCTCGGCCGCGAAATGGTCGCGCAGCCGCAGCACGTCGTCGAGGCTGAACCATTTCGAGTTGCCCTCGCCCTGGCCCTGCGGCAGGTCGGGGTTCTTCAGCAGCACGCGGCGGAAATGCGCCGGCGCCACCGGGATCAGGTAGCGGCAGACCTCCCAGGTCGAGAAGCGGCGCAGGCGCTTCCGGCCGTCCGGGGCGTAGCCGCGCTCGGCCAGGTCCTGGCGGCCCTTGGCGGCGAAGGCGGCGGCTTTTGCGAATCGGGCGGTGTCGATAGGCTCGGACAGCCGCTCGGCGGCCCGGGCCGGGTTGATGTTGAAATAAGGGGGAAGGGGATCCTTGCCTGAGGACATGTCACTACCTCTGCGATGTGCTGCTTCGATGGGTGTTTTGGCGAAACTATTACACATCGCCGGGGGCAAGTGAATCGCCCTGCGAGGTTTCGCAGCGAAATTCCTGAAAAATCAGCAGAAAGCAGCAGCATAAAGCTTGTGATTCCTTTCAGGACTTTAGAATCTTTCCATCGTGAAAATCACGATATTTCAGGATGATACGGGCAATCCGGCACCCGTTTTCAGGATCACGGGCACCCGTCTGCGGGACGAAGGGCACCCGATTCCGGGATGGCGGGCACCGATTCGCGGGAACAGGGGTTTCCGGCTGCGGGATCGGCCCGGATATGCGGTTTTCGGCCCGGTTTCGCCCGGATATGCCACCTGCGCCTCCTGTAAACGGGTGCCTTATCGGCCGCGGCGGCGCAAAGGAACCCGTCTACGGGACCCGCCGGCGGCGGTGACGGGAACCCGGATAGCTGTTGTCGGAAGGTACCTTATCCGTCATAATCCGGGTAACGATAAAAAGGGCAGGGCGATGGACGATATTCCTCGCGACCAGCTTTCGGGCGCGCTGCGCCGGGGGGCGGTCAAGAAACATGTGGCGGCGATCCATGTCTCGGGCAAGCTGACGCTGCTGCAGCGCAAGCTGTCGAACGTGCTGCTGCTCAATGCCTATGACACGCTGACCAGCCGCACCCGCCACCAGATCGACGCGCGGACGCTGTGCCTGATGATCGGCTATAACAGCAACGACATGGATACGCTGAAGCAGTCGCTGCGCGGCCTGGCCGAGACGGTGGCGGAATGGGACATGCTGGACGAGAAGGGCCAGCAGGAATGGGGCGTGTCGAGCCTGCTGAGCTATGCCAAGCTGAAGGGCGGGATCTGCGAATACGCCTATTCCCCGGCGCTGGCGGAAAAGCTGAAC
Source organism: Paracoccus simplex (assembly GCF_042648325.1). Taxonomy (NCBI): domain Bacteria; kingdom Pseudomonadati; phylum Pseudomonadota; class Alphaproteobacteria; order Rhodobacterales; family Paracoccaceae; genus Paracoccus; species Paracoccus simplex. The sequence continues at coordinate 14,360 of NZ_JBHRXE010000001.1, read as the reverse complement.
GATCCGAAGGTCTTCGCGCTGATCAACCTGAACATCCAGCGCCGCTTCACCAGCGGCCACGCGCTGGCGCTTTACGAGAACTGCTATCGCTTCGTCAGGACCGGATCGACCGGCTGGTGGCCGCTGGACCTGTTCCGGCGGCTGATGGGGGTGGATGGCAGCGCCTATTACGAGACCTTCAAGCATCTGAACGCCAAGGTCATCAAGCCGGCGGTGGACGAGGTGAACCGCACCAGCAACATCCTGCTGACCCCCGAGACCAAGAAGCAGGGCAGGGTGGTGACCGATATCCGCTTCCGCATCAAGGAGAACCCGCAGCTGGCGATCCTGGACATGGACGACGGCGAGGGGATGCGGCATGGCGCGGTCTATGCCCGGCTGCGCGGCCTGGGGGTCAGCGACCGGCTGGCGCGGCAATGGCTTTCGGCGCATGGCGAGGAGCAGGTGCTGGAGAAGCTCGACTATGTCGAGACCCGCAAGAATGTCAAAAGCAAACTGGGCTATCTGACCGCGGCGCTGGAGGGCAATTTCGGCCCGGTGCCCGAGCGGGCAGGGGAGGGGGGTGGCCCGAACCCGCGGGCCGAGCGGCTGCGCCGCATCCTCGAGGCGGTCAAGGCCCGCACGCCCACCCAGCGCGACGCCGACAAGCGGCTGTTCCTGGCGCAGCTTTCCGATGCGCGGATGCGCGATGATTTCGAGAAGCACGGCTGGATGTCGCCGCTGAACAGCACCCGCATCGCCGCCTTCTGGGAGGAGATGTCGCCGGGGCTGCTGGAGGGGTTGGAGGAATAGCCTGTCGCTGTCCTGTCCGGCGGGCGGGGTGATCGGGCGCCGGCGGTGGAAGCCCGTACCGGCCGGCTTGCGCGTCATGCTGCAAGCGCGGCATTTTCCATACCGATTTCGGTATGAAGAATGGTGTCAATGTAATTTTATCATCATGTCCTTGGCTTGCTATCGTCCCGGCATGGCCCATGCCGGCGGGCGCGGGCAACGGGCGGCCAGGCGCCGCCGGGCGGAGGAAGACATGACATTCGCAGCCGCTGCATCGACGACCGTTTTTCCCTGTCCCGCCGGTCCCCGGTCCGTCGGCCGGGCCGGGCGGCGGCGACCGCCGCACCATCCACGCCAAGAATCGAAGGGTGTTCCATGTTCCTGTCGCAACTGAGACTGACCGATGGCCGCCGCGCCGTGGCGCTGCGCGACGGCGGCGGCGCCCATCTGGTGCCGGGGGTGGACAGCAGCCGCGACCTGGCGCTGGCCGCCATCGCCGCCGGCCATGGCCTGGCCGAGGAGGCGCGGCGGCGCGGGCAGGGCGCCGCGGTCGATCTGGCCCAGGCCTTGGCCGAGGGGCGGATGCTGCTGCCGGTCGATCACCCGGACCCCGCGCATCTGCACCTGACCGGGACCGGCCTGACGCATCTGGGCTCGGCGGCGACGCGGGACGCGATGCATGGCGACCCGGATGCGGACGAGCTGACCGACAGCATGAAGATGTTCCGCATGGGGCTGGAGGGCGGCAAGCCGCGCCGCGGCGAGATCGGCGTGCAGCCGGAATGGTTCTACAAGGGCAACGGCCATGCCGCGGTGGCGCCGGGGGCGGCGCTGGCCTCGCCCGGTTTCGCGCTGGATGCCGGCGAGGAGCCCGAGATCGCCGGCCTCTATGTCATCGGCCCGGACGGGCGGCCGTTCCGCATGGGCTTCGCGCTGGGCAACGAGTTCTCGGACCATGTGACCGAGCGGGGCAACTATCTGTGGCTGGCGCATTCCAAGCTGCGCCCGGCCAGCTTCGGTCCCGAGATGCTGCTGGGCGCGCTGCCCCAGCATGTCGAGGGCAGAAGCCGCATCCGGCGCGACGGCGCGGTGATCTGGGAAAAGCCCTTCCTGTCGGGCGAGGCGAACATGAGCCACAGCATCACCAATCTGGAATACCACCATTTCAAATACGGGCTGTTCCGGCAGCCGGGCGACGTGCATGTGCATTTCTTCGGCACGGCGACGCTGTCCTTTGCCGACGGCTTCCAGGCCCGGCCCGGCGACTGTTTCGAGATCGAGGCGGCGGCGCTGGGCCTGCCGCTGCGCAACCCGCTGGAGGGCGCTGCCGGCGCCGGTTCCGCAACCGCCATGGTCGAGGTGCTGTGATGGGCAAGCGTTTCACCCCCGCCCCCTGGCCGCGCCGGCTGCGCTCGCAGGAATGGTATGGCGGCACCTCGCGCGATGCGATCTATCATCGCGGCTGGATGAAGAACCAGGGCTGGCCGCATGACCTGTTCGACGGCCGCCCGGTGATCGGCATCCTGAACACCTGGTCGGACCTGACGCCCTGCAACGGCCATCTGCGCGAGCTGGCGGAAAAGGTGAAGGCCGGGATCTGGGAGGCCGGCGGCTTCCCGGTCGAGGTGCCGGTGTTCTCGGCGTCCGAGAACACCTTCCGCCCGACCGCGATGATGTTTCGCAACCTCGCGGCGCTGGCGATCGAGGAGACGATCCGCGGCCAGCCGATGGACGGCGCGGTGCTGCTGGTCGGCTGCGACAAGACCACGCCCAGCCTGCTGATGGCGGCGGCCTCGACCGACATTCCCTCGATCATCGTCACCGGCGGCCCGATGCTGAACGGCTATTTCCGCGGCGAGCGGGTGGGGTCCGGCACGCATCTGTGGAAGTTCAGCGAGGCGGTGAAGGCCGGCGAGATGACGCAGGAGGAGTTCCTGGAGGCCGAGGCGAGCATGTCCCGCTCATCCGGGACCTGCAACACCATGGGCACCGCCAGCACCATGGCGAGCATGGCCGAGGCGCTGGGGATGGCGCTGTCCGGCAATGCGGCGATCCCGGCGGTGGACAGTCGCCGCCGCGTCATCGCGCAGCTGTCCGGCCGGCGCATCGTGCAGATGGTCAAGGACGACCTGAAGCCCAGCGACATCCTGACCAAGCTGGCCTTCGAGAACGCGATCCGCACCAACGGCGCCATCGGCGGCTCGACCAACGCCGTGGTGCATCTGCTGGCGCTGGCCGGCCGGGTCGGGGTGGATCTGACGCTGGACGACTGGGACCGCTGCGGCAGGGACGTCAAGACCATCGTGAACCTGATGCCCTCGGGGCAATACCTGATGGAGGAGTTCTTCTATGCCGGCGGGTTGCCCGTGGTCATCAAGCGGCTGGGCGAGGCCGGGCAGTTGCACAAGGACGCGCTGACCGTCAGCGGCGCCACGATCTGGGACGAGGTCAAGGACGTGGTGAACTGGAACGAGGACGTGATCCTGCCCGCCGACCGGCCGCTGACCGATCAGGGCGGCATCGCGGTCCTGCGCGGCAACCTGGCGCCCAAGGGGGCGGTGCTGAAGCCCTCGGCCGCCAGCCCGCATCTGCTGGTGCATCGCGGCCGCGCCGTGGTTTTCGAGGACATCGACGATTACAAGCGCAAGATCGAGGACGAGGCGCTGGATATCGACGAGACCTGCGTCATGGTGCTGAAGAATTGCGGCCCCAAGGGCTATCCCGGCATGGCCGAGGTCGGCAACATGGGCCTGCCGCCCAAGGTGCTGAAGAAGGGCATCACCGACATGGTGCGGATTTCCGACGCGCGCATGTCGGGCACCGCCTACGGCACCGTGGTGCTGCACACCTCGCCCGAGGCGGCGGCGGGCGGGCCGCTGGCGGTGGTGCGCGACGGCGACATGATCGAGCTGGACGTGCCGAACCGTCGGCTGCATCTGGAAATTTCCGACGCGGAACTGGCGGCGCGGCTGGCGGCGTGGCAGCCGCTGCCCGACCGGCCGGCGAGCGGTTACGCCTGGCTGCATCAGGCGCATGTCATGGGCGCGGATACCGGCGCGGATCTGGATTTCCTGCGCGGCTGCCGCGGCAACCCGGTCGGAAAGGACAGCCACTGATGAAACTCGCGCTCGTCGGCATCGGCAAGATCGCGCTGGACCAGCACGTTCCGGCGCTGGCCTCGAGCCCGGACTGGGAACTGGCCGCGACGGTCAGCCGCCATGGCAAGGTCGAGGGCATCGAGGCTTTCCCGCGCATCGAGGACATGCTGGCGGCCCGCCCCGACATCGGTGCGGTCAGCCTGTGCCTGCCGCCGGTGCCGCGTTTCGAGGCGGCGCAGGCGGTGCTGCGCGCCGGGCGTCACCTGATGCTGGAAAAGCCGCCCGGCGCGACCTTGGCCGAGGTGCATATCCTGCGCGACCTGGCGCAGGCGCAGGGGGTGACGCTTTATGCCACCTGGCATTCGCGCATGGCCCATGCCGTTGCCGCCGCCAAGGCATGGCTGGCGGACCGCGTGATCCACGAGGGTCGGATCACCTGGCGCGAGGACGTGCGCAAATGGCATCCCGGCCAGGACTGGATCTTTCAGGCCGGCGGCATGGGCGTCTTCGACCCCGGCATCAACGCGCTGTCGATCCTGACCGAGATCCTGCCGATGCCGGTGCATCTGCGCGCCGCCGAACTGGATTTCCCGGAAAACCGCCAGGCCCCCATCGCCGCGCGGCTGGCGCTGTCGGGCAATATCACCGCCGATTTCGACTTCCGCCAGCAGGGCCCGCAGACCTGGGACATGGAGTTCCAGACCGATGCCGGCCATCTCGTCCTGCGGCTGGGCGGCAATGTGCTGGAGATCGACGGCACCGAGGCCGGCGGGCAGGCCAGCATCATGGGCGAATATCTGGCGCTTTACGCGCGCATGGCGCGGCTGGTGCGCGAGGGCGCATCCGAGGTGGACCTGTCGCCCATGGTGCTGGTGGCGGATGCCTTCACCCTTGGCAGCCGCAACACCGTGAACGCATTCGACTTCTGAAGGAAAACCGATGGGCTGGACACCGCAAGGCAAGCATCTGATCGCAGGCGAATGGGTCGTGGGCGAGGCGCGTTTCCGTTCCGCCCCGGCGCATGGCCCGGCGCATGGTTTCGCCGGCGGCAGCGCCGATCTGGTGGATCGCGCCTGCGCGGCGGCCGAGGAGGCGTTCTGCACCTATGGCTGGACCGGGCGCGAGGAGCGCGCGGCTTTCCTTGACGCCATCGCCGGTGAAATCGAGGCGCGGGCCGAGGCGATCACCGCCATCGGCACGCAGGAAACCGGCCTGCCCGAGGCCCGGCTGCAAGGCGAGCGCGGCCGCACCGTGGGCCAGTTGCGGCTGTTCGCGGATCATATCCGCAAGGGCGATTACCTCGACCGCCGCCACGACAAGGCGCTGCCCGACCGCCAGCCGCCGCGTCCCGACCTGCGGCTGATCCAGCGCCCGATCGGGCCGGTGGCGGTCTTCGGCGCCTCGAACTTCCCGCTGGCGTTTTCGACGGCGGGGGGCGACACTGCCTCGGCCCTGGCGGCGGGCTGCCCGGTGGTGGTCAAGGGCCATCCCGCCCATCCCGGCACCGGCGAGATCGTCGCCGAGGCCATCCATGCCGCCATCCGCGCCACCGGCATGCCCGCCGGCAGTTTCGGCTTCATCCACGGCGACCGGCATGAGGTCGGCGCGGCGCTGGTGCAGCACCCGCTGATCCGCGCCGTGGGCTTCACCGGCAGCCTGCACGGCGGCCGGGCGCTTTACGACCTGTGCGCGGCGCGGCCCGAGCCGATCCCCTTCTTCGGCGAACTCGGCAGCATCAACCCCTGTTTCGTGCTGCCCGGGGCCTTCGCGGCGCGGGGCGCGCAGCTCGCCCGCGACTGGACCGCCAGCCTGACCATGGGCGCGGGCCAGTTCTGCACCAATCCGGGCCTGCTGGTGCTGCGCGCCGAGGATGCCGACACCTTCACCGCCGCCGCCGTCGAGGCGCTGGCGGACGCCCCGGAACAGGTCATGCTGACCGAGGGCATCGCCGCCGCCTATCGCGCAGGCGCCGCCCGTATCGGAGCCCATGCCGCGGCGGTGCTTGAACAGGACAGCCGGGGCCGCAACGCGCGGCCCGGCATCTACCGGACCAGCGCGCGGGACTTCCTGCACAGCCACGACCTGGGGGAAGAGGTCTTCGGCCCGCTCGGCCTCGTCGTCACCACCACCTCGGACGACGAGATACTGGGCCTTGCCCGCGCGCTGGACGGCCAGCTGACCGCCAGCTTGCAGATGGAGGCCGGCGACACCGCGCTGGCCCGGCGGCTGATGCCGGTCCTGGAACGCAAGGCCGGCCGGGTGCTGGCCAATGGCTGGCCCACCGGGGTCGAGGTCGCCGACGCCATGGTGCATGGCGGGCCTTACCCGGCCTCGACGAATTTCGGCGCCACCAGCGTCGGCACTCTGGCGATCCGCCGCTTCCTGCGGCCGGTCTGCTTCCAGAACCTGCCCGACGCGCTGCTGCCGGAGGATTTGCGGGGCTGAGAGGAGCGGCCCCGACCACAACGGTCATAACAGGGAGGAAACCATGACCAGATTCCTGATGAGCACCGCCGCCGCTGCCGCGCTGGCGATCTCGGCCACGGCCGCGCTGGCCGAGGGCGAAACCGTCGGCTTTTCCCAGATCGGCTCGGAATCCGGCTGGCGCGCGGCCGAGACCACGCTGACCAAGACCCAGGCCGAGGAGCGCGGCCTGAAGCTGCAATTCTCGGACGCGCAGCAGAAGCAGGAAAACCAGATCGCCGCGATCCGCTCCTTCATCGCGCAGGGCGTGGACGCGATCCTGCTGGCGCCGGTCGTCGCCACCGGCTGGGACGCCGTGCTGCAGGAGGCCAAGGAGGCCGAGATCCCGGTCGTGCTGCTGGACCGGCAGGTGGACAGTTCGGACGATCTGTACCTGACCGCCGTGGGTTCCAACCTGGTGCATGAGGGCGAGGTTGCCGGAAAATGGCTGGTCGATAGCGTCGGCGACAAGGAATGCCGCGTGGTCGAGCTGCAGGGCACCACCGGATCGAGCCCGGCCATCGACCGCAAGAAGGGCTTCGAGAACGCGCTGGCCGGCCATGACAATCTGAAGATCGTGCGCAGCCAGACCGGCGATTTCACCCGTGCCCAGGGCAAGGAGGTGATGGAGAGCTTCCTGCAGGCCGAGAACGGCGGCAAGGACATCTGCGCGCTTTACGCCCATAACGACGACATGGCGGTCGGCGCGATCCAGGCCATCAAGGAGGCCGGGCTGAAGCCGGGCACCGACATCCTGGTCGTCTCGATCGACGGCGTACCGGACCTGTTCCAGGCCATGGCCAATGGCGAGGCGAACGCCACCGTCGAGCTCACGCCGAACATGGCCGGCCCGGCCTTCGACGCGCTCGCCGCCTATTGGAAGGACGGCACCCAGCCGGCGAAGTTCCTGCAGACCGAGTCGAAGCTCTACACCCAGGCCGACGATCCCGCCGGCGAATACGAGCGGCGCAAGGGCCTGGGCTACTGACAGCCAGCGGCCGGGCCGCCGTCGCGCGGCCCGGCAACCGGCAGAAGGGGGGCACGATGCTGCTGACCATCCGGTCTTTGACCAAGACATTCCCGGGAACGCAGGCGCTCGACGCGGTGGATTTCGACCTGGCCGCCGGCGAGGTCCACGCGCTTTTGGGCGAGAACGGCGCCGGCAAGTCCACGCTGATCAAATGCCTGACCGGCGCCTATCGCCGCGACGGCGGCACCATCACCCTGGACGGCGCGACCATCGACCCGCAATCCACGGTCGAGGCGCAGGAGCAGGGCATCGGCACCGTCTATCAGGAGGTGAACCTGCTGCCCAACCTGACCGTGGCGCAGAACCTGATGTTCGGCCGCGAGCCGCGCCGCTGGGGGCTGATCGACAGCCGCGCCCTGCGGGCCGAGGCGCGCGAGACGCTGCGGCCCTATGGCCTTGACATCGACGTGGATCGCGATCTGGGCAGCTATTCCGTCGCCATCCAGCAGATCGTCGCCATCGCCCGCGCCGTGGCGCTGTCGGGCAAGGTGCTGATCCTGGACGAGCCGACCGCCAGCCTGGACGCGGCCGAGGTGCGCATGGTCTTCGACGTGGTGCGGGGGCTGCGCGAGCGCGGTCTGGGCATCGTCTTCGTGTCGCATTTCCTTGACCAGGTGTTCGACCTGACCGACCGGGTGACCGTGCTGCGGAACGGCCGCAAGATCGTCACCGAGCGCACGGCGGAGCTGGACCGGGTGAAGCTGATCGAGCACATGCTGGGCCGCGCGCTGGAGCATGAGGTGGCCGGGCAGGCGGCCCGGACCGCCGCCGTCCGCCCGCCTTTGCTGGAATTCCGCGGCTTCGGCCGGCGCGGCGTGGTCGAGCCCTTCGACCTGACCGTGGGGCAGGGCGAGGTGGTGGGGCTGGCGGGCCTGCTGGGCTCGGGCCGGACCGAAAGCGCCGAGCTGATGTTCGGCGTGCGTCCCGCGCAATCGGGCGAGGCCAGCGACGGACAGTCCCGGCTGGACCTGTCCAGCCCGCGCGCCGCCATCGCCGAAGGCTTCGGCTTCGTCCCCGAGGAGCGCAAGACCGACGGCATCGTCGCCGAACTGTCGATCCGCGAGAACATCATCCTGGGCCTGCAGGCCCGGCGCGGCTGGGCGCGCAGGATCCCACGCGCCGAGCAAAACCGCATCGCCGACGACTATATCAAGCGGCTCGACATCCGCACCTCGGGCCGGGAAAAGCCCATCGGCGAGCTGTCCGGCGGCAACCAGCAAAAGGCCATCCTTGCCCGCTGGCTGGCGATGAACCCGCGCTTCCTGATCCTGGACGAGCCGACGCGCGGCATCGACGTCGGCGCCCATGCCGAGATCCTGCGCCTGATCCGCGAGCTGACCCAGGCCGGCATGTCGATCCTGCTGGTCTCGAGCGAGATCGACGAGCTGGTCGCCAGCGCCGACCGGGTGATCGTGCTGCGCGACCGCCGCCATGTCGCGGAGCTGGACGGGCCGCGCGTGACCGGGGCGGAGATCATGCGCGCCATCGCCGGCGGTGCCGGCCGTGACGGGGAGGTGGCGGCATGACCCTGCTGAAACGCATCGCGCCGCAACTGGTCGCGCTGGCGCTGCTGGTGGCGCTGGTGACGGTGTTCTATCCGGGTTTCCTGAAGATCGGCGTCAGCGGCGACCGGCTGGTCGGGCCGATGGTCGACGTCTTGAAGCGCGGCGCGCCGGTGGCGCTGCTGGCGGTGGGCATGACGCTGGTCATCGCCACGCGCGGCATCGACCTGTCGGTCGGCACCACCATGGCGATCTGCGGCGCGGTCGCCGCATGGGCCGTGGCCGGCGGCTGGGGGCTGGTGCCCGCGCTGCTGCTGGCGCTGGCCGCCGGTGCGCTCGCGGGGCTGTGGAACGGGCTCTTGGTCGCCGTGGTCGGCATCCAGCCCTTTGTCGCTACGCTGATCCTGATGACCATGGGGCGCGGCATCGCCCAGCTGATCACCGAGGGCCGCATCCTGACCTTCACCGACGCCGGCTTCGCCTTCTTCGGCTCGGGCAGCCTGCTGGGCCTGCCGGTGCCGGCCTGGCTGTGGTTGGCCTGCGGCCTGGGCATGGCGGCGCTGATGCGGCGCAGCGCGCTTGGCCTGCTGGTCGAATCCATCGGCATCAACCGCCGCGCCAGCGCCCTGGCCGGGGTGAACGCCACGGTGCTGCTGATCGCGGTCTATGTCGTCTCGGGGCTTTGCGCGGCGCTGGCCGGGATCGTCGTCACCGCCGACATCCGCGGCGCCGACGCCAACAATGCCGGGCTGTGGCTGGAGCTGGACGCCATCCTTGCCGTGGTGATCGGCGGCAATTCCCTGCTGGGCGGGCGGTTTTCCATCATCGCCTCGCTTCTGGGCGCGCTCATCATCCAGACCATCGACACCGGCATCCTGCTGGCCGGGTTCCCGTCCGAATACAACCTGGTCATCAAGGCCGGGCTGGTGCTGGTGATCCTGGTGCTGCAATCGCCGCGCATCGCCGGGGAATGGCGGCTGTGGCGCGACAGCCACCGCGCCAGCCGCGAGGCCGCGCTGCACCGAGGAGCCGCGAAATGAACACCCGCGCCCTGCCGCTTTACGCGACCGTCGTGATCTTCCTGCTGGCCTATCTGCTGTGCTGGCTGCAATTCCCGAACATCCTGTCCACGCGGGTGATGGGCAATCTGCTGACCGACAACGCCTATCTGGGCATCGTCGCGGTCGGCATGACGCTGGTGATCCTGTCGGGCGGCATCGACCTGTCGGTGGGCAGCGTCATCGCCTTTTCCGGCGTCTTCATCGCCGTGATCCTGCGCGAGACGTCGCTGCACCCGCTGGTGGTCTTTGCCCTGCTGCTGGCGCTGACCACCGCCTTCGGCGCGGCCATGGGCTTCCTGATCGACCGGCTGGCGATGCCCGCCTTCATCGTCACGCTGGCCGGCATGTTCCTGGCGCGCGGCGCGGCCTATATGCTGTCGATCGACTCGGTGCCGATCGCGCATCCGTTCTACAAGACCCTGCAATCGGCCTATTGGCTGATGCCCGGCAAGGGCCGGCTGACGCTGATCGGCGTCGTCATGCTGCTGACCGTGCTGGCGGGCATGGTCGTCGCCCACAAGACCCGCTTCGGCGCCTCGGTCTATGCGCTGGGCGGCGGCGAGGCGACGGCGCGGCTGATGGGCGTCCGGCAAGGCCGCACCACGATGCTGGTCTATGCCTTTTCCGGGCTGATGGCGGGGCTCTCGGGGATCGTGTTCTCGATCTATACCGGCTCGGGCTATTCGCTGGCGACGGTGGGGACGGAACTGACCGCCATCGCGGCGGTGGTGATCGGCGGCACGCTGCTGACCGGCGGCGCGGGCTATATGTTCGGCACGCTGGTCGGCGTGCTGACCATGGGGCTGATCCAGACCTATATCGTCTTCGACGGCACGCTGTCGAGCTGGTGGACCAAGATCGTCATCGGCGTGCTGCTGCTGGTGTTCATCCTGCTGCAGAAGGGCCTGCTGAAGCTGTCGCAATCCCGGCTTGCCGCCGGGGCCTGAGGGCGCATGTGCCGGGGACCGGTTTCCCGGCCCCGGCTGGAGCTTGACCGCCGGGTTCGGAGCCTTCCGGTGGCGACCCGGGTGCAAGTGCGGCCCGGCGCCCGCCCAGCACCCCGGCCGGCCGCGCTGCCCAGGGCCGCGATTGCAGATCCGTCGGACCTGCTTGTCTCTTTGCGTCGAGCCGTTGTTTTCCGGCCCATGGCCCTTGCGCGGCGGGCCGGTTGCGGACATCAAGCGGGCCAGACCAACCGGAAGCCGAAACCGCCCGCCATGCAAGCGACCGCCGACCTGCGCCATGCCGTCCAGCTGGAGGATCTCGGCTACGAGGTGGCGGGGCGGGTCATCCTGTCCGGGCTGACGCTGCGCAGCTCGGCGCGGCGCATCGGCGTGGTGGGGCGCAACGGCTCGGGCAAGAGCACGCTGGCGCGGCTGCTGGCCGGGCTGCTGGCGCCGAGCCGCGGCACGCTGCGGGTCGAGGGGATCGACGTCCAGGCCGACCGCAAGGCGGCGCTGGCCACCGTCGGCATCCTGTTCCAGAATCCCGAGCACCAGATCATCTTCCCCCGCGTGCAGGAGGAGATCGCCTTCGGCCTGCGCCAGCAGGGCCGGTCGAAATCCGAGGCGGCGGCCGAGGCGCTGCGTGTTCTGGCGCTGTTCGACAAGGCGGGCTGGAAGGACGCGCCGATCCAGTCGCTGTCGCAGGGCCAGAAGCATCTGGTCTGCATGATGGCGGTGCTGGCGATGCGGCCGCAACTGCTGATCCTGGACGAGCCCTTCGCCGGTCTCGACATTCCGACCAAGATGCAGCTTGGCCGGCATCTTGACCGCTGCGCCATCCGGCTGCTGCATATTTCGCATGATCCCGGCGATCTGCGCGGCTATGATGAGGTGCACTGGCTGGACCGCGGGCGGCTTGTCGCCTCGGGGGCGGCCGATCTGGTGCTGCCGCGCTTTACCGCGGAAATGATCCGTCAGGGTGGTCTGGATGATCTCTCTCAGCTCTCCGATTAGGACGCGCGCGCATGGCTGGCCGGCGGCGGCCAAGTTGGCGGCGCTGTGCTTGGCCTCGACGGCGCTGTTCGCGGTCGAGGCGCTGTGGTTCCAATGTGCCGCGCTGGGCCTGGCGCTGGCGCTTTACGCGCTGCCGGGGCCGGTCTTCCTGCGCGCGGGGCTGGCGGCGCTGCGCATCGTGCTGCCCTTCGTGGGGTTGGTGCTGGTCTGGCACGCGCTGTCGGGCAGCCCGGCCGAGGGCGTGTTTCTGGCGCTGCGCATGGCGACGGCGGTGGCGCTGGCCAATCTGGTGACCATGACCACCTCGCTCGAGGATCTGACGGATGTGGTGCGCGCGCTGGGCCGGCCGCTGCAACGGCTGGGGCTGCCCATGCACCTGCTGGAGACGGCGATCCCGCTGGTCATCCGCTTCACGCCGGTGCTGATCCAGAAGGCGGGCGCGCTGGTCGAGGCTTGGCGGGCGCGCTCGGCCCGACGGCCGGGGCCGCAACTGGTGCTGCCGCTGGCGCTGCTGGCGCTGGACGATGCCGATCATGTCGCCGAGGCGCTGCGGGCGCGCGGCGGCCCGCTGCGATAGAGCTTCGATAGAAAGGTTCGGGGAATGGAAAGAAACCTTGCCCATGTGGCGATGTTCGCGGCGCTGATCGCGGCGCTGGGGCTGGTGCCGGCGATCACGCTGGGCTTCGGCGTGCCGATCTCGGCCCAGACGCTGGGGGTGATGCTGGCGGGCGCGGTGCTGGGCTGGAAGCGCGGCGTCGCGGCCTGCCTGCTGTTCATCCTGCTGGTGGCGCTGGGTCTGCCCTTGCTGGCCGGCGGGCGCGGCGGGCTGGGCGTGTTCATGGCGCCGACCACCGGCTTCCTGCTGGGCTGGATCCCGGCTGCCGCCGTCACCGGCCTGTTCGTCGAGAAATCCGGCATCCGCCACCCGGGCCTTGCCGCCGGCCTGGGCGCGGTGCTGGGCGGCGTGCTGGTGCTTTACGTCTTCGGCATCGCCGGCATGGCGCTCGCGCTGAAGAAATCGCTGGCCGAGGCGACGCTGCTGTCGGCGGCCTTCATCCCCGGCGACCTGCTGAAGGCGGTGGTGACCGGCCTGCTCGTGCAGGTGCTGGCGCAGGTCCGGCCGCAAAGCATCGCCTGGCAGCGCCGCGACGGCGCCTCCTGACGCGGATTTCGGCGGGGCATCCGGGCGGCCGGAATCATGCCGCCCGGGGCCGGTGCGGGGAAGCCCGGCTCAGTCCGTCTCGCCCACCGCCTTCCAGACCAGCGCCCCCAGCACCGCGCCGAGCAGCGGCGCCAGCCAGAACAGCCAGAGCTGCCCCAGCGCCCAGCCATCGGCGAACAGCGCCTGGCTGGTCGAGCGCGCCGGGTTGACCGAGGTATTGGTCACCGGGATCGAGATCAGGTGGATCAGCGTCAGGGTCAGGCCGATGGCCAGCGGCGCGAAGCCGACCGGCGCCCGGCCATGCGTGGTGCCCAGGATCACGAACAGGAAGATCGCGGTCAGGATGATCTCGATCACCAGGGCCGAGGTCAGGGAATAGCCGCCGGGCGAATGCTCGCCGTAACCGTTGGCCGCGAAGCCGCCCGGCGCGAAGCCGGCTTTGCCGGAGGCGACCAGGTAGAGCGCCGCGGCGGCCAGGATGGCGCCGACGAGCTGCGCGGCGATATAGGGCAGCAGCCGTGCGGCCGGAAAGCGGCCGGCCACGGTCAGGCCGACCGAGACGGCGGGATTGAAATGCCCGCCCGAGATGCCGCCCACGGCATAGGCCATAGTCACCACCGTCAGGCCGAAGGCCAGCGCCACGCCGGTGAAGCCGATGCCCAGGTCGGGAAAGGCGGCGGCGAGGATGGCGCTGCCGCAGCCTCCGAAGACCAGCCAGAAAGTGCCGACCGTCTCGGCGGCCAGTTGCTTACGCATGATTGGGAACTCCATAATTGAAAACACGGCCGCCGGCATCGCGAGGCGGCGCCGGGACAAGACGAAGTGCAGCGCAAGTCCCGAATTTTGGCAAGAAAATTCCGATGCCCCGGCCAGCCCCCCGGGTGCCGCGGCGGCGCCGGAATTTCCGCGGCGGTCGCGCAGGGCCGGCCCCTGGACCGATTGATCTGTCCTATCCAGATGATCACGGTTGCCACGAGGGCCATGGCGGAGAGGAAGACCTTCGGGGATCTGTCGTGGCGTGTTGCGACCCTGCGCCCGTCCTTCAGGCGGCCGAACATGATCCCGATGCGGTAGCGGCGCCGGTCATATCTGCCGGATTGGCCGCGCGACTTCCTGGCGGGACGCAGGGCTTGATCCCCCGGCTTTGCCGGGCTTCGCGGAACCAATCGGCATCACAGCCGTGATCCGCGAGCAGCCAATTCAGCAACGCGGTTCGCGATACGGCCCATTATGCCAAAGTCTTTGCCGGCACATGGCTCTGTTGCACAAATCGCGTGAGGGATTCATCTCGCGAATCCAGGGTGGTAGCTGGGAT